>CAMLIT010000041.1 GCA_946480295.1 uncultured Gemmatimonadota bacterium
CGGGCGTCCGCGCCGCGGCCGCCGGCGCCGCCGTCTCCGGCCGTCGCGCGGCACCGGCCGCGGCTCCCGCCGCCACCGGCGTCCCTTCCCCGTTCGCCGACCCGGCGATCAGCGTGAGCAGCTCGCTCCGCACCTCGTCGGCCGGGACTCCCAGCAATTTGGCCGTGCGCACCGTGTCTCCACCAGTCGAGGCGAAGGTGCGCACGACGAGCTGCCGGCGCGCGTCGGCCACCGTGGAGCCCACGGCGATGTTCACCGACGAGTTCACCTCGCCCGAGCTGCGGAGGTGCCGCGGCATGATGTCGCCGACGGTGATCTTCTCCCCGCGCGCCATGATCACCGCCCGCTCGACCGCGTTCTTCAGCTCGCGGACGTTGCCCGGCCAGTGATACGACAGGATCCAGTCCCACGCCGCGTCCTCGAAGCCGGTGATGTTCTTCCCGTTCTGGCTCGCGTAGCGCTCGAGGAACTCGCGCGCGAGGAGCTGCACGTCCTCGGCGCGCTCGCGCAGCGGCGGCAGCACGATCTCGACGACCGCGAGGCGATAGTAGAGGTCCTCGCGCAGCTCGCCCTCGGAGATCGCCTTCTGGAGGTCCTTGTTCGTGGCGGCGACGACGCGGATGTCGACCGGGATCTCCTTCTTCCCGCCGAGGCGGCGCACCATGCGCGTCTCGAGCGCGCGCAGCAGCTTGACCTGGATGTCGGGCGACATCTCCGCGACCTCGTCGAGGAAGAGCGTCCCGCCGCTCGCCAGCTCGAACGCGCCCGGCTTCTCGTTCGTCGACCCCGTGAAGGCGCCCTTCTCGTGGCCGAACAGCTCGTTCTCCAGGATCTCCTTCGGGAGCGCCGCGCAGTTGAGGGCGAAGAAGGGCCCCTTCGCGCGCTCGCTCTTCGTGTGGCACGCCCGCGCGACGAGCTCCTTGCCCGTGCCGGACTCGCCGAGAATGAGCACGCTCGCCGTGGAGGACGCCACGGCGTCGATCACCTGGTACACGCCGCGCATCACGTCCGACTGGCCGGTGAGCTCGCCGTAGTGCGTGAGCCCCTCGAGCTTCGACGCGAGCTCGCGGTTCTTCTGCTGGACGTTGAACTTCTCCAGCGCCTTCGGGATGAGCGCCTTGAGCCGGTTGAGCTTCTCGGCGTTCAGCGGCTTCTCGATGTAGTCGTAGGCGCCCTGGCGCATCGCGTCCACCGCCGTCTCGACGGTGCCGGCGCCGGTGATGATGATGCACTCGGTGGGGATCTGCCGCTGCTGCAGCTCGCGCAGGAGCGCCAGCCCGTCCACCTTGGGCATCTTCAGGTCGGCGAGGATGACGCCGAACTTCTCGTTCGACAGCCGCTCGAGCGCCTTCTGGCCGTCGTTCGCCACCTCGACTCCGTAGCCCTCCTCGCCGAGGATGGCGCCCAGGCCGGCGGTGATGGCCTGCTCGTCGTCGGCGATGAGGATCTTCGCGTTCGTCTGCTTCATGCTCTCTCGCGCAATGGTTCGCCGCTGTGCGGGAACGCCAATGAGATGCCCCGCGCGGTGTTCCGGACCAGGATGCCGGCGTCGGATACCGCGTGCGTGATGTCGGGTTCCAGAATGGGAGCGCCGACGTCGGCGGTGGTACACTCCACCTCCAGCACCGTCTCGCTACCGGACTGCCGCGCGACGCGACAGCGCACGTCGCGCTTGGAGTCCATACACGCAAGCATCGCCGATGCCACGGCGAGCCGGACGACATTGCCCCGCGCCCAGCTCGCCGGCGCCTGCACCGGCCCCGTGTCCGCGCTCTCCACGACCTCGAGCGCGCACCCCTCGGCCCGCGCCGCTGGCCGGAGCAGCGCGGCCAGCCCGCGGACCGTCGCCGCGATGTCCACCGGCTCGCGCGGCGCGCGCGCCAGCTGGAGCATCGCCTCGCTCATGTCCACCACCGCCTCGAGCTGGCCGGCGGCGACCCCGGCGAAGCTCGCCACCGCCGCCGCGGGCGCGTCCGGCTTCGCCGCCCGCGCCCGCACCACCTCCAGGTTCACCGCGACACCGTTCAGCGCACCCTTGATCTCGTGCGCCGCCCGCGTGGCGACGCGCTCCAGCGCCCGCAGCCAGAGCTCGTCGACCGTGCGTCGCGTGTTATTCACCCGCCTCCGCGTCGTCTGGTGCCGCCGCCACCGCCACCGTCTCGTGCGGCATCGGCCGGTGCTGCACCGGCGCGTGCACGTACTGCGCCACGTACTTCGCCGTGTTCCCCACCGCGAGCTGCCGGAAGAGGAACTCGAACTTCTCGTCGTACAACCGCGCCAGCTTCGCCTTCGCCGCGTCGGGCAGGTGCCAGAGCTGCTTCTTGAACGGCCCGAGCGCCTTCTTCCGCGACTTGTAGTAGAACTGCTCGTCCGAATCGGTCGGCTTCCGCTCCTCCTTCGCGTTCACCTCGAGCCACGCGTAGATCTCCCGCCGCAGCTCGTCCGGCATGCCGTCGTACAGCATGTTCTGGAAGTTCGTCGCGAGGTGGATCTCCGCCGTCTCGATCTCCGGGAACTTGTGGAACGCCGTGTCGGGCAGCGTCGACGCGCCGTGCTGCACCGCGCCCGACATCCCGTACTCGTCGCGCGCCACCTTCGACAGCTCCCGCAGCGTGTCGAAGTCCACGTTCACCTTCGCGATCGAGCCGTCCGGCAGCACCACGCCCCCGTGCGAGGTCCCCGTCTGCACGGAGATCTTCGACAGCCCGGCCATGTTCTTCGGCTTCACGCGGTTCAGCCCGTCCATGTACGCGCGCAGCTCGCCGACGTTGGAGTTGTGCCCCCCGACCTCGCCGATCTCGCCGCCCACGGAGATCGTCACGCCCTCCGGCTGGAGCTCGCGCACCGTGGAGAGGATGTCGACGCCGACATCGTAGTTGAGCCGCTGCTGCTCGTCGAGCGTCGCCTTGGAGATGTCGACCAGCGTCGACGTGTCGACGTCGATGTTGTAGAAGCCCGCCGCGATCGCCTCGCGGGCGAGCGCCTTCACCGCCTCGACCTCGGCCTTCGGGTCGACGGCGTACTTCTTCGCGTTGACCTGGAAGTGGTCGCCCTGGACGAACACCGGGCCGCGGAACCCCTCGCGCATCGCCGCGGCGAGCAGCACGGCGACGTACTCCGGCGGCCGCTGGTCGGTGTACGCGATCTCCGAGCGCGCGATCTCGAGGATGAACGCCCCGGCCTCGAGCTTCTTCGCGGTCCGGAAGAGCGAGCGCGCGGTGTCGTAGACCATCCCGCGCAGGTTCATCGCTGGGACGGTGAAGCCGTGGATCTCGCCACGCCCGCGCGCCAGGTACAGCTCCTGGATCGACGCGGGGCGCACGCCGACCGCCTGGCCGAGCTCCCAGATGAGCCAGCGCGCGTAGTCGCGCTCGTCGTTCTCGCCGAAAACGGCCGTGCGAACGAGCGTGTCCATGGTCTCGGAGGCGAGCGCCGCCTCCCGCTTGACCGTGACGCGCCCGTCCTGGACCTCGACATCCGCTCCGAACAGGGAATTCAAAGCGTCGAGATGCTCCATGTATGCCTCTACCGTGGGTGTCTGTTGGGATGTGATCCCCGGAAGCTGTACCGCCCCGGTGGTGCGGGCAAGCGTCCCGTCACGTTTGCCTCGGGCCCGCCCGCCGCGCCATCGGGAGCACCCCCTACACCCGGTACTCCGACTTCGGCTTCGGTAGCATGTTCCATTCCTGCCGAGCCTGCTCGGCATCCGGCCGGCCGAGCTGCGCGTAGGTGAACTGCTTCCCGAGCTCCACCCCCGGCTGGTCGAGCGGATTGACCCCGTACAGCCGGCCGGCGTAGATCGTCGCGATCTCGAGGAGCATGAACAGCGCCCCGAGGTGCCAGGCGTCCACCCGGTCGATGTGGATCGTGAGGTTCGGGCGGCCGCGGCGCGCCAGGGCGCCCGCCGTCGCCCGCTGCTCGATGTCCAGCAGCTCCCCAAGCTGGTGACCGCCGAGGTACGCCAGCTCCTTCACGTCGCCGTGCAGCTTCGGGATCTCTACCTGCGCCCCGCGCTCGCCGACGGCGATGAAGGCGACGGTCTTGTCGGGGGGCCCCTCCATGAAGAGCTGCACCTTGCTGTGCTGGTCGGTGGCCCCGAGCGCCGCCAGCGGCGTCGGCCCCACGCCTGCGTCGCCAGGCTTCGCGTGCTTGCCGAGGCTCTCCGCCCAGAGCTGGACATACCAGTCGGCGAGGTCGCGCAGCGGGTCGGCGTAGGGCATGAGCACGTGGATGTGCCGCCCGTGCCGCGTGTCGGCCAGGTACTGGAGCTCGGCGAGCACCCCCGCGGGGTTCTCGCGGAGCACGGTGCCGGTGCACCGGGCGGCGAGGTCGGCGGCGCCCTTCAGCAGCGCCGCCGTGTCGATCCCGACGAGCGCCGCCGGCAGGATGCCGACCGGCGTGAGGACGCTGAAGCGCCCGCCCACGTTAGGCGGGATGTCGAGCGCGGGGATCCCGTCCGAGCGCGAGATCGCGCGCAGCGCCCCCTTCTGCGGATCCGTGACGAAGACCAGATGGTCCTTCGCC
Source organism: uncultured Gemmatimonadota bacterium (assembly GCA_946480295.1). The sequence goes on from CAMLIT010000041.1 coordinate 4,525, forward strand.
GCGTCGCCGACCGCCTGCTGGAGGCGCTGCCGCACGACGAGGTACTGCGCCATCGTCTCCGCCGTGCCGCCGGACTTGGACGTCACGACGAAGAGCGAGCGCGCGAGATCGAGGCGCGCGAGCAGCGCCGCGATCGTCGTCGGGTCCACGTTGTCGAGCACGTGGAGCCGCGGCCAGCCGCCGCGCTCCCCGCTGGACAGCGTGTTCCACGCCGGCTCGAGGAGCGCCGTGCGCAGCGCGATCGGCCCGAGCGCCGAGCCGCCGATGCCGAGGATGACGACATCGTCGAAGCGCCCGCGGACTCGTTGGGCGAAGTCCGTCGATTGGCGGTGCAGCGGCTCGTCGGTCGGCAGGTCGAGGAAGCCGAGATCGCCCCGGTCGCGGAGCGCGTCGAACCCGTCGTGCACGCTCGCGAAGTCGCGCTGCGCCTGCTCCCAGGCCGTGGCCTCGATCCCCCCCGAGACCACGTCGGCCATCATGTTGGTGTAGTCGATGGAAAGCATGGTAGTAGTAGTGGCGAGGGTCGAGGGTCGAGGGTCGAGAGCGAGGGACGAGGGACGCGGGTCGAGAGGAAGCATCGATGCGCGATGCTCTCCAGCTCGACCCTCGACCCTGAACCCTCGACCCTTCTCAGATCTTCACCGTCAGCCCGTCGAACGCGGGCGCGATGCCGCGCGGGAGCTCGGCTTCGAGGTCCGCGTGGAAGTTGTCGTGCGTCAGGTGGATCAGGTACGTGCGCTCGGCGCCGATCTCGGCGGCCACGCGCAGCGCCTCCGGAATGCTCAGGTGCGTGGGGTGCTCGGTCCGGAAGAGTGCGTTGAGGACGAGGACGCGGCAGCCGCGGAGCCGCTGGATCGCCGGGGGCGGGACGGTCTTCGCGTCGGTCACGAACGCCAGCGGCCCGATGCGGTATGCAAAGACCGTGACAGCACCGTGCGGCACCGGCACCGCCACGACCTCCACGTCGCCGACGACGAACGGCACGTCGGGCTCGATCACGTGCCGCTTTGCCTCCGGCTTGGACGTCCCCGGCAGCGGGCGGATGTCGTCGTCGAAGATGTACGCGAACTTGCGCGCCAGCCCGTCGAGCGTCTGCGCCGAACCATAGACCGGGAGCGGCCCCGAACGCTTCACCGTGATCGCGCGCAGGTCGTCGATCCCGTGGGTGTGGTCGGCGTGATCGTGCGTGAAGAGCACCGCGTCCACCCGATCCACGCCCGCCGCGATGAGCTGGAGCCGCAGCTCTGGGGGCGTGTCGATCAGGATCCGCGTCCCGCCGTCGGTCTCGACCAGCGCCCCGACGCGCGTGCGCCGGTCGCGCGGATCCGCCGACCGGCACACCCGGCACCCGCACCCGATGTAGGGGACGCCGAAGCTGGTGCCGGTGCCCAGGAACGTCAGCCGCATGGGAGCGACGCGGGACGCGGGACGCGCGACGCGGGCGACCGGTCGAGACCGCGCTCCACCCCATGCCGAGGTGTTCCGCCGTCACGCCACCGCGCGTCCCGCGTCCCTCGTCCCGCGTTCAAACCGTTTCCACCTTCAGCAGATTCGTCGTTCCCGGCGTGTCGAAGGGCACGCCCGCGGTGACCACCACCCGGTCCCCGCTCCGCGCCAGGCCGCGGCGGCGGACGACGTCGAGCGCGATGCGCGCCGCCTCGTCGTAGGTCTCGCAGTGCGGCACCAGCTCCGGCACCACGCCCCACACCAGCGCGAGCTGCCGGTAGGTGCGCGGCGAGTCGGTCTGCGAGAGGATCGGCACCTGCGGCCGCTGCGACGCGACGATCCGCGCCGTGAACCCGCTCTTCGTCACGACGACGATCGCCGGCGCGGCGAGCATCTCCGCGGCGGCGCTGCACGCCGCGGCGATGGCGAACTCCGTGCTCATCGCCCGCTCGCCCGCGCGGCGCTCGTCGCGCTGGATGCGCGCCTCGTGCTTCTCGATCTCGGCGATGATCCGGCTCATCGCCTCCACCGCCAGCCGCGGGTACTGCCCCGCCGCCGTCTCCGCCGAGAGCATCACCGCGTCGGTGCCGTCGAGGATCGCGTTCGCCACGTCGCTCGCCTCGGCGCGCGTCGGCCGCGGGTTCGTGATCATCGACTCCAGCATCTGCGTCGCCGTGATCACGGGCCGGCCCATCCGGTTGCACAGCGCGATGATCCGCTTCTGCGCGATCGGCACCTCCTCGAACGGCAGCTCCACCCCCAGGTCGCCGCGCGCGACCATCACCGCGTCCGACGCGCCGATGATCGTCTCGATGTTCTCGAGCGCGGAATCCTTCTCGATCTTCGCGACGACGAGCATCTCCCTGGGGATCAGCCCGCGCAGCTCGGCGATGTCCTGGGCGCGCCGCACGAAGCTCAGCGCCAGGTACTCGAGCCCCTGCTGCACCGCGAACTTGATGTCCTCGCGGTCCTTCTCGGTGATGGAGGGCGCGGAGACCTGCACGCCGGGCAGGTTCATCCCCTTGTGGCTCTTGAGCGGGCCGCCGTGCAGCACGCGCGCCTTCACGCGCGGCTTCGACACGTCCAGCACCACGAACTCGAGCAGCCCGTCGTTGACGAGGATCCGGTCGCCGACGTGGACGTCGTCGGCGAGCGCCTCGTACGTCACGGGGATCTCGTCCCCCTTCTCCTGCCCCTCGGGCACGAAGACGACGTCGCTGCCGTCCGCGAGATCGATCGTCTCGGGGAGGTCGCCGATGCGGATGCGCGGCCCCTGGAGGTCGCCGAGGATGGCGACGGGGCGGCCGAGCTCCTCGGCGACGCGGCGGACCGTGGCGATCGTCGCCGCGTGCTGTTCGTGCGTGCCGTGGGAGAAGTTCACGCGGGCGACGTTGAGGCCCGCTTCCATCAGACTGCGCAGCGCCTCGGCCGACGAGCTGGCCGGGCCGAGGGTGCAGACGATCTTCGTTCGGCAGAAAGTCAAAACGAAACCCTGTGCGGTGCTGTAGTGGTCCCTGAGTCCGGGCGGGAAGAACGAGAACCGGCGGCGCGGGGCGCCGCCGGGCATGGCTCAGCGAAGTGCGGTCTCCTTCCCCAGGCTCTTCGTCTTCTGCTGGAGACCGGCGATGAGCGTGTCGAAGGACTTCTGGAAGCTCGCGATGCCATCCACGAGCAGCTTGTGCGTCACGTCCTCCATCGAGATGCCGAGGTCCGCGAGCTCCTTCAGCACGCGCTCGGCGTGGCGGACGTCGCGGTCCACGGTGCGCTCGACGTTGCCATGGTCGCGGAAGGCCTCGATCGTCTGCGGCGGCATCGTGTTCACGACCTGCGGCCCGACGAGGTCCTCGACGTACATGACATCGCGGTAGGCGGGGTTCTTCGTGCTCGTGCTCGCCCAGAGCGGCCGCTGCACGTTCGCCCCCTTCGCCGCGAGCGCCTTCCACCGCGCGCTCGCGATCTCGCGCTGGAACAGCTGGTAGGCGAGCTTGGCGTTCGCCACCGCGGCCTTCCCCTTCAGCTCCTGGATGTGCGCCTTCTGGCTCTCCGGCGCGTTCTTCAGCAGCGCGTCGAGCCGCTTGTCCACCTCGGTGTCGACGCGGCTGACGAAGAAGCTCGCCACGGAGTGGATGCCGCGGATGTCCTTCCCCTGCTGCAGCCGGTCCTCGAGACCGGCCATGTAGGCGTCGATGACGCGCTGGTAGGCGTCGAGCGAGAAGAGGAGCGTGATGTTGATGTTCAGCCCGGCGGCGGTGAGGCGACGGACCGCCTTCGCGCCCTCGACCGTCCCCGGCACCTTCACCATCACGTTCGGCCGCGCCACCGTGCTCCACAGCCGCTCGGCCTCCGACACCGTGGCGCTCGCGTCGTTCGCCGCGCCGGGCGAGACCTCGATCGACACGTAGCCGTCGCCGCCGTGCGCGCGATCGTACACCGGGCGGAAGATGTCGCACGCCTGCCGCACGTCGGTGGTCTCGATGAGCTCGAACAGCTCGGAGAGGGTGAAGTCGCCGGAGACGCCCCGGATCTGGTCGTCGTACTCCGAGCCCTCGGCGAGCGCCTTCTCGAAGATCGTCGGATTCGACGTCATGCCAGTGAGCGCGTCTTCACGGATGCGGCGCTCGAGATCGCCGTTGCGCAGGATCTTGCGCTCGATGAAGTCGAGCCAGATGGAAACACCGGCCTGGTGCAGCTGCTCGAGTCGATTGGCGGTCATGCCCTCTGCTCCCTTGCGGATCTCATGATGCGGAACCTAATCGGCTTCCCGACGGCTGGTCCATTCCGCATCTGCCGCACCGTCAGCGAGCACCCACGTAGCGGATCCTCCAGATCCGCCCGCCCATGTCGTCGCTCAGGTACAGCGAGCCGTCGGCCGCCTCGGCGAGCCCCACGGGGCGGTGCGTGAGCGGATGGTCGGGCGCGAGCAGCCCATCGACGAACGTTTCGTAGGGACCGCTGGCGCGGCCGTCCCGCAGCGGCTGGAAGACGACCTTGAATCCCGCCTGCGGCAGCGGCGCGCGATTCCACGAGCCGTGGAAGACGATGAACACGCCGTCGCGATAGCGCGCCGGGAGCTGCGTCCCCGTGTAGAAGAGCAGCCCGACCGGCGCCCAGTGGCCGGGGTACGCGGCGACATTTCCCTTCTTCGACGCGCAGCGGCCGACCGTCTGCCCGTTGCCGCCGTACTCGGGCGCGAGCAGCTTCGCCGTCCGCTGCATGTCGTAGTAGCAGTACGGCCAGCCGAAGTCGTCGCCGCGCTCGACGTGGAACAGCTCCTCGCCCGGCGACTCGGCGCTCTGCTCCGCCGTGTAGTACTGCGGCCAGTTGTCGTGAAGCTGGTCGCGCCCGTTCTGCGCGACCCAGAGCCCGCCGCGCGGCTGGAAGGCGATCGCCACGCCGTTGCGGATCCCGGTGGCGAAGCGCTCGCCGTCATGCTCGGCCTGGCCGAGCCGACCGGCGTCGAAGCGCCAGACGCCGGCGCGCGTGGCGAGCTGCGGACAGGGGTCCACCCCCGGCGAGCTCCGCTGCCGATCGTGGACCTGGCAGGCGTTCGCCGCGCCGTCGCCCGAGCCGATGTTGACGTACAACTTCCCGTCGGGCCCGAGGGCGAAGGTCTTCGCCGCATGCCCGCCGCGAGGCAGCCCCTTCACGATCGTGTCCGGCGCGGCGGCGATCTCCAGCTCCCCTGGGCGGTACGGGTAGCGCAGGATGTCCGTCGAGTTCTCCGTGTAGAGGTACCCGCCGCGGATCGCGACCTCGCTCGTGCGGTAGCTGCCGAAGCGGCCGCGCCGGTCCGCGTGGCCGTCGCCGTCCGCGTCGCGCAGGATGACGATCCCGCCGCCCACGCCCCCGCTCCCCCCCTCCCCGCCGGAGCGTCGGCCGTACGTGCTGACCACCACGTCGCCGTTAGGCGCGACGACCAGGTGCCGCGCCCCCCACACGCTGTCGGCGAACACGGAGGCGCAGAAGCCCGCGGGGAGCGTGAGGCCGCCGTTCCCGGCGTCGCAGCCGGCCGCGGCGCCCTGCTGGGCGGCGGCGAGGGACAGCGGCGCGAGCGCCGCGGCGAAGGCGGCGAGGGCGGTGAATCGGATCGAGCGAGGGGTCATGGTGGCGTTCGTGTCGTCGCGGAAGAATCTAGTCTCTGGGGCCCCAATTGCAGCGTCCTGCGCGCCCGGGGGCGCTCCGGCCGCCTTCGTTCTTGCCCTTCCCCGCGGCGATCACTATAGCTGGTGCGGCTCCGCACGGCCCGCACACCAGCCCCCGCTCATGGCCCCCATCTCCCGGCATCTCCGCACCGCCCTGCTGGCCGCCGCGGCGCTGGCGACCGCGGGCTGCTACGCCCATCACGGAGCCGGCTTCGTGCAGCCGCCGCCGGTCGTCGTGGACATCGTCAATCACAACACGCTGGACATCAACGTGTACACGGTGCACTCGGGCATGCGCATGCGCCTCGGCACCGTGAACGGCCTGACGAGCGGCCACTTCCAGGTCGCGGCGAACCAGTTCGGCGACGGGAGCCTGCAGCTCTACGCCTCGCCGATCGGCGGCTCGCGCGGCTTCCTGAGCGAGACCGTCTACGTCACCCCGGGGCTCCTCGTCATCTGGACGCTCGAGTCGGTGCTGCCGCAGTCGTCACTGGTGGTGCGCGACACGGCGTCGTGAGCATTCGGCAATGCCCGCTGGCCGAGTCGCGGTACGCCCCCTATTCTTGGCGCCACTTCACCTCAGGAGACGAGTGGTGACCTGGATCCAGACCATCGCGCCGGACGCCGCGGAGGGGCCGCTGAAGGCCGCTCTCGCCGCCCAGCGGTCCATGTATCCCGCGGAATACGCGGGCCCGCCGGCCATCCCCACGGCCGCGGGCGCGAACAGCATCATCGCCTCGCATTCGCTCATCCCCGCCGCCCTCCAGCACGCCTTCTCCACCTTCGGCGCGCTGATGAGCCCCGACCTGCCACTCGAGCGGCGTCACCACGAGATGATCGCGACGGTCGTCTCCGTGACGAACCGCTGCCGGTATTGAATGAACTCGCACGCAGAGTTTCTGCGTCGGGTGACGTTGGACGAGACGCTGGTCGCCGCGCTGCGGGCCGACTACCGCACGGCGCCGATCACGGCGGCCGAGCGCGCGATGCTCGACTTCGTCGTGGACATCACGGAGGACGCGACGCGCAGCTCGCGCGCGACGCTGGACGGGCTGCGCGCGCACGGGTTCGACGATCGCGCGATCCTGCAGATCACGCTCATCGCGAGCTGGTTCAACTACACCAACCGGGTGGCGGACGCCCGGGGGGGGGGGCGGGACCACGTGGCGGCGCGATCAACCCGCCCGCCGCCCGCGGGGGCGGCGTGGGCGGGAGCGGCCGCGGGAGCGGGTGGGGGCTAGTCGCTACTGCGCTCGCCCGGCCGCGGCAGCGCCGGGCGAGGATCGCGCGCGTCAGTGCGGCGTGACGTGCCCCGCCTCGCGGCGGGGCAGCGGCGGCGCGGACGACACCCCGCCGGGGCGCTCGGCGAGCAGCCGGGCCGTGAACCGCTGCGCCTCCGCCACCCGCTCGACCTCGAGCAGGAGCGTGTCCATCGACTCCTGCAGCCCGCGGAGCTCCGGCGCCCCGCCGAGTCCGCGTGCCGCCTCGGCGAGCGCTCGCCGCGCCGCCGCCCGGGCGCCGAATCGCGCGCCGACCCAGGCGCCGACGAACCCCGCGACGAGCGCGACGCACCCCGCCGTGGTGAAGAGCAGGAGGTAGTGCTCGCGCAGGGTGCCGAGGAAGACGTGCGGAAAGAGCGCCATACGAGCCTCGCGAAACGGGTGGTGGCCGCCAAGAGTACCACGGAAGCGGCTGGAGCGCACTACGCGCGCTCCGATCCCCGAGGTTTCGAGGCGGACTCCCCGCCCCGATGCCGGCTCAGCGGCTCGCGAGCTCGAGCAGCGCCGGCGCGATCCAGGAGGCGCCGATCAGCAGGAGCGCCGTCCCGAAGCCCACGATCCACGGCCGCTTCGTATCGTGCGGCGGGAAGATGGTGGACGCGTGCATCGCCGTGACGAGCATCGGCAGGTGCGCGGCCGCGACGGCGAACAGCGGCAGCGCGCCGTCGATCGTGAAGGGCCGCTGCATCGCCAGCCCGCCGAGGAGATACGTCACCTCGAGCACGCCGATGCCGAGCGCCATGCCGAAGCCGAAGCGGTCGCGCGTGCGAGTGGCGAGGAACCAGAGCACGACGAGATAGGCCAGCAGCGCCAGCCCGATCATCGGGACGGCGGCGAGGAGGTTGCCCGGTTGCCGCAGCAGCGTGAGGAGATGGAACTCGAGCACGAGCCGCGCGAGCAGGGCGACGGAGAGGGCGACCCGCATCGCGGTGCGATGGCGCTCGAGCAGCGCGACCGCCTCGCCGAACTTCAGCGCGGGTCGCACGGCGCGCGCGCCGTGGACATCGACCGTATCGCGACTCGGTGCGGCGACCGGAAAGACGAGCACCCGGGGAGCCGCGAGGTCCGGGAGATTGCGCATGGAATCGGAGAGCGGGAGTGAGCTGGTGCTGCTCTGCCACCTTGCAGACGGGCCAGCACTCCGGCCGCAACGCGTCGATCCCGTCGCCTAGCGACGCTGTCGCGTTCCGTTACAGTCGACCGACATTCCAGACAAAACCGGCATACATCGCGTGCGGCTGCGGGCCGTGAATCGGCACGATGATCCCCGCGTCCGCGGCGAGCCAGCGCGCGATGGACAGGGTGGGACCGGTGAGAAACGCGACGGTGGGCGGTGAGCCCGCCACTCCGCCCGTGCCGGGATAGCCGTAGATCTCCCCCGTGTACCCGACCACGCCCACCAGCGGCGTGCCCGCCGAGATCGTCCAGAGCGATGCATAACGAGACACCGCCGTCCCCGAGCCGCGCCCGGCGCGACGCGTCGCCCCGGCGTTGACGTCGAGGGAGTAGTCTCCGAAGCGATGGCTCGAGATGAGAAGGAGCCCGGCGTCGGTCGTCCCGGTGCCGCTGCCGCCCGCGCGCGAACCCGTGGGGAGCTTGAGCGAGGGGAGCACCGCGAACGCGCCGAGCACGGGCAGGTCATCGGCGAGCCGCCACTTCACGTCGAACGTGGCGTCGCCGAAGCCGGGCGCGCCTCCCGCCCCCGCCGACGGATGGAAGGTGTCGAGCACGATCCCGAGCTGGGCGTGCGGCGCGAGCCCCACCTTGATCGTCGCCGGCGTGGAGAGCAGCGTCCCCCCGGTCACCGCATCGCGCTCGCCGCCCATCTCCAGCTCCACCCATCCCGGCGCCACGGTGAAGGCGTGCGTGGCGACCGTCGGCCGCTCCGGCTGGACGGCGTGCGGGTCGGACGGCTCCTGGGCGCCGAGTGCGGAGGCGACGAGGAGCAGGGCGGCGAGGGTGCCGCGCGCGCTGGACGGGATCATGAGGGCGCCAAACTACTCGCCCGTCCCACACCGGGCTAGCGGTCTCGCGGCTGCGAGGCGGCCGGGATGTCGTAGTCCTGGGAGGCCACCATGATCCAGCGCCCGCCGCGCCGGATCCACGTGTCGGTGAAGCGGTAGCGGTGCTGGAACGCGCCGCCCGCGCCGCGGCCGCGCGTGACGAGGATGCCGGTGACGACGCCGGTGGTTCCGTACACGTGCGCCCGCATGTCCTCGTTCGCGGCGTAGGTGACGGTGTCGCTGGACGCGGTCATCTCCCTCAGCGTCTGTTCCCGGTCGGCGACCCCGGTCTCGTCGGAGTACACGTACCCCGGCGCCAGCGTCCGGCGGAAGTAGCCGGTATCGCGCCGGACGAGCGCCGTCGTCCACCCGTCCTCGAGCCGGAAGAGCTCGCGCTCGGCGGCGCTCCGTGGAGTGGCAGGGTGCGGCGTGGCGCTGGGGACCTGGGCGGCGACACCGCCGGCCAGCACCAGCAGCGGCAGGAACGCGAGCAGGGGACGCATCTGGACCCTCCCGGTCGTCCGGAATCGTCGGCACCGCGTGGACACGGACCGGCGTCGCAAGATCGGCACCGGCGCCGGTTCGGCGGGATGTTCGGACGGGAGGTGTCGCGCGATCGTGGCGCACGCCAGATTTGAGGGAGCGGCGGATCCACCATCACGCCGGCGACAACCCGACCCTGACACCGAGATCGATCATGAGCGCTGACATCATCCGCGTCCTCCTCGCCGACGACCATGCGGTCGTGCGCTCGGGGCTCAAGGCCGTGTTGAGCGCGGCGCCCGACATCGAGGTGGTGGGGGAAGCGCGCAACGGCGCGGAGGCCGTCGCCCTCGCCGAACGCATCAAGCCGGACGTCGTCGTCATGGACCTGACGATGGAGGGGCTCGACGGCGCGACGGCGACGAAGAGCATCGTGGAGAAGGGGCTGCCCACGCGGGTGCTCGTGCTGACGATGCACGCGGAGGAGGACTACCTGCTCCCGCTCCTCAAGGCGGGGGCGTCGGGCTATCTCGTGAAGAGCGCGGCCGACCGCGAGCTGATCGACGCGATCCGCGCCGTCTCGCGGGGCGACACCTACGTCCGGCCGAGCGCCGTGCGCGTGCTCGCCGGCGGCGTGACGAAGGCGGACCCGGCGCGGGCCGAGCGCGAGCGGTACGAGAAGCTCACGCAGCGGGAGAAGGACGTGCTGCGCATGGTGGCGCAGGGCTACTCCGGCCCGGAGATCGGCGAGAAGCTCTTCATCAGCGCGAAGACGGTCGACACCTACCGCCAGCGCATCCAGGAGAAGCTCGGGCTGCAGCACCGGCCGGACTACGTCCAGCTCGCGCTGCGCCTCGGGCTCCTCCAGGAAGAGCCGCCTAGCGAGTCGAAGAAGTAGCGCCGCGCCCGATCGTCGTGATGCCGTCCCCGGCCTGGAAGAAGCCGGGGAGCGAGATCGGCGCGTGGCCGGTGATCGGGGCCTCGCCGAGCAGGGCGCGCGCCGCCGCCCGCTCGAGGTCGTCGCTCACGCCGTAGGTGACGAGGTACCCGCCGACGTCCGGGAACTGCCGGATGAGGTACGGGTTGCCGAAGGCGACGACGGTCACCGGGCGGGCGCGGGCGAGCGAGTCGATCCACGCGCCGATGCGCTCGGGGATGGCGACGCGGCCGGAGCCCTCGATGCGGCGGACGTAGGCGGCGACGATCACGCACGGGGCCGACCGGGCGAGCGCGCCTAACGAATCGAGCTGCGCCGGCGCGGCGTCCGGGCCGATCCTCGCCAGGTGCGCGCCGGGGAGGGCGCCGCGGAGGAGCGGGCCGAAGGTGCGCCCCGCCTTGAGCTCCGTCGCCGGCATGTACTGCACGACGAGCACCCCGCTGTCGCGCGCGCTCGCCGCGGCCGACGCGACGAGGTGGTCGCGGTCGCGCAGGAGGGTGATCGCGCGCTGGGAGATGTCGGCGGCGAGGGCGCGGTGCGCCGGCGCGCCGACCACCTCGCGCAGCGCCTCGAGGTCCGCGTACCGCTGCCGGTCCAGCCCCGCCCGGACCTTGAGCTCGAGCACGTGCCGCGCCGCGCTGTCGACGCGCGCGCGGCTGATGTCGCCGCGCTCCACCGCGGCGACCACCGCGTCGATCGCCCGCCGCGGATCGCTCGGCTTGAGGAGGATGTCGGCGCCCGCCTTGACCGCGAGCACGGAGCTCTCCTCCGTCGTGTACCCCTTGCCGATCCCCTCCATCGTCATCGCGTCGGTGATCGCCGTGCCGCGAAAGTGGAGGCTGTCGCGCAGGAGGCCCGTGATGATGCGCGGCGCGAGGGTGGCCGGCGTATCGTCGCCGTTGATCGCCGGCAGGGCGATGTGCGCCGTCATGACGAGCGCCGCCCCCGCGTCGATCGCCGCGCGGAAGGGCACGAGCTCCAGGGTGTCGAGCCGCGCCAGCGTGGCGTTCACGATCGGGAGGCCGACGTGCGAGTCGACGTCGGTGTCACCGTGCCCGGGGAAGTGCTTCGCCGTCGCCAGCTCGCCGCCGTCGCGCAGGCCGCGCACGAACCCGGCGGCGAGCCGCGCGACGCGCCGCGGCTCCTCGCCGAACGAGCGGGTGTTGATGACGGGGTTGTTCGGGTTGTTGTTCACGTCCACCACGGGCGCGAAGTCGATCTGCAACCCGACCGCGCGCCCCTCCTGCCCGATCACCCGCCCGACGTCGTAGGCGTCCTCGTCGCGTCCCGTGGCGGCGATGGCCATGTTGCTCGGGAAGACCGTCGCGCTCCCCGCGTCCATGAGGTAGTGCGTGAACACGCCCCCCTCGAGCCGCCCGAGCCCCGGCTCGAGATCGGCGCCGGCGATCAGCGGCACGCGCGCCAGCCGCTGCATGGCGTTGAGCTTCGCCGCGACCTCGATCGGCGTGCCGAGCGACATCGCGATCCCGCCGACGTGGTCCTCGGTGATCCAGCGCCGCAGCTCGACGAAGCTCGAGTCGCCGGTGCTCGTGTAGTCGCCGAGCACCCAGACCATGACCATCTGCCCGACGCGGTCGTGGAGCGAGAGCGAGGCGAGGGTGCTGTCGACCCAGTGGCGCTGGGCGGGGGTGAGGGGGGTGCGCGGGTCGAGCGATGCCGCGGAGGTCACCGGACCCGAGGACGCGGCGGGCCCGCCGGCGAGGGGCGCGGAGGCGCAGCCGGCGACGAGGAGCAGCAGGGCTGCGGGGAGGAGGGGACGCATGGAGCGGAATCTAGACGAGGGACGCGGGACGAGGGACGCGTGGAGTCCTGGCGCCGCTCCGAGCTCCTTGCGCCTCCGCGGGCCCCTCTGCCGGGCCGGCTCGTAGCGAAGCGACACGGATTCCGCGGGAACTGCGGATCGGCACGGATGGGGGGCGGCGGGAGGGCAGCGGGTCCCGGGCCGACCGGGGCGCGAGGGGCTATCCCGCCATGCGGAGCGATTCGCACGATGCAGCGGTGCATTCGTGGTCATTCGCGCCTTCCATCGTGTGACGCCTGCCCTGCGGAGGAGCCCGAACGCACGGCGCGCCAGCGCTGGCCCCTCTACCCGGCCACCATCAAAGAGCAGGCGCGAATCCGAACGGAGATCGTGCGAATCGCGCGAATGGGGACAGCGCCGAGGGAGCTGGTGCCCGGGCCCGCCGGGCGCGAGGAGCGGTCGAGCCACGCGGAGCGATCCGTCGCATCCGTGATCTCCGTCGAATCCGTGTTCCCCCTCGTGTGAGGGCGGCCCGAGCGAGGAACCCGCCGCACGCCGCGACGACGCCATGGGTGATGCGCGCCGCGTGTCCCGCGTCCCGCGTCCCTCACGTGACCCCTCTCCCGTCCCCCCGGTTTGGCTCCATGCCCACCTCGGAGCCCCAGCTCATGCCCATGACTCGTTCGCGCACCATCCTGCTCTCGCTCGTTCTCGGCGTTGCTGCCTGCGGCGGCAGCCCGACGGAGCCGCGCCCGCGCGCGGCGCTGACCGAGCTCCCCCGGCCCCTCACCCCCGCCGAGCAGTCGATCATCACCGCGTCGAACGCCTTCGCCTTCCGGCTGTTGGACAGGGTCGTGGCGGCGCAGGGGGACTCGAACGTGTTCCTCTCCCCGCTCAGCGCGTCCATGGTGCTCGGGATGGCGCTGAACGGCGCGGCGAATCGGACCTACGACGAGATGCGCTCGGCGCTCCAGTTCGGGAGCACGAGTCAGGGGGACATCAACGCCGGCTACGCGTCGCTCATGCGCCTGCTGCGTTCGCTCGACCCCGCCGTGCAGATGCAGGTCGCGAACTCGATCTGGTACACGCGCACCTTCCCCGTCTACCCGAGCTTCCTCGACTCGGCGCAGACGTACTTCGATGCCGAGGTCCAGCCGCTCGACTTCACCGACGTGGGCGGGTCGCTCGCCGCGATCAATGGTTGGGTGAACACGAAGACGAACGGGAAGATCCCGACGATCCTCGACGACATCGATCCGCACGCGGTGATGTTCCTCCTCGACGCGATCTACTTCAAGGGTGACTGGCGCGCGAAGTTCGACCCGGCCGAGACGCGGCTGGACAATTTCCAGACGGCCGACGGCACGCTGCAGCCGATGCAGCTCATGCACCGGCACGACACTATGCGCTACGCGGCCGGCGCCGGATGGCGGGCCGTCGACCTGCCGTACGGCGACTCCGCGTTCACGATGACCGTCGTGCTGCCGGCGCCCGGCACCTCCGTCGACGCGCTCATCGGATCGCTCACACCGGAATCCTGGCGCGCGATGACATCGTCGTTCCGGAGCACGGACGTGGATCTCTACCTCCCGAAGGTGACGCTGACCTACGCCCGCGCGCTGAACGACGACCTCGACTCGCTCGGCATGCACGCGGCGTTCAGTCCGGCACAGGCGGACTTCTCGCGCCTGTCCTCGCTCGGCGCCTATCTCAGCTTCGTGAAGCAGAAGACCTACGTGCGCATCGACGAGAACGGCACGGAGGCGGCCGCCGTCACGGCTGGGGGCATCAGCATCACCAGCGTGCCGCAGTACATCGTGATGCGCGTCGACCGGCCGTACCTGATCGTGATCCGCGAACGGCTCTCGGGGACGGTGCTCTTCGTCGGGAAGATCGCGTCGATGGCCGGGATCGCGCCGATGCCGCCCGACTGAGGGGGCGCGCCGCTCAGGGGACGGTCATGAGCCCCACCGTGCCGCCGAACTCGTCGTGCACGGCGGGGAGATTGGCCGGCGGCTGCCACTCGCCGCCGTCGATGCGGACGGCGAGCCGGTGCGGACCCGGCGCGATCGCCTGGACGAGCCGCCAGACGTCGCCATCGCGCGTGAGGGGCACGGGCATCCAGTCGGTGAAGTCCGCCATCAGCTCGACCGTGGACGCGCCGGCGACGCGCACGTCGAGCCGTCGCGTGCTGTCGTCGACGGCGAGGACGGTGGCGATCGGGCCGTCGCGGATGCTCGGCGGCTCCAGGGGCGGCTCGGACGCGTGCAGCCGCAGGCGCAGCGAGAGCGTGGCATAGCGCACCGCGGGGATGCCGCGCGTCGGGTCCTCGATCGCGCGTCCCACGCTGGCGGCGATGCCGAGGCGCGGCGTGATCCACCGCGTGGCGCCCAACGACGCCCAATCCCCCGCCGCGCCGCTGGTCGCGGGCGCGAAGCGCAGCCCGGCGGATGCGGAGAGCGTCAGGCGCGCGTCGTCGTGCCGCCACGCCGCCCAGAGGTCGCCGAGGCTCGCGATCGCCGACAGGGACGCGGGCGCGCTTCCCGACGCCGCGACCGCCGCCGGCGCCCGGGACAGGCGACCGCTCACGCTCAGCTGCGACGCGCCCGTTCGCCACCAGCCACCGAGCTCGAACGCGGTCATCGGGCGCGTGATGCCGCCGTGCACGATCCCGCCGGCGGCGCCGCCGTACACGCCATGCGCCGGCGGGCCGAGATACTCGCGCAACTCCAGCGCGACGTTCGTCACCGGAAGCTCCCCCGGCAGGGCGAAGCCGCTCGCCGTGGCGGCGAGCTCCCAGCGCGCGCTGCGCTCGGTGGGCGCGTAGAGCGCACCGGTGACGACGCCCTGGATCGTGCAGCGGCTCGCCGCGTCGCACGCGCCCAGCGCATTCCCGGCGACGCCGGCTCGCCGACCTGCCGCCTGGACGGAGGCACCGGCGGTCGCGACGGCCGACCGCGGAATGCCGCTCTCGCGCAGCCACGCCGCGCCGCTCTCGACGTCGGCCGTGATCGTCCCGTCCTGCGCCGCGCAGGGGGCGGACGGGGTGAGCGCGAAGACGGCGCTCAGGACGAGCGTGGCGGGAGTGATGCGGCGGGGCACGCCCCAAGGTATCACCCGGGGGCGCGCGCCGTCACGGCTCAGGGCTTCTTCGGAGACCCGCCGGTACCGGCGGCACAGAGGGCGTCCGGTGTCATGGAGGCGCTGGCGCACAGGCTCGTCGCGCCTGACGCGGCCGCCCCGGGCGGCCCGAGAACCGCATCGAGCTGTCGCAGCCGGAGGCCTAACGAGACGTCGGCCCGCGCGCCGGCGCGCACGTCCCCATCGACCGCGTTCCCCAGCGCGACGAGCTGGCCAACGGGCGCGCCGCGCCGCACGAGATCGGTCACGATCGTCGTCGCCCGCGCCACGGGGACACCGCTCGCCACGAGCTGCGCCAGCACGCCGAGCGGCACCGCCACGCCGCGCTCCCGCGCCGCACGCCGCACGTTGCGCAGCGCGTCGGTGTTCACGCCGGCGCTCAGCGCGTCCGCGCCGGCGGCGATGTCGGCCGCGGACGGCCGCGGGTCGAGGGCGCCCCGCGCCTGCTCGAGGCGCTCGGCGACCGCACGCGCCGCGGCGACGATGCGATCGGCGCTGGCGTGGCGCAGCAGCCCGAGCCGCGCCTTCGCGACGATCGGCTCGACCGGCAGGCCGCGCCCGCGCGCGTCGTCCACGATCGCCGCGAGCTGCGCGGTCGCCGACGAATCGAGCGTCGCGCCGAGCGAGGAGGTCCCGGCCGTCGTTGCCGATTGCGCGGCGAGCGGCCGCGCGCAGATCGTCATCGCGGCCGCGAGGATCGCGGCGGCGAGGCATGCGCTTCTGTCGTATCTCATGGCCGTCCCACCACGACGACGGAGGCCCTGGTCCCGAGGTCCGGATCCTTCAGCACCGGCGCGTTCGGATCGAGTGCGAAGACGCTGTCGTCCACCATGAAGGCGTAGCTGTGCCGCCCCGGGGTGACGGGCACCGTCACCGACCAGAGGCCGCTCCCGGCGGCCTGCTCCAGCGGCGTCGCCCGCGGATTCCAGTCGTTGAAATCGCCGACGAGGCTCACGCGATGCGCGGCGCGGCTCCGGAACAGGAACTGACGCGGGAGCGGACGCGCATCGGCATCGCGCCCGTCCACCACCGGGACCAGCGCCGCCCGCTGCGCCGCGGCGTAGCTGGGGGCCGGCCGATGGGACGGCTGGATCACGCCGCGCGCGAGATAGCCGACGGCGCACGCCGCGGCGGCGAGCCCGACATAGGCGACGGCACGCCGCCACCGATGGACGCCGGGCAACACCACCGGCTCGCCGCGCTCGTCCGGCGCACCGGACGCCATCGCCGTGGTCGCGACGCGCGCGATCGTGGCGGGCGGCACCGCCGGCAGCCGGCCGAGCTCCGCGATCGCCCGCTCGATCAGCAGGTCGTCCCGCTCGCGCTCATTCATACGCCCTCTCCCGCTTCACCAGTGCCTGTCGCAGCTGATCGGTCGCGCGCTTCACGCGCATCTTCAGCGCGGAGCGCTTCACTCCCGTCATGCGTTCGATCTCCTCGTAGGAGAAGCCCTCCACATGGTAGAGCAGGAAGACCTCCCGATTGTGCGCCGGCACCTCGGCCAGCGCGTTGCGCACCCGCTCCCCCCACTCCCCGTCGAACGTCGTCTCCGGCGTCGTCGGCGCCGCGAGCGTGTCGGCCGCGTCGGCGTCCACCAGGCTGGCGATCTGCCGGCCGCGCGCGCTGCTGTTCGCGTTCCGGCAGCAGTTGCCGAGGATGTGGAAGAGCCACGACTCGAACCGCCGCCGCTCCTCGTACCGCGGCAGCGCCCGATACACCCTGATGAACGTCTCCTGGACGATGTCCTCGGCCTCGCCCGGATCGCGGAGCATGCTGCGGGCAAACCGCAGGCAACGCGCGTAGTACGCCTCCACGATCGACGTGAAGGCCTCGGCGTCGCCGAGCCGGGCCCGATGGATCGTCGCCGGCTCGATCCGGCTGGCGGATGCGCTCTGCTTCAGGGGCAATGCGGTCAGGGACGTCCTCAGGAGCGTTTCTGCAAGGCCAAACCGGCGATCCACGCCGGCGGTCACGAGGTCCCGGGCGCGAGCCGGCAACCGACGTCGCGTCCGGCGGACGCGGTGACCGGAGCCGGAGCACCGGAGTTAGGCGGTTGGAAGCACCGCCGATCCCCCTGCCTCCGCACCCGATCGCCACGAGTACCCCGTGCGCACTGCCACGTTCGAAAGCTCCGCCGATGCACGCCGCCCCGGAAGGGGCACCGGCGCTCTCCTGCTCGCCGCCGTCGCCTGCGCGGTCGCGCTGACCGCCTGTCACGACGGGCCGACCACTCCACCCCTGAAGCTCCCGGCGCGGTACGCGCTCGAGAGCGTCGGGGACTCGACGCTCCCGTACGTCCTCTACACCGCTTCCGGGACCACGGCCCGCATGGTGGCGGACACGCTGCTGCTCGATGCGCAGGGACACGCCACGCAGGTCGGCGTGCTGGAGATCGACTCGACGGGCAGCATCACGCCGCGCATCCAGCGGAACACGAGCTCGATGACCTACCAGCAGCGGTTCGACACGCTGTACTTCGACCTGACCTGTCCGCCGAACGCGTCGCTGGCCCTGTGCGCCGTTCCCCCCGTGGGCTGGCTCCTCCGCGACGGCCGACTGCAGCTCGGCATTCCCTACATGAACGACGGGAAGCGCGTGTTCGACCACATCGCGACCTACCACCGCGTGGTCTTTCTGCCCGACGACCGGGCGCCGTAGCCGCGCGCGGGTCAGTCGAGCCCGACCCGCCTCCGCACCTCGGGCCGGCGCTGCTCCCAGTGCTCGCGCCGCCACTCGGTGGCGGGGCGGCCGTAGTACTCCCACTCGAGGCCACGCCCGTTCAGCCCCACGAAGTGCGCGCCGCAGGGCCCGAGCTCGGGGTTGTGCGGCCAGAAGGGCGAGCAGATCGTGACCTCGTCGGCGCCGACGACGAGCGGCGCGCGATCCAGCGACACCGCCGCGACCTGCATCCCCTGCTCGTCCAGCTCCGAAGAGAGCGTCACCGGGTGCGTGTCGAGGAGCGTGCGGAGCGTCCGCTCGAGATCGAAGCCCGGCGGCAGGCCGCGGATCCCCGAGTTCCGCGGCGCCGCGGGACAGAGCGGCGCGAACTTGCCGAACGCGGGCCGCACGTCCTCGGCGATCACGCACCAGCTGTCGTCAGGCGCGTCGAACCAGCGCTGCACCGCGCGCGGCACCCGCCAGAGGATGCAGTCGTTGTCGAGCGCCAGCTCGTACCGATCGGGAAAGAGGCGCAGCGGGGCGAACTTCCAGCCCACCCCCTGCGCCATCTCGCGGTCCAGGTGGTGCGCGACCACCGGCGCCAGCTCGTGCGTGACGTCCCGCAACACGACCCCGTCCGGCACGTCGCCGACGAGCGCGCGGGCGCGGGCGAGCGGCACCGTGTTCACGCACACGACGAACGCCGCCGACTCGCCGAACAGCCGCCAGGCGCCCCAGATCGAGTAGCGGAGCGCCTCCCAGCCGGCATCGCTCACGTCGCCGACGGTCCACCGCACGCCGAGCCGCGACCTCACGGTCGGCCTCCGCGCAGGCGCTTGCGCATCAGCGTCTCGTGCACGCGCATGCGCCTGCGCCGCCCCTGCGGCGTCACGTACGCCTCCGACTCCACGATCTCGCCGGCGACGCGGTAGCCGAGCCGATGGTACAGCCGCTTGGCTGCGGGGTTGTCCAGCTCCACGCCGATCTCCGCATAGCGGAACCCGAGCTCCCGCAGCCGCCGCTCCGCCGCGAACACGAGGCGCGAGCCGATGCCCGCGCGGTGCAGCCACGGGATGACGCGGAGCGCCCACAGCATCCCCGCCCCCGCCGCCTCGCGCTTGCGGAGGTCGATCCACACCTGGCCGACGATGCTCGGCCCGCAATCGGCGACGAGCATGAGATTGTCGCCGCGGAGCTGCCGGCGGAACGCCTCGCGGATGATGCGCCGGTGCTCCCAGAACATCCCGTACCACTCCAGCTCGCGCAGGTCGTCGCGCGTGCACTCCCGGATCTCGATCGAGAGCGGGATCTGCAGCCGATCGATCGCCTGGACGGCCGTCATGCGCCCACGTCCACGGCCGACGGCGCGCGCACGAAGCGACGGCGCCACGTCGGGCGATCGCGCGCGCCCCAGAGGTACTTGTACGATTCGCGGCCGCGCAGGAAATCGAGCTCGGTCGCGCCGTCGGCGATCGCGCGCTCGACGGCGTGGTGCACGAGCAGCGTGCCGGGACTGAGCTGCCGGAAGGCGGGATCGAAGCCGCCGAGGTAGTACGACGCGCGCCGGCGATCCTGGAAGCCGTAGTACACGGCGGCCACCCGGTCGTCGAGGTGCAGCACGTAGAGGCGCAGCAGCCCCGACTCGTCCAGGCGCGGCGCCGCGAGCCGATGGAAGCGCTGCACCATGGCGTCGGCGAGCACCCCGCACGCTCCGCGCTCGCGCCAGCGCGCGCCGTGCAGCGCCAGCAGCGCGTCGAGCGCCGCGATCACCGCCGCGCCACGCGCCGACTCGAAGCGCATCGCTCCGCGCCGCGCCGCACGCCGCGTGTAGTAGCGCACGTTCTCGAGCAGCCGCTCGGGCACGGCGTCGCCGAGTCGATCGACGGACGGGGGCAGGGGCAGCACCGGACAGCAATCGTCCTCCGCCACGGTCGCCTGCAGCTCGTCCGGTGCCGGGCAGTGGAGGATCGCCGCGGTCCCGGGGAGCGGCTGGAGGGCGCACGCGTCCCAGTCGGCGGCGATGTCGAGCAGATAGCCCAGCACCGCGCGCGCCGCGTCGCCAGCGACGTCCGGCAGCAGGAGGAGATCGAGGTGATCGCTGATGCTCGCGCCGAGTGGGAGGACGATGCGCTCCCCGCTCGCCGGATCGTCGTACACGTACAGCGGCGCGATGCCGACGAGGCGATCTCCCCGGCGCACGGCGAGCGTGCGGAGCGCGCCGCTCCCGAACACCTCCCACCAGGGGAGCAGCCACTCGGGCGCCTGGAAGACGCTCGCCTCGCCGCACTCGCACCACAGGGCGCGCCACTCCGACTCGAGCGCGCGGAGCGCCGGCGTGGTGCGGATTTCGTCGAGCCGCAGGCGCGCGCTCATGCCGCCGCCACCGCGCGCCCCAGGTGCTCGTAGAGCGCGAGATAGCGCGCCACCATCGCCCGCGCGGAAAAGCGCGCCTCGGCGGCGTGCCGGCACGCGTCGCGATCGAGATCGCCCGCCGCGGCGATCGCGTCGGCCATCTCGCGCTCGTCGCGCACGAGGTAGCCCGTGACGCCGTGGTCCACGATCTCGGGCAGCGCCCCGGCGGCGAACGCGACGACCGGCGTCCCGCAGGCGAGCGCCTCCATCGCGACGAGGGAGCTGGTCTCCGCGGCGAGGCTGGGCACGAGCAGGCAGCGGGCGCCGGCGAGCAGGCGGCGCTTGCGCTCGAAGCGCGCCGGTCCGACGAAGCGCCGTGTCCCGTCCAGGCGCGGCACGATCTCCGTCGCGAAGTACCGCGCGTGCGCTTCGTACGGAAAGACGTGGCCGGCGAGGAGGAGCGGCATCCGCGCGAGTCGCGCCGCGTCGAGCGCGACGTGGAATCCCTTCTCCGGGCACACCCGGCCGAGCGCCACGACATAGGATCGCGCCGGGCGTATCGTGGCCGGCCGGAGCCACTCGACGGGAACCCCGTTCTCCACCACCGGCAGCTCGACGTGCAGCAGCGCGCGGCACTGCGCGGCCTGCGCGCGCGACACGCAGTTGAAGGCGAAACCGGGGCGCGGCGCCACCGCGCCCGGCGGATACCACGCCGGCGGCAGGTGCAGCGTCACGAGCACCGGCACGCGGCCACTGGTCGGACAGTAGCCCGTGAAGTCGAAGCCGTGCACGTGCACGAGATCCACCGGAAACTCGTCGAGCGCGCGGGCGATCGCGGCGCAGTGCGCGGCGGCCGCGGCGTGCCGGATGTCGTCGTCGATCACGCCGTCGTGCGCCGGCACCGGCCGCAGGACCCCCCGCACCTCCGAGCCCGCGCGCGCGACGACGACCGAGCGCAGCCCGGCGGCGACGAGGCCGGCGTCGAGCGTCGCCACCACCTGCTCGGCGCCGCCGACCGCCGCTCGACTCACGGCGGCGTGTGGATAGGCGACGTGCAGCACGGTGAGCGTCACGCGTGCGCCTCCTCGGCGATCCCGATCTGCGCCAGCCCGAGCTGGGCGAGCGCCTCCGCCGCGAGCGCGCGCCAGCGCGTGCCCGTCATCCCCCAGTCGTGGCGCTCGTAGTGGAGCGCGCCCGGATGCGGCGCGACCGTGAAGTCGTAGGTGGGCGCGAGCCGGAAGCGCTCCTCGTCGAACGGGAACTGCTCGAGCACGCGCCGCTGCGTGACGTGGCAGCCGAACAGCGCGCGCTTCCGTGCGCGCGCCGTCTCGTCGAGCGGCAGCACCACCTCGCGCCCGCCGTTAGGCAGGAAGCGCAGGACCTCGAGCCCGTCGCCGCGCGCATGGTAGCACGCGAGCTCGACGACGGCCGGCGCCACGACGCGGTCGCGGCGCAGCAGGGCCGCCGCGGCGTGCACCGCGAACGCCGTCGCGTCGTGATCGGGGTGGCCGCCCTCGTACGGGTGCGTCAGGACGACGTCGACGGCGGCATCGTGCAGCAGCGCGGCGACGTCGCGCGCCAGCGCCGGCATCGCGAGCGACGCCTCCTGGTCGACGCAGCCGAGATCGACGAGCCGTGCGCGCGGCACGCCGAGGAGGCCGGCGGCGCGCTCACGCTCCGCGCGCCGGCGCGCGGCGTATTCCTCGCGCGTGGTGCATCCTTCGCGCCGGGCGTCGCCGAGGTCGCGCGGCGAGCCGTCCGTCGTCCAGACGAGAAGCGCCGGCGTCAGCTCGGAGAGCCGGGCCCCGGCGCCGACGACCTCGTCGTCCGGATGCGCGACGACGACGGCGACACGGAGATCGCGGGGAGAGGGCGAGCAGAAGCGATCCAGGAAGCTGGAGGGAGCATCGAACATTGCTCCCGGGGAAACCGCAAGAGTCGAACCGGGGCCGCCGACCGTGTCATTGGTTCTTGGTTGTCGGCAATTGGCAGACCGCTCGGGATGCTACGCTCGAGCGTCCCGAGCGGCTCGCCAAGGACCAACGACCAATGACGATTTACGACCTGGCCGTCCGTTCGTTCATGCGACCGCCAGCAGCCCGTTCGTCGACGCGCCGACCAGCGCGGCGTAGTACGTGCACGTCTGGAGCAGCTCCTCGTGCGTCCCCTCGGCGAGCACGCGACCGTCGTGCAGCACGAGGATGCGGTCCGCGTCCACCACCGTCGATAGGCGGTGCGCGATGACCAGCGTCGTCCGTGTGGCGCTGAGGTCCTCGAGCGCCTCCTGCACGATCGCCTCGCTCACCGTGTCGAGCGCCGACGTGGCCTCGTCGAGCACGAGGATCGACGCGTCCATGAGCAGCGCGCGCGCGATCGCGAGCCGCTGCCGCTGGCCGCCGGAGAGCCGGCTGCCGCGCTCGCCGATGATCGTATCGTAGCCGTCGGGCAGCGTCGCGATGAACTCGTGCGCGTGCGCGCTGATCGCCGCCTCGCGGATCTCCTCGTCCGTCGCGTCGGGACGCCCGTAGGCGATGTTCGCGCGCACGGTGTCGTTGAAGAGGTGGATCTCCTGCCCGACGAAGCCGATCTGCCGGCGCAGCGAGTGCGCGCTCACCGTGCGGATGTCGGTGCCGTCGATCGTGATGCGGCCCGCGTCGAGCTTGTGCAGGCGCAGCAGGAGCGACGCCATCGTCGACTTGCCGCTGCCGCTCGGCCCGACGAGCGCCACCGTCTCGCCGGAGCGCACGTGCACGTCGAAGTCGTGCAGCACGCGCGGCCCGTCGCCGTGCGCGAAGCTCACGTTCTCGAAGCGGATCTCGCCCTCGAAGCGGCCCGCGTCCACCGCGTCGGGCAGGTCGGCCACGACCTCGTCGGCGTCCATGATCTCGAAGATCATCTCGAGCGCGACGTTCGCCTTGCGCATGGTCTGGTAGATGTCGGTGAGCCCCTGCACCGGCCCGAACAGGCCGCTGACGTAGCCGAGGAACGCCATCAGCGTCCCGACGGTGATCTTCCCGTGCAGGATGAGGTAGCCGCCGAAGCCGATCGCCGCGAGTCGCGCCAGCGTCGCGGCGAAGGTGCGCAGCGCGCCGGTGCGCGTGTCGGTCGTCACCCCGCGCCGCACGATCCGGTTGCCTTCCGCCTGCGCCTCGAGGAAGCGCACGCGCTCGGTGTCCTCCATGGCGAAGACCTTCACCGTGCGGATCCCGGCGAGCACCTCGTTGAGGCGCGAGTAGATCTTCGTCCACATGTCCATCAGCCGGCGCTCGCGCTCGGTCTGCTCCTTCGCCGCCCACGCGCCGATGATCGCCGGCATGGGCGTGAAGACGAGCACGGCGATGGCGAGTCGCCACTCCAGCTTCGCCATCGCGATGATGGAAAGGACGAGATAGACGAGCGTCGGCAGGACGTTGAAGGCGATGTCGCCGAACGCGGCGACGAACGCGGTGACGCTCTGGTTGACGTTGTTCATCGTGCCGCCGACGCCCTTGGCCGTGTGATAGTCCACGGGGAGGGCGCAGAGCTTCACGAGCAGCTTCTCGCGCAGGTCGAAGTCCACGCCGAGCCGGACGTCCCAGGTGAGCGTGGCGAGCCAGCCGCCGAGCAGCGCGCGCCCGACCTCGAGGCCGAGGAGGGCGAGGAGGCCGACGGCGAGCGGGCGCGGAGCCGCGGCCGCGAGGCCGTCGAACAGGTATTTCATGACGAGCGGGTCCACGGCGCCGAAGACCGCGAGCACGAGCGCGATGCCGACGATGCCGGAGACGAGGAGGCGGTACGGACGCACGAACGCCGTAGCGCGGCGCACGAGGCTGCGCGCGCTGGGCGGCGTGCGGTGCGTCGACGTGGACGAAGCGATGGTGGACATCTCTGGATGAGCGTCGCCGCGCGGCGCGCTGGGCTCGCGCTCGCACGAGTCGCGGCCCGCGAGGCGCGGCGACGTTGATGTGTTGTCGGTGTGGGTCGTGGTGCCAGCGGCGGGCGGGAACCGAGGGCCGCTGTCGGACGATGGAGCCGGGCCGGAGGGGCGCGCGGGACGCGGCGCTTCGTGGGTCGCCGGCTCCATGCGTGTGACGATCGATGATAGCGATTGTTTACACCGACATCGCGCCCAAGTCCCGCGAAACCATCTACTTACCTTACTTGGGCACCCACAGGAAATTTCACGTCAGCGGCAGTTCGTGCGTGTGGTTGATGCAGCTCACCTTCACGTAGTCGGGGCCGAGCTCGACGACGCTCGCCGAAGCCGGACGGATCTCGATGCGGAGCATGAGATCGGTCGGCATGCCGAGCAGGTACGCCAGGGTGGAGCGGATGAGGTCGCCATGGCTCACCACCACGCACCGGCCCTCGGGCCACCGCGCGACGACGGCGCGCAGCGCCGAGAGCGCACGCGCCTGCACCTCCAGCATCGCCTCGCCCTCGGGGATGCGCGCGAGGCTGCGCACGACGTTCCACCGCCGCCATTCCTCGTCGCCTTCGAGCTCGGAGAACCGGCGGCCCGTCCACCGCCCGAAGTCCAGCTCCAGCAGCTCGTCCATGGTCTCGACCCGGAGATCCCGCCCGCGCGCGATGGCCTCCGCGGTCTGGAGGGTCCGCTCGAGGGGGCTCGAGTAGATCGCGTCGAGGGAGACGGGAGCGAGCCTGGCTGCCAGCGCCTCGGCCTGGGCGCGGCCCTCGGCGTTGAGGTGGACGGAGGGGGTGCGGCCGGAGAGGACGGAGCCGACGGGATCGCAGGTGGCGTGGCGGATGAGGAGCAGGGTGGTCATCGGGCTCTCGACGGGGACGGAAGCGGATGCGATTGCGTACTGCGTACTGCGGACGTCACTGCGTACTGCGTACTGCGTACTGCGTACTGCGTACTGCGAACGTTACTGCGCACTGCGTACTGCGAACGGCACTGCGGACGCGGATCCACTGCGGACTGCGGATGTTCTGCGGACTCGGACGCGGATCGACTGCGGACGCGGATTGACTGCGGACACGGACGGACTGCGGAATTCGGATCCGGATTCACTGCGGACTGCGGACTGCGGACGGACTGCGGACTCGGATGGCGGACGGTTGGGCCCGAAACCAGGGGAGTGGGGCCGGCGCGTCGCGCGCCTCCCGCCTCCCGCCTCCCGCCTCCCGCCGAGCTAGCCCGACTATTGCGTCGGCGAGCCTCCACGATGCCGATTTTGGAGCGACAATGAAGCTCGTGATCTTCGGGCTGACGATCAGCTCGTCGTGGGGCAATGGTCATGCTACCCTGTGGCGAGGGCTCTGCCGGGCGCTCGTCAGACGCGGGCACCGCGTCACCTTCTTCGAGCGCGACGTGCCGTACTACGCGGCGCATCGCGACCTGGTCGAGCTCCCGGGCGTGGAGCTCGTCCTCTATCCCGAATGGGATGCGGCGCGGGCGCGCGCGGCGCTCGCCGGCGCCGACGCCGCGATGGTCACCTCCTACTGCGCCGACGGGGTCGCGGCGACCGAGGTCGTCGCCGGGAGCGCGGCGCTCCGCGTCTTCTACGACCTCGACACGCCGGTCACCCTGGACGCGCTGAGCCAGGGGAAGCCGGTGGCCTACCTCGGGCCGCGCGGACTGCGCGACTTCGATCTCGTCCTGAGCTTCACCGGCGGCGACGCCCTCGATCAGCTGCGCGACCGGCTCGGCGCCAGACGAGTCGCGCCGCTCTACGGCCACGTCGATCCCGACGTGCACCGGCCGGTGAGCGCCGCGCCGCAGTACGCGTCGGACCTGTCGTACCTCGGCACCTACGCCGCCGACCGGCAGGAGGCGCTCGAGCGGCTCTTCCTCATCCCGGCGACGCGGCTCCCGGACCGCCGCTTCTGCATCGGCGGCGCGCAGTACCCGGAGTCGTTCCCGTGGAGCTCGAACATCTTCTTCGTGCGGCACCTGCCGCCGATCGAGCACCCGGCGTTCTTCAGCTCCTCGCGCCTCACGCTGAACGTCACGCGTCGCGCGATGGCGGCGATGGGCTACTGCCCGTCGGGTCGGCTCTTCGAGGCGGCCGCGTGCGGCGTGCCGATGCTGAGCGACGACTGGGCGGGGCTCGACTGCTTCTTCACGCCGGGCGAGGAGATCCTCATCACCCGGAACGCGGACGACACCATCGCCGCGTTGCAGCGCTCCGACGAGGAGCTGCAGCGGATCGCGCGCGCGGGTCGGGAACGCACCCTCGAGGAGCACACCGCCGACCGGCGCGCCCTCGAGCTCGAGCTCGCGCTCGACGCGGCGCAGCGCGGAGACGCGGGCGCCGTCGCCACGCCGGCCGTGTCGCTGGTGGACGGCGCGACCGCCGATTCCCGACCCCTGGAGCTCTGAGCATGTGGGGCATCATTCCCGCGGCCGGCGCGGGCAGCCGGATCCAGCCGCTCGCCTTCTCCAAGGAGCTCCTCCCCGTCGGCAGCCGCTTCGACGG
>CAMLIT010000042.1 GCA_946480295.1 uncultured Gemmatimonadota bacterium
CCGCGCTCGATCCCGGGGAGCAGCTCCTCATGGGCCCCGTGCTCGCCGCGCCGGTGGCGCTCGCGCGCGCGGGGCTCTCGCTCGGCGACATCGACCTCGTCGAGATGCACGAGGCGTTCGCGGCGCAGGTGCTGTGCAACCTCCAGGGATTCGAGTCGCGCCAGTGGGCGGAGCGCGCCGGCTTCAGCGCGCCGGTGGGCGAGGTGGACCGGGCGAAGCTGAACGTGATGGGCGGCTCGATCGCCATCGGCCACCCGTTCGGCGCGACGGGCGGCCGCATCCTGACGACGCTCGCCAACGAGCTGCGACGGCGCGGCGGCCAGTTCGGGCTGATGACCGTCTGTGCGGCGGGCGGGATGGGGCACGCGATGGTGATCGAGGCGGCGCGCTGACGCGCGTGGCCGCGTGGCATCCGTGCGGGTCTGACCGACTCCGCCGCATCGACGGTGTACGCACCATAGGGAGGGACGAGACGTCAGCATGACCGCGACACTGTCCGAAGGGACTCCGACAGGGACTCCGCTGACCACCGCGCGCGAGGGATCCGTCCTCATCGTCACCCTCGATGCGCCGGGCGAAGCGGTGAACACCGTGGATCTCGAGTTCGCGTCCCGCTTCGCCGCCGTCCTCGACGAGATCGAGGGCGATTCCGGGATCCGCGCCGCGGTGCTCGTCTCGGCGAAGCCGGACGTGTTCATCGCCGGCGCCGACATCGACCAGTTCCTCGAGTTCCGCACCGAGGACGACGCCGAGCGGGCGAGCCGCGCGGGTCAGGAGCTGCTGAACCGGCTCGAGCGGGTGCGCGTGCCGGTCGTCGCGGCGATCCACGGCGCCTGCCTCGGCGCCGGGCTGGAGACGGCGCTCGCCTGCGCGTATCGCATCATCACCGACCACCCGAAGACCGTGCTCGGCGCGCCGGAGGTGCAGCTCGGGCTCATCCCGGGTGCCGGGGGCACGCAGCGGCTGCCGAAGATCGTCGGGCTCCAGCAGGCGCTCGACATGATCCTCACCGGGCGGAACGTCCGCGCGCGCAAGGCGCTGCAGATCGGCCTGGCCGACGAGATGGTGCACCCGGCGATCCTGCGCGAGCACGCGGTGCGGCGCGCGGCGGAGCTGGGCGCGGGAACGCTGGCGCGGTCGAAGGGTGCGCGGAAGCGCGGCGCGGCGGCGCGGCTCCTCGAGTCCACGGGCGTCGGACGCAACGTGATCTTCCGCAAGGCGCGCGAGAGCGTGGTGGCGAAGACGCACGGCAACTATCCCGCGCCCCTCGCCGCGCTCGACGCCGTGCGCACCGGCTACGAGAAGGGGTTCGAGGCGGGGCTGCAGGAGGAGGCGCGGCTGTTCGGGCGCATGGCGATGACGGAGGAGTCGCGCCAGCTCGTCTTCCTCTTCTTCGCCACCACGGCGCTGAAGAAGGACCCGGGGGTGAGCGCGCCCGCGCCCCCGCCGCTCGAGGTGAACAAGCTCGGCGTGCTCGGGGCGGGGTTCATGGGCGCGGGCATCGCGTCGGTCGCGGTGCAGCAGGGGACGATCGTGCGGCTGAAGGACACCGATACCGCGCGCGTGGCGAAGGGACTCGCCGCCGTGCGCGGCGTGCTCGAGGAGCGCCGCGCGCGCAAGCAGATCACGAAGCTCCAGCTCGATGACATGATGGTGCTCGCCGGCGGAACCACCGAGTACGCCGGCTTCGGCGACTGCGACCTCGTGATCGAGGCGGTGTTCGAGGACCTCGCGCTCAAGCGGCGCGTGCTGCACGACGTCGAGCCACTCCTCGCCGCGCGCGCGGTGTACGCGTCGAACACGAGCACGATCCCGATCGCCAGCATCGCCGAGGCCGCGGTGCGCCCGCAGAGCGTGCTCGGCATGCACTTCTTCTCGCCCGTGCACAAGATGCCGCTGCTGGAGGTGGTGGTCACGCCGCGCACCGCGAAGGAGGCGACGGTCACCGCCGTCGCGTACGGCAAGCGGCTCGGCAAGACAGTGATCGTCGTGCACGACGGCCCGGGGTTCTACACCACGCGGACGCTCTCCGCGTACCTGAACGAGGCGGGGCGCGTCCTCGACGAGGGCGCGTCGGTGGACGCGATCGACAAGGCGCTCGTGGACTTCGGCTTCCCCGTCGGCCCGATCACGCTGATCGACGAGGTCGGGCTCGACGTCGCCGGCAAGGTGGGGCAGGTGCTGTTCGACGCCTTCGGGCCGCGGATGGCGCCCTCGGAGGCGATGCGCAGCGTCGTGCTCTCGGGCCGCACGGGACGCAAGGGGAAGCTGGGCTTCTACAAGTACGACGCGAGCGGCAAGCGCGGCGCCGCCGACGACACGATGTACGGCATCATCGGCGGCATCGGCGCCGCCGAGCGCGCGCGGCTCTCGCTGACGATCGACCCGAAGGAGATCGTGAGCCGCTGCGTGCTGGCGATGGTCAACGAGGCGGCGCGCTGCCTGGAGGAGGGGATCCTGCGCTCGCCGCGCGACGGCGACGTCGGCGCGGTCTTCGGCATCGGCTTCCCGCCCTTCCGCGGCGGGCCGTTCCGGTATGTGGACACCTGCGGCGCCGAGGCGATCGTGCGGGAGCTGGAAGAGCTGAACGGCCGCTTCCCCCCGCGCTTCGAGCCGGCCGACATCCTGGTGCAGATGGCGCGCGGGCGGCAGCGGTTCTATCCGGAGCGGGGGAAGCCGGTGTAGGAGGGACGAGGGACGAGGGACGAGGGACGAGGACGACGTCGTTGGTTGTTTGTTCCTGGTCATTGGCGAGCCGCTCGGGAAGCATCCGGTGGCGTCCCGAGGTCGGCCAACGACCAACGACCAATCACGTAGTTGCTCGTCCCTCGTCCCCGCGCCTCCCGCCTCCCGCCTCCCCCCTCCCCCCTCCCGCGACAAAGAACTCTTTGCGCCCCCATCGCTCCTTGCCGCCGCCGGCCAGGCGTAAGTTGCGGGAGTAGCCCGGGTTGTGACCCCCTGCGGAGTGCGAAGGTCGTCGTTCATGGATCGAAGCTCGGACGCCGAGATCGTCGCGAAGGTGCTGGATGGCGACGTCGATGCCTACGCCGTGCTCGTGTCGCGCTACCGCGATCGGTATGCGCGGTACGCGCTGCACATGCTCGGCAACCGCGAGGACGCCGAGGAAGCGCTCCAGGACGCCTTCACGCGGGCATACCGTTCGCTGGTCCGGTGCGAGGATCCCGAGCGGTTCGGCGCCTGGCTGTTCCGGATCCTCGTCAACCGCTGCCGGACGGCGGGGGCGCGTCGCGGCCGCCGCGCTCGTACCTTCGTCGCCGACGAGAGCGCGCTGCTCGACGCGTCGGAGGAGCATCCGGCCGATCGGCGGGCGTGGCGCGAGGAGATTCAGCGGGCGCTCGGCCAGTTGCGGACGGAGCAGCGGGAAGCATTCCTCATGAAGTACGTCGAGGACCTGGGATACGACGAGATGTCGCGGATGACCGGCGTCGGCGTCTCCGCGCTGAAGATGCGGGTGATGCGCGCCTGCGAGCGGCTCCGCGAGCTGCTGACGGAGGTGCACAGTGCCTGATCCCCTGGACGACGGCGCCCTGGCCGAGGTGGTGGAGCTCCTGCGCGAGCCGGTGCACGTGGACCCGTCCTTCGACGCGCGCGTCATGGCCGCGGTGCGCGGGGGGGCCGTGCATCGCCCGACCTCGCTCTGGGCGCACCTCCGCGAGCCGCGGACGGTCACGATCCGGCCGCTCCGCTGGGCGCTCCTGGCGGCGGGCCTCGTCGTCGCCGTCGGGCTCGATGCGGCGCGCCACCTGCGCCAGGCGATCGATGCGCACGGCGACGCGCTGGCCGCCACGGCCGCCGCGCATGCGCCGGTACAGCAGCGTCGCGTCCAGTTCGTGCTCGTGGCGCCGACGGCGAGGAAGGTCGCCGTCGTGGGCGACTTCAACGGCTGGGACCCGTCCCACGCCGCCTATCGCGCGCACCATCAGGGGGGCGGGGTGTGGGCGGTGACCGCCGCCGTGCCGGTCGGCCATCACCGCTACTCCTTCGTCGTGGACGACAGCGTGTGGGTGGCCGACCCGACGGCGCCGCGCGTGCTCGACGACGACTTCGGCCTGCCGAACTCCGCGATCGTCGTCGGGGAGTCCACGCCGTGACTCGTTTGGCGGGCGGCGTGCGGCGGGGGGCGCTGGCGGTCGGGCTCGCGCTCGTCCTGCCGGTCGCCGCGCGGGCGCAGGATCCCCGCCTCGCCGCCCGTCTCGACCCGGTCACCTGGCGCGCCGTGGTCGCGATCATGGACTCGGCCCGCGCCGCGCGGCTGCCGACGCAGCCGCTCGCCGACAAGGCGCTGGAGGGGGCGGGGAAGGGCGCCGACGGCGCGCGGATCGTCACGGCGGTGCGCTCGCTCGCCGCGGAGATGCGCAGCGCGCGCAACGCGCTCGGTGCGTCGAGCAGCGCCGACGAGATCAAGGCGGGCGCGAACGCCCTGCACGCGGGCGTGCCGCCGGCGGAGCTCGCCCGGCTGCGCGCCGCCGGCGGGAAGCGGCTCCTCACCATGCCCCTCGCCGTCGAGAGCGACCTCGTGGCGCGCGATGTCCCGATCCTCGTCGCCGCCGACCTGGTGGTGCGCCTCACCGAGGCGGGCGTCCACGACGCCGACTTCGCGCTCTTCCAGCGCAACGTCCGGATCGACATCGACCGCGGCGCCGATCCCAGCACCGCCGCCACGACGCGGGCCCGCGGGACGATGCTGCACGCGAGCGCCAGGCCCGCCGGCCGCCGCACCCCCTCCCGGTCCTGACGGCGCACTAGACCCGCGACGCGGGCGGTGGGTAACATTGAGGGGCTCCGGCGGCCGTGCGCGGCCGCGTCCCGCTCCCGCGAACATGCGTCCGTCCCGTCGCGCCGTTCTCACGTCCGCCGCGCTCGCCGCCACCGCCGGTGGCGGCGCGCTGGACGGGCCGCCGGCCACCGTGCCCGCGGGCGCGCCGCTTCCCACGCAGCGTCGCTGCACCCACGCAGCACGATCACTCATAGATCCATGCTCCGTTCCGGCCTTCTCTACCTCTCAGAACAGCCGCGTGTCTTCAAGTTCGTCCGCAACAACGGCATGGCGAAGCGGTTCGCGAGCCGCTTCGTGGCCGGCGAGACGCTGCCGGAAGCGCTGGACGTCGTCGCCGCGCTGAACCACGCCGGCATCACCGCCTCCCTCGACCTGCTGGGGGAGAGCGTCACCAACGACCGCGAGGCGCGCGCGGCGCGCGACGAGTACCTGCGGATCCTCGACACCATCCACGCGCGCGGCCTGAAGGCGAACGTGTCCGTGAAGCTGACGGCGATGGGCCTCGACATCTCCGAGGACCTCTGTGTCTCGGTCATGCAGGACGTGCTGGCACGGGCGCAGCAGTACGACGGCTTCGTGCGGATCGACATGGAGTCGAGCGCCTATACCGACCGGACGCTGCGGTTGTTCGAGGAGCGCTTCCACCCCGCGTACAACGGCCACGTCGGCATCGTGCTCCAGAGCTACCTCTACCGGACCTTCGCCGACACGGAGCGGGCGATCGAGCAGCGGGTGCGGGTGCGGCTGTGCAAGGGCGCCTACAAGGAGCCGGCGAGCGTCGCCTACCCGGACAAGAAGGACGTGGACGCGAACTACGTGAAGTGCATGCGCGCGCTGCTCGAGCGGGGCAACTACCCGGGGATCGCGACGCACGACCCGGCGATCATCACCGAGGCGAAGCGCTTCGTGAAGGAGCGCGGGATCGCGCCGGAGCGCTTCGAGTTCCAGATGCTGTACGGTGTGCGACGCGACCTGCAGGCGCAGCTCGTCCGCGAGGGGTACAACCTCCGCGTGTACGTCCCGTTCGGCACGCAGTGGTACCCGTACCTCATGCGCCGCCTCGCCGAGCGGCCGGCGAACGTCATGTTCATCGCCGGCAACGTGGTGCGCGAGATGTTCCGCGGCCGGCGGAAGTAGCGGGCCCGGATGCACGGCCAGTTCCGTCCCGCCGACCACTCCCGGGGAGACGCCAACACCATCGGCGGCTACATGGCCGTGCACGACCGTCCCGCCGCCTTCGAGGGCGCGGACGGCTTCTCGTACAGCGTGGCGATCGAGGTCGACGAGACCGGCGATCCGATGCGCCCCTTCGGCGCGTTCCTCCTCTTCGTGCGCTGGGCGCGGATCGGCACGCAGACGCCGGAGGGGCACCTCGAGACGGACTTCCTGGCGACGGCGGCGTCGCCCGAGGAAGCGGTGCGCGCGGTCGGCGCGACGGCGCTGGCGGAGGTGAAGCGACTGCTGGACGAGCTGATCGCGGCGCGTTCGCCCGGACCGCGGCCGCGGAAGTGGTGGGATGCGATGGACGACGAGGGACGCGGGACGGGGGACGAGTGAGCGAGGGACGAGGGACGAGGGACGAGGGACGAGAGGAGGGAAGCGGGCCGCGGGACGCGGGACGCGTGGCTCCTTCGACGGATCCCGCGGGCGTCCCCGGCATCGTCCTCAGCGGGACGGGGGGCGTCTGGCGCGTACGCCTCGCCGACGGTCGGACGATCGAGGCGGCGCTCCGCGGGCGGCTCAAGCTCGGCGCGCAGGAGCCCTCCACGCGCGAGGAGCCCACGCGTCCCGCGCCGCGCGTCCCGCGTGCTTCCGCGCCTCCCTCCTCCCGCCTCC
Source organism: uncultured Gemmatimonadota bacterium (assembly GCA_946480295.1). The sequence continues at coordinate 6,635 of CAMLIT010000042.1, forward strand.
CGCCTCCCGCCAAGTTGGCCATCGGCGACCACGTCCTCGTCTCCCCGGACGTCCGTGGCGGCGCGTGGGCCATCGGCGACATCCTCCCGCGCCACTCCTCGCTCGCCCGCCGCGCGCCGGGTGGGGGCTACGGTGAGCGCATCGTCGCGGCGAACGTCGACCAGGTGGTCGTGGTGTTCGCCGCCGCGAAGCCGGAGCCGCATCCGCGGATGCTGGACCGCTTCCTCGTCATCGCCGAGGCGAACGACCTGCCCGCGCACGTCCTCGTGAACAAGGTGGACCTCGTCGGTGAGGAGGCGGCGCGCGAGCGGTTCGACCCCTACGCGCGTGCCGGCTATCCGCTGCACCTCGTCAGCGCGAAGACGGGCACCGGGCTCCCGGACGTGCGCGCGACCCTCGCCGGGCGCACCTCGGTGTTCACCGGGCCGTCGGGCGTCGGGAAGTCGTCGTTGCTCAACGCGCTCTTCCCCGGGCTCAACCTGCGGGTCGGCGAGATCAGCGAGTCGGTCAACAAGGGGCGCCACACCACCGTGGGGGCGCTCATGGTCCCCCTCCCCGACGCCGAGGGCGGCTACGTGGTGGACACGCCCGGGCTGCGTGAGGTCGGGATGTGGGCGCTCCCCCCGGAGCATCTCGACCGGTGCTTCCCCGAGCTCGCGCCGTATCGCGGCGAGTGCCGCTTCCAGGACTGCACGCACACCGTCGAGCCGGGGTGCGCGGTGCGCGAGGCGGTGGCCGCGGGCGCGATCAGCGGGAGCCGCTACGACAGCTACGTGAAGCTCCTCGGCGAACTGGAAGCGGCGGAGTACTGACGCGGGTCGGGTGGGCGGCCGCGGCGTCGCGCAAGTCCGGCGCCCCCGGGAGCGGCCGGTTAGATTGGACGCGCGCTTCCGCCGCGTCCGCGGCCGGAAGATCGACCCCCGTCCCCGCGCACTTCCCGACATGACCTGGGCCCTCGACGAGTTCTTCTCCAACGTCGAAGAGGAGTTCGGCGTCTCCATCCCCGAGGAGAGCCGCGAGCTGCTCGCGACTCCCGCCCTGGTCGTGGACTACCTGCTCGAGCACTCCGACGCGGCGACCGACCTGGACGAGGAGGACCGGCGCGAGCACCTCTCGTCGGTGCTCGGGGAGCTCATCGCGCAGTCGCTCGGCATCACGCGCTACCGCGACGACTCGCGCTTCGTCGAGGACATGAAGGTGAGATGACGGGCCCGCGCCGCATCCTGCTCGTGGATGCGGACGCGTTCTTCGTCGCCGTCGCGCGCCTGGTGGATCCCGACGGGGCGGGGAAGGCGCCGCTCCTCATCGTCGGCGGCACGCGCGAGAGCCGCGGCGTCGTCTGCTCGGCGTCGTACGAGACGCGGCGCTTCGGCGTGCGCTCGGCGATGCCGATCACACAGGCGCTGCGGCTCTGCCCCGGCGCGACGTGCGTCCCGGTGCCGCGCCGCGCGTGCTCCGAGAAGAGTCACCAGATCCGCGCCGTCCTCGGTCGCTACGCCCCCGTCGTCGAGGGGGCGAGCATCGACGAGTGGTACCTCGACCTCGGCGGCACCGAGGGTCTCTACCATCACGAGCCCCTCGAGACGACGGCGGCGCGGATCCGCGAGGCGGTGCGGAGCGAGACGGGGCTCTCGGTGTCGATCGGGGGCGGGACGGCGAAGCTGATCGCGAAGCTCGCCGTCGAGCGGGCGAAGCCGAAGCCGGGGAGCGGCGCGACGGGCGTGCACGTCGTTCCGGCGGGAGGCGAGGCGGAGTTCATGCGCGGCTTCGCGCTCGCCGACATCCCGCTCGTCGGCCCGCGCTTCCAGGAGCGGCTGGCGAAGCTCGGGATGACCACGGTGCCCGACGTGCTGCAGTACGACGAGGCGACGCTCGCCGCCTGGTTGGGCGCGCGCGAGGCGCGCTGGCTGCACGACCGCGTGCGCGGCGTGGACGACAGCCCCGTGGAGCCGCGGCTCGCGGCGAAGAGCATCAGCCGCGACGAGACCTTCCCGGCGGACATCGACGACGACGAGGCGCTCGAGCGCGAGCTGCTCGCCCTCGTCACGCGCGCCGCGGCGGACCTCCGCGCCGACGGCCTCACCGCGCGCACGATCACCGTGCGCATCCGCGACGGCGACTTCACGACGCGGCAGGCGAGCCGCACGCTCGCGCAGCCGGTGCTCTCCGACCGCGTGATCTTCGCCGTCACCCGCACGCTCCTCGCGCGGCTGCGGGCGGCGCGGCGCGTGCCGGCGCGGCTGCTCGGGGTGGGGCTGTCGTCGCTCGCCGCCGACGCGGCGGCGGACCAGCTCACGCTGTTCGAGACGCGCGACGCGCAGGGCGTGGAGACGGAGCGCGACCGGCAGCTGGCGCGCGCGGTGGATGCGGTGCGCGCGCGCTTCGGGGAGAAGGGGATCCTGCCGGGCGGGCTGGTGTGACCGGCGCCGCCCGGCGGGCGGCTACTCCATCCCGCCGGCGGAGGCGATCGGCCGCGGATCGGGCGTGGTGCCCGCGGCGTAGCTCGGCGCGAAGTGCGGCGCGATGAGGTAGCGCATCGGATCCACCGGCCGGCCGTTGACGCGCACCTCGAAGTGCACGTGCGGTCCCGTGGCGAGCCCGGACGAGCCGACCTTGGCGATCACCGTCCCCTTCTGCACCGCCTGGCCGACGTGGACGACGACGCGGCTGCAGTGCGCATAACGAGTCATCACGCCGTTGCCGTGGTCGAGGTCCACGACCAGCCCGTCGCCGAAGATGTGGCCGACGTAGGCGACGCGGCCCGCGGCGGGCGCGGTGATGTCGGTGCCGTACGGCGCGGCGACGTCCACGCCGAGGTGGGGGCGGAAGAAGTGCAGGATCGGGTGGAAGCGCGAGCGCGCGAAGCGGCTCGTGATCTCGCCGATGACGGGGAGGACGACGCCGGCCGCCGGGCGGGCGAGGCCGAGCCCCGCGGGGGCGTGCCGCGTGCCCGGCGCGGGGAGCGGCGCCGAGGCGAGCTTCAGCGCGATGGCGTTCTGGCGCTGCTGCTGGGCGACGGCGACGGTCGTGTCGCGCGCCGCACGCAGCGAGTCGGACAGCGCGAGGATCATGCGCTGCGCGTCGGCCAGCTGGTCGGCGGTGGCGGTGACGTCGATCGCGCCCGAGGCGACCCACAGCCCGAACACCGCCGCGGTGACCACCGACAGGAAGCTGGCGATCTTCACGTAGCGGGCACGCACGCGAATGGCGCGCGTGCGCCCGGTGGGCTGCGGCGGGACGAGGAGGATCGTCCAGCAGCGGCGCTTCGCGGCGGCGGCGGCTCGGGCAGGCATGATGGGCCTCGCTATGCAGCGGCGGGCGCGGCGGGCGCCGCTCCGTCCTGGGTTCGCACCGCGGCGTCCCGCGCCGCGCGCTTGCGGTCGTTGCTCGCCGACGGGCGCACCATCAGCCGGCCGTGCACGGCGCCGCCTTCCTGGATGTGGATCGCGCCCGACTCGATGTCGCCGGTCACCGTCGCCGTCTTCTGCAGCTCCACGCGGCCCGAGGCGACGACGTTGCCCTGCACCGCGCCGCCGACGATGACTTCCTTCGCCTGCACGTTCCCGACGATCGTCGCGCCGGCGCCGATCATCACGACCTCGGCGCGCACGACCGAGCCTTCGAGCCGGCCGTCCACGCGCAACGAGCCGGCGGTGTCGATGTCGCCACGCAGCGTGAGCTGCGCGTCGAGGACGGAGTAGCCGGTGCCGACCGAGGCGAGCACCTGGGACTTGTTGCGACGGGAGAAGAGCGACATCGGGGTCACGCGGCTGGGGACGACGTGGTGGCGGCCGGGAATGGCCGCGACGGGTAGGGCGTCCAAGTTGACAACCGAACGACGGTGCAGCGGGGAGATGCGTCACGCGCGTCGGATGATGTTTTCACCAGCCGGTCACATTCGACCCGAAGAAAGGTCACGTTGACCGAACCCACGTGTCGCTGCACACTTCGCGAGTGTGATCCAGCACGCATTCCTCCGTCGGCACCGCTCATGAGCGACTACGCGCATCTCCTCGTCGATACCACGCCGGCCGGCGTGCGCACGATCACGCTGCACCGGCCGGAGAAGCTCAACGCCGTGAATCCTCGTTTGGCAGAGGAGCTGCCGCGCGCCGTGCGCGAGGCGGCCGGCGACGACGCGGTGCGCGTCGTCGTCCTCACCGGCGCTGGCCGCGGCTTCTGCTCGGGGCTCGACCTCTCCGAGCCCCCGCGCCTCCCCACGGACACGCTCGCGCAGCGGCTCGATCCGCTCGCCTGGGTCGGGCGCTGGGTGCTCGCGCTGCGCGCCTGCGAGAAGCCGGTGATCGCCGCCGTGAACGGCGCTGCCGCCGGCGCGGGCTTCGGCCTCGCCCTCGCCGCCGACGTGCGCCTCGTCGCGCAGGGCGCGGTGCTCACCGCCGGCTACGTGCGGCGCGGGCTCAGTCCCGATGCGGGCGTGAGCTGGCTGCTGCCGCGGCTCGTCGGCCTCTCGCGCGCGACGGAGATCATCCTCACCGGCCGCGACGTGGACGCCGAGGAGGCGGGGCGGATCGGGCTCGCCGCCGCCGTCGTCCCCGACGCCGACTTCGCCGCGCAGGTCGCGCGCTACGCCGAGCGCCTGGCCGCCGGCCCGCCGATCGCGTTCGTGCTCGCCAAACGACTGCTCGCGTCGGCGCTCGAGACGGCGCTCGAGCCGCAGCTCGAGCGCGAGCTGGCGTTCATCAAGACCTGCTTCGGCTCGCAGGACGTGTCCGAGGCGCTGGCCGCGTTCGCCGAGAAGCGGCCGCCGGTCTTCCGCGGCCGGTAGCCTGGCGCGCGGTCTTCGCGGTCTTCGCGGTCTTCGCGGTCTTCGCGACCTTGGCGCGCTTCGGGGCCTTCGCGCCTCTCGCGCGCTTCGCCGCCTTCGCGCCGCTCGCGCGTTTCGCGGTCCTGGTGCGCTTCGCCGCCTTCGCGCCGCGCCGCGGGCGGCGGCCCGCGGCGATCTCCTCCATCGTGCGCCCCGTCGCGACCGAGGTCGTCGCCTCGGCCACGATGTCGAGATCCGGATCGGCGGTCGCGTCCCGGTGCTTGATGAGCAGCCACTGCGGCTTCGCCGCGCTCCCGCGCCGCATCCGCACGAGCACCCAGCCGCCGCGCAGCCGCTCGCCGTGGAGCACGAACTTCAGGTCGCCGCGCTCGTAGCCCGCGCGCAGCGAGGCGAGCCCGCCGCCGTCCTCCGCGGCGTACGTGCCGCGATCCCACAGCATCACCGTCCCGCCGCCGTACTCGCCCTGCGGGATCGTGCCCTCGAACGTGTTGTACTCGATCGGGTGATCCTCGACCTGCATCGCCAGCCGCCGCACGGTGGGATCGTAGCTCGGTCCCTTCGGCACCGCCCAGCTCTTCATCGTGCCGTCGAGCTCGAGCCGGAAGTCGAAGTGCAGGTGGCTGGCCGCGTGCTTCTGCACCACGAAGCGGAGCGCGGGCTCCTCGTTCGGCGGCCCGCTGCCCGCGGGCTCGCTCGTGCGCGCGAAGTTCCGCTTGCGCCGGTACTCCGCCAGCGCCTTCCGTACGCCGCCACTCGATGCCATGCCGTGGAGCGGGGCAAGCGATGTGCCTCGTGGACCCCGCACACCCTCCTGCACGGGCCCGGTCGGCCGTAGCTTTCCGCAACCCGCCAAGCCAACCCAGGAGGCCCGGTGCTCCGTCCCCAGCTGCTCGCCCTCGCCGCCGTCGTCGCGGGCGCACTCTCCGCGTGCCGCGCGCCGGCCACCATCGGCCAGGCCGCGCCCGGCGTGGGCGACGTCGCGCCCCTCGTCCCCGGCACCATCTCGCCGGAGCCGGTCATCCCCACCGGCGAGGACGGGCCCACGGCCCACGCCACCCAGCCGCCCCTCGACATCGCCTACCGCCTGACGATCGCCGATCCCGCGGCCCACCTCTACGCCGTGCAGCTGGACGTCGGCCGCGTGCACGACGACGCGCTCGAGCTCCAGCTCCCCGTCTGGTCCCCCGGTCGTTATGCGCGCTTCGACTTCGCGCGCAACCTCCAGGACCTCGCGATCACCGACGGCGACGGACGGCCCCTCACCGTCGAGCGGCGGACCGGCTCGCGCTGGCGCGTGCACACGAGCGGCGTCTCGCACGTGACGGTGCGCTACCGCGCGTACTGGAACACGCTCTCCGGCACCTTCAGCGTCCTCGACACCGCGCACGCGAACTGGAACGGCGCCTCGCTCTTCATGTACGTCGTCGCGCACAAGCCCGACCCGGTCACGCTGCACGTCGACCGCCCCGCCGGCTGGCACATCATCAACGGCGACGCGCGCACGCCCGACCAGGCCGACTACCGCTTCGAGAACTACGACCGGCTGATCGACACGCCGACCGAGGTCGCGCCCTCGTTCATGGTGGACAGCTTCACGGTGGACGGTCGCCTCTACCGCACCGTCATCCATCACAACGGCGAGCCCCCCGCCGGCGCGCGCCAGCACTTCGTCGCCGACGTCGAGAAGCTCGTGCGCTACGAGAACTCGGTCTTCGGGCCGCCGCCGCTGCAGATGTACACCTTCCTCTTCAACATCGGCTACACCGGCGGCGACGGCATGGAGCACCTCTACTCCACGCAGATCATCGACTCGCGCCCGTGGAGCGTGACGGAGCCGCTCCTCTCCGGCGTCGCCACCGCCGCCCACGAGTACTTCCACGTCTGGAACGTGAAGCGCGTGCGCCCGCTCCTCCTCGGCCCCTTCGACTACACCCACGCGCGCTTCCAGCCGAGCCTGTGGGTCGCCGAGGGGTGGACGCAGTACTACGGCGAGGTCGCGCTCTACCGCGCCGGCGTCCTCCCGGCGAGCGGCTTCCTCGACATCATGGCGCGCTACATCCAGGTGAACCTCACCGCGCCCGGCCGCAACGAGGTCTCCGCGCGCATGGCCTCGTTCGAGGCACCCTTCTGGGACGGCGTCGGCCGCGGCTCGTACGAGAGCAACGGACGCAACACCTTCTTCAGCTACTACACCAAGGGCGCGGGGATCGCGCTCTATCTCGACCTCCTCATCCGCGAGCGCAGCGGCAACACCCGCGCGCTCGACGACGCCTTCCGCGACCTGCGGCGCCGGAGCTGGGAGCAGCCGAACGCGTCGTACTACCTCCAGGGGCGCGGCTACACGGAGGGCGACGTCGAGCAGGCGGTGAGCGAGGCGGCCGGCACGGACCTCCACGATTGGTTCAGCCACCACGTCGGCGGCACGGAGGACATGGACTACGACACGGTGCTCGCCGGCGCCGGGCTCAGGCTCGTCCGCGAGGGCACCGACTGGCACATCGTCCCCGTGCCCGACGCGACCCCCGCGCAGCTCCGCGTGCGCGAGGGGTGGGAGACCGGCCGCGTGGATCGCTAGCGGACGGTCGCGCGCGGCCTACGCCGCCGCTTCCGCCCGCGGCAGCGCGTCGTCGGCCTCGTCGGCGGCCGGCGCCGCGCCGCTCGCGATCGTGATCAGCGCCACGCCGGCGAGGATGATCCCCGCCGCGACCAGCGTCTGCCGCGACAGCGGCTCGCCGAGGAGCGCCCAGCCGAGGAAGAGCGCGATCACCGGGTTGACGTAGGCGTACGTCGACGCCTTCGCCGCCGACGTCGAGCGCACCATGTAGATGTAGCACGTGAACCCGACGAGCGACCCGAAGATCACGAGATAGCCGAGGCCGAGCAGCGACGGCACCGAGACGCGCGTCGGATGCCAGTGGGCGAGCTCGCCCGTCGCCGCCGCCAGCACGGCGAAGGCGCTGGCGGCGACGAGCAGCTGCAGGGCGGTGCTCACCTGCGCCGAGGCGGCGTGCGAGCCGTGGCGGTTGTGGATCGTGCCGACGGCCCACGAGAAGGTGCCGAGGACGAGGACCAGCGCGCCCACCCCGTCCACGTGCCCGTGCCCGACGAGGGCGCCCGGACCGACGAGGAGGACGAGCCCCCCGAGCCCCATCACCACGCCGGCCATCACGCCAAGGCGCGGGCGGCGCCCGCCGGGCAGGAGCCAGTCGAGGAGGACCATCCACAGCGACACGCTCGCCACGATGAGCGCCGCGATCCCGCTCGGCACGCGCTGCTCCGCCCAGGCGATCGTGCCGTTGCCCACGCCGAGGGTGAGCAGGCCGGTGATCGCCGCGGCGCGCCATTCCGATGCCGTCGGCCTGGGGTGGCCGCGCAGCCGCGTCCACGCGAGGAGGAGCCCGCCCGCGATCAGGAATCGCGCGCAGACCATCACGAAGGGCGGGATCGTCTCGATCGCCACCCGGACGGAGAGGAAGGTCGATCCCCAGAGGACGTACACCGCGGCCATGGCGGCGACCAGTCGCCAGCCGCTCACGCGCTCCTGCTGCGAAGGCATGCCGTAAGGTAGTCGGAGATACGGAACTTGCATGCTGCGCCGGCGCACCGACGCCGAGGACGACGCGCATGCGAGGTCAGACCGGCGTGATCTGGGTGTCCATCGCCTCGGACACCGCGATCGCCGCCACCAAGTTCATCGCCGCCGCCGTGACGGGCAGCTCGGCCATGCTCGCCGAGGGGATGCACTCCGTCGTCGACGTCTGCGACGTGCTGCTCCTCCTCTTCGGCCGGCATCGGGCCTCGCGCCCGCCAGACGAGAGCCACCCGCTGGGCCACGGGAAGGACCTCTATTTCTGGACGCTCATCGTCGCGATCCTCTTCTTCGCGCTCGGGGGCGGCATGTCCATCTACGAGGGGCTGCTGCACCTCTCGCATCCCGACCCGGTGGCGCGGGCGGGGTGGAACTACGTCGTCCTCGGCGTCGCGTCGGTGTTCGTGCTCTTCTCCTTCGTCGTGACCGTGCGCGAGTTCCGCACGCGGCTGCACGGGCGCGGGGTGTGGCGGACCCTCGTCGAGACCAAGGACCCGACGCTCGCCACGCTCGTGCTCTCCGACGCCGCGGACGTCGTCGGCATCGCCATCGCCTTCGCCGGCGTCGGCCTGTCGCACTGGCTGCGCCTGGCCTGGCTCGACGGGGCCGCCTCGATCGGCGTCGGCGTGCTGCTGTCGGCGATCGCGATCTTCCTCATCGTGCAGAGCGAGGGGCTCCTCATCGGCGAGCGCGCCGCGCCGGAGGTGGCGAAGCGCGTCCGCGCCGCGGCCGCGCAGGTGGGCGGCATCGTGGACGTCGAGCGGATCATCACGCTCCAGTTCGGGCCGGGGATCGTGCTCGTGGGGATGGACGTGATCTTCGACCCGCGGCTGCACGGCCTCGACATCGCGACGACGATCGATCGGCTGGAGGAGCGGATCCGCCGCGAGAACCCCGACGTGCGCTACGTGTACGTCGAGGCGCAGGTGGTGACCCGCGTCGCCGAACAGGAACGGCAGGAACGTTAGGCGGCGTCCGCCTCCTCGATCAGCCGTCGCAGCGCCTCGACGTCGTACGGCTTCGCCACCACCGCGGCGGGGAAGGGGAGCGCCGCCGCCAGCTGCACGGCGCCCTCCTCGCCCTCCTCGGTCGAGGCGACGAAGCGGGCCTCGGCGCACCCGGGGAGCGCCCGCAGCGCGCACGCGACCTCCGCGATCCCGGCGCCGAGCGAGGCGTCGCAGATCACCGCGTCGAAGCTCATCTGCCGGGCGAGCCGCAGCGCCCGCGCCCCCTCGTTCGCCGCGAGCACGGCATGCCCGCGCGACGTGAGGAAGCGCGTGAGAAAGCTGAGGCTCCGCGGCTCGGCGCCGACGACGAGGACGTCGAGGGGCCGGCTCGCCTGCTCCCCCGCCGCGGCGCGCAGCGAGCGCGCGCGGGGCGAGGCGCGGAGCGCGGGGAGCCGCACCACGAACCGGGCCCCTCGCGCCCCTCGCGCCGGGGCGCTCTCCACGTGCACGCTCCCCCCGTGCTCCGCCACGATGTGCTCGACGACGCTCAGCCCCAGCCCCACCCCCTCCGTCCCCTCCTTCGTCGTCCAGAACGCATCCCAGATCCGCGGCTGCACCTCCTCCGGGATCCCCGGGCCGTTGTCCTCCACCTCCAGCACCACCGACGAGCCTTCCGGACGCGTGCTCACCACGATCCGCGCCTGCGGGACCTCCGACGCCTCGCCAGGCTCCCCGTCGCGCGGCTCGTCGAGCATGGAGCGCAGCGCCTGCTCGGCGTTGGCGATGAGGTTCAGCACCACCTGCTCGAGCTGCATCCGGTCGCCGCGCACCGGCGGGATCGCCGGATCGAGCCGCAGCTCGCAGGCGATGCCGTACGTCTCCAGCGCGTAGCGGCGCGTGCGGAGGATGTAGCCGGCGATGTCGTTGAGGTTCATCGGCGCGCGGCGCTCGACCTCGCGCGTGCGGGCGAGCGCGAGGAGGTCCTTCACGATCTTCGCCGAGCGGATGGCCTCGTGGTTGATGGTCTCCAGCGCGGCGCGCTCCTCCTCCGGCCACGCCTTCTTCAGCAGCAGCTGCGCGAATCCCATGATCGCCGCGAGCGGATTGTTCAGCTCGTGCGCGACGCCGGCGAGCGTCGTCCCGAGAGCGGCCATGCGCTCGGTGCGACGCATGAGCTGATCGTGCCGCTCCCGCTCCGTCACGTCCTCGGCGATCAGCTCCACCGCGCCCGCCGGCGTCGCCGCCGGCTGCATCGTCACCCGCACCGTGAGCGGGGAGCCGTCGCGCTTTCGCCACCGCGTCTCCACCCACTCGCCCGGCGCCGCGGCCGCGCACGCGTCGAGGACGCGTTCGGCCTCCGCCGCCTCGAGGTGGATCGTGCCCAGGTCGCCCGCGGCGAGCAGTCCGGCGGCCTCCGGGTAGCCGAGCATGCGGGCCATCGCCGGGTTCGCCTCGAGCAGCCGGCCGTCCGTCGCCACGCGGCAGACGGCGTAGGCGGTGCGTTCCACGAGCGCTCGGTATCGCTGCTCCGCGCGGGCGAGTGCCTGCTCCAGCTCGTCGCGCTTCCTCGTCGAATCGCGTCGGTCGGCCATGGCTGTCTTTGGGAGGCGGGAACGGAGTCTGTCGCGGGCGGCGGGCTGGGCTGTCGCCGCAGGAACGAATGCGCGCCGGCGATGCTTAATGCAAGCGAATCTTCCAGGCGAGCTGCGATGACCCTGCTGTCGTGGGGAGCGTCGGCAGGTCGCGATCTTCGGGGCGGGCGCCGCGTCTCTGGCGACCGTCGGCGACGGGGCGTATTGTTGGGCCGTCGCCATCCGCCTCACGTGACCTCGCCGCAGACCGCCCAGGCCGACCGGGACGCCGCCTTCCAGCGCGAAGCGCTCCGGTGGATCGATGATGTCTATCGCTTCGCCCTTTCGCTCACGCGCGATGAGGCGGACGCCGAGGACATCGTCCAGGACACGTACCTGCGCGCCTACCGGTCCTGGCACACCTACCTCCCCGACAGCGATTGCCGCCGCTGGCTCTTCACGATCTGTCGCAACGTCTTCCTGCGTTCGCGCGAGCGCGAGCGCCCCACGGTGGACCTCGAGAGTGCCGACGTCGACGTCCATCGCGCCGGCTCGGTCTACCTCGCGGCGCTCAACGAGGGGCTCGACGCGATGTTCGCACGCCTCGACCTCGCGCCGGCGATCGCGCAGGCGCTGGGCCGGGTCCCCGAGCCCTTCCGCTCCACGCTCGTCATCGTCGACGTGGAGGACCAGTCGTACGAGTCGGCGGCCACGGTCCTCGGCGTCCCGATCGGCACCATCCGCTCGCGGCTCTTCCGCGGGCGACGGCTCATGCAGGAGCAGCTGCTCGACTACGCGCGGGACGCCGGCTTTCACACCCCGCACGGCGAGGAGGCCGGCGGAAATGACTGAGGTGGACTTCCAGAAGCTGATCCCCGCCGACTGCTACGAGCTCCTCCAGCACGTCTGGGATCTCCTCGACGGACAGCTCACCGAGGACAAGCGCGCCGAGCTCGAACGCCACCTCGACGACTGCGAGGGGTGCCGGCGCTACACCGCCTTCCAGGAGAGCTTCCTGTCGGCGATGGCGTCGCTCGGCGCGCACCGCGGGGCGCCGGAGTCGCTGCGCGAGCGCGTCCGGCGCACCCTCGCCGAGGCCGGCTTCAGCGGGAGCCCGCCGCGGGAGCCGGGAAACCCCGCCTCACGGGGGGATGGCTCGTCCCGTTGAGCGTGAGCGTCGTGTGCGTCACGATGTCCGGCGCCAGCGACGCGGCCACCGAGCAGTACTTCTCGAACGAGAGCGCGATCGCGCGCTCGGCGTGCTCCGCCTCGATCCCCGCGCCGTCGATCCGGTACTCGATGTCCAGCCGGACCACGCGCCGCGGCGGCGTCGGCCGCCGCTCGGCGGTCACCGTGATCGCGAACCGCTCCACCGGCGTGCGTCGTTTGGCGAGGATGTCCACGATGTCCACCCCGGAGCAGCTCGCGACCGCCGCCAGCAGGGTGTCCACGGGACCGGGGGCGACGCGCGCATCGGCGTCGATCGTCGCCGTCGGCCCGCCGGGCTTGCCGACCTCGTAGCGCTGCTCGCCCTGCCACACGGCCTGGATCGTCGTCGTCACCGGCTTCGCCGGGGTCGTCGTCTCGCTCATCGTCCTCTCGGGATCGGATCTTCGGGGAAATGTAGCGACCGCTCGCGGCCGTCCGCCGCTGCCACCGGCCGCCGCGGCCCTCACCAGGTGCGCAGCCAGAGCGCGAGGGTCCCGCAGATCGCCCCGAATCCCGCGTATTCCGGCGGCGTCTGCTGCATCGCCGCGTAGAACTCGATCCCCTCGATGTCGGACGTCCGCCACTCGTCGATGCTCACCGGCGGCTCGTCCCCGCCGGCGGCGAAGACGCGCACACCATCCACGAACACCTGGACGTAGCACGCGGGCGGATACCCGTCGCCCCCGGACTGCTGCGACACCGTGCCCGGCCCGCGCGACGACGCGATGGCCACCCCGATCCCGCGGCTGTTCCGGTTGAGGATGATCCCCGGGATGCGCCGCCGCAGCACCTCGCTGAGCTGGCGATCGTAGGCACCGGCGAGATCGTCGCGCGTGAGGAACCAACCGAGTCCGCGAGCGCGGCGCCGCTCGAAGTCGGCCATCTTCGCCGCGCCCGGATCGAGCGTGTCTGCCGCGTCGTCGAGGACGAACGACGCCGCGAGCGTGTCGCGCCCCGAGAAGGTCAGCGTCGTGTCGAGCAGCGCGTAGCCCTCGTGCTGCACGCGGACCGCGTGCGTCCCCGCCGGGATCGCGGCGAGCCGGAACGCGCCCGCCGAGTCGGTCCGCGCCCGCAGCTTCAACGAATCGATCGCGACCGTCGCATCCTTCAGGTGCTTCTTCGGCGTGATGCCGGCGACGCGCCCCTCGAGCACCGTGGCTCCCTGCGCCGTGGCCGTCGAGCCGGCGCCCGCCACGAGCCCCGCCAGCAGCAGCACCGCCGCCCGGCTGCACGCCCGCTCCGATCCGGATCTCCTGGTCATGCGATCACCGTCTCCTCTCTGGCCGGGCGCGATGCGGCACCGGCATCCAGCCAGCGCGCGATCTCCGTTGCGGTGAGCTCCCACCGCGGTTCGCGGATCGCCGCGTGGCCATGTCCCGCCGCCACGTGGAAGCGCGCGCCGTACTTCTCCGCCACCCGCCGCGCGATCCGCGGCGGCAGGAATCGGTCGGCGTCGGCGCCGATCACGAGCAACGGGCACCGCACGCCGCGAGGATCCACGCGTACGGCTCCCAGGATCATGTCCCGGCCGGCACGACCGCTGTCCGGCACGAAATGCGAGAACGCCTCGCGTCGCTCCTCGGCCGGCACGCAGTTGAGGACGAGGGCCGCGAGGTCGTCGTACGTCGCGGCGACCTCCCGGGAGCGGAGCACCGCCGGGAGGTAGGGGAGCAGGTGCCGCGCCAACTCCCAGGAGAAGATCGGGATGCCGCGCGGCGGTGCGGGAGAGACGAGCACGGCCGCGGAGACGCTCCCCATCTCGGCGAGCTTGAGCGCGATCAGGCCGCCCATCGAGTGGCCGAAGACGATCGGCCGGCCGAGCGCCCGCGCGGCATCCGCGGCGTCCTGGATGAACTCGGACATGCGCACGCGCCCCAGGTCGGCGGTCGGCCGGCTGCCGCAGCGGCCGCGCAGGTTGAGGGCGTAGCAGCGGTAGCCGAGGAGCGAGAAGAACTGTGTGTAGCACTCCCATATCCAGGCGGTCGCCAGGTAGCCGTGCACGAAGAGCAAGGGCTCCCGCGTGCCCGCACGCGTGCCCGCACGCGCGCCCGCGCCCGGCGGCGCCTCGGTGTCCAGCGTCAGTCCTTCGATCGTGATCGTCGTGGCCATCGCGCACCCCGTGCGCCGCCCTGGCGCGGCGCCGCTGTCCCGGTCCCGCGAGCCCCCCTCCAATCTGTCCTCTGTACCGCCGGGCAGCCATGAGGCGGCCACCGGCTTCGTCGGCTCAGCGCTCCAGCTCCTCCCGGAGCTGTCGGAGGATCCGCGGCCAGACGTGCACGGCGTAGCGGAAGAAGTTCTCGCGCGCCGCGGGGCTCTCGCGGAGGAACGCGGCGAGCCGGCGGTGCCCCTTGAGCGTGTTGCAGGCGCTACAGGCGGTCACTAAGTTGCCTTCCGAGCGGTCGCCGCCGCGGACCCGCGGCTGCACGTGATCGAGAGTGAGCTCTTCCGGTTCGAACCGCTCCCCGCAGTAGACGCAGCGGTACTCGTCGCGCTCGAAGATCCGATTCCGCTTCATGCAAAATCCCCTGTCTTCGCGCCGGCACATGCTGACCGCGGCTCGCCGACTCCTGCTCGAGTCGACCGACGCGCGCGATGTCCCCGTCGACGAGCCTCCGCGCCTGACCCTCAACGCCCTCGAGAAGATCCGTATGTCACGATCCCGCGAACGCATTCTCTCCAACCTGGACGACATGTACCGCGAAGCGTTCGAGCGGGCGAAGGCGGCCGAAGACCAGGGCCAGATGACGACGCTCGACTTCGCGTATCGCCGCGAGCAGCTCTACCTGGAGATCCTGCTGGACATCCGCGACGCGATGGAGCGGCGCTAGCCCGCTCGTCGCCCCGCGCGGCCGTTCCGGCCGCGCTTCAACCAGCGCCGCGCCGTGCGGCCCGCGAAGACCGATCCGGTCTCGCCGGCTGCCGGCGCGGTTTCCTTTGCTCCCTGCGGCCAGATCAGCGACCCGCCGATCGACACGACGAGCACGCCGAGCACGACGAGCAGCGACACGGCGATGTCGAGATGGAACCAGTGCTGGCCGAGCATCTTCACGCCGACGAAGGTCAGCACCGCCGCCAGCCCGTACTTCAGCAGGTAGAAGCGGTCCACGACGCTCGCCAGCAGGAAGTACAGCGTGCGCAGGCCGAGCACGGCGAAGATGTTCGACGTGAAGACGAGGAAGGGGTCCTGCGTCACGCCGAAGATCGCCGGGATCGAGTCCACGGCGAAGATCAGGTCGGTGAACTCGATCAGCACGAGGACCAGCAGCAGCGGCGTGGCGAGCCGGCGCCCGTTCTCGACGGTGAAGAAGTGCTTCCCGTGGTACTCCGCGCTCAAGGGCACGAGCTTCCGCACGGCGCGCACGATCGGGTTGCGCTCGCCGTCGAACTCCTCGTCCTGCTTGAACACCATCCGGATGCCCGTGACGATGAGCAGCGCGCCGAAGATGTAGATGACCCAGGCGAAGCGGGCGAGGAGCAGCGCGCCGAGGCCGATGAACACGCCGCGCATGACGAGCGCGCCAAGGATGCCGTAGAACAGCACCCGGTGGTGGCAGATCTTCGGGACGCGGAAGTACTCGAAGATCAGCACCATCACGAAGATGTTGTCGACGCTGAGCGACTCCTCGATGACGTAGCCGGTGAGGAAGGTCAGCGCGGGGCCGTGGCCGTAGATGGCGTAGAGCCCGCCCGCGAAGAGGAGCGCCAGGGCGACCCACACGCCGGTCCAGGCGATCGCCTCGATCGGCCGCACCTCGTGGACCTTGCGATGGAAGACGCCCAGGTCGAGCGCCAGCATCGCGAGCACGAAGGCGATGAAGCCGATCCAGAACCAGATGGTGGTGGCGATCAAGAGGGAGGCGGGAGGAGGGAGGCGGGAGGCGTTGGGGACGAGGGACGAGGGACGCGTGGAGAAGACGCCTTCCGCTACCGCGGCGGGCACGGCACCTTCAGCCAGCCTCCCGAAATCTACCGGGCTCGCGGCGTCCCTGACGATCCCATTCCATGCGCCTGTCGCCGATCCTCCCGGCCGTCGCCGGGCTCGCCCTGATCGCCCGCATCACGCACATGAGCACTGCGTCTCACGGCTCCGCACCCGCCCCCGCTCCCGCCGCCGCCGGGCCCACCCTCGCCGTCGTCAACGCAAGGGTGTGGACCGGCGAGCCGCGCCGTCCGTGGGCCGACGCCCTCGCCGCCACCGGCGACCGCATCACCGCCGTCGGCTCCAGCGCCGAAGTGAAGAAGCTCGCCGGCCCCGGGACGCGCGTCATCGACGCGAAGGGCATGATGGTCGTCCCCGGCTTCATCGACGCCCACGTGCACTTCCTCCAGGGCGGCTTCGGCCTCTCCTCCGTGCAGCTCCGCGACGCGCGCACCCCGGAGGAGTTCGTGCGCCGCATCAGGGCGTACGCGGCGACGCTGCCGAAAGGCGCCTGGATCACGGAGGGCAACTGGGACCACGAGCTCTGGGGCGGAGAGCTCCCCCGCCGCGACTGGATCGACTCCGTCACCCCGGACAATCCCGTCTGGATCAACCGGCTCGACGGGCACATGTCGCTCGCCAACTCGCTGGCGCTCGCGGCGGCCGGGGTCACCACGACGACGCCGGAGGTCCCCGGCGGCACGATCGTGCGCGCCGCCGACGGCTCCCCCACCGGCATCCTCAAGGACAACGCCCAGTCGCTCGTCGATCACGTGGTGCCGGACCCGTCGCCGGAGCAGAAGGACCGCGCCCTCGACGCGGCGATGCGCTACGTCGCCGAGCAGGGAGTCACCTCCGTCCACAACATGGGGACGTGGGACGAGTTGGCGGTGTTCGAGCGCGCGCACGCGGCGGGGAAGCTGCGCACGCGCATCTACGCCGCCGTCCCCCTCGCGACGTGGGAGCGGCTCCGTGACACGATCGCCGCGCGCGGGCGCGGGGACGAGTGGCTGCACATCGGCGGCCTGAAGGGCTTCGTCGACGGCTCGCTCGGCTCGCACACCGCGGCGATGCTCGCGCCCTTCACCGACGCGCCAAACGACACCGGGCTCCTCGTCAACACCCTCGACGACCTCCATCGCTGGACGTCCGGCGCCGACCGCGCCGGGCTCCACGTCATCGTCCACGCCATCGGCGATCGCGCGATCCGCGACCAGCTCGACATCTTCGCTCGCGTTGCGAGCGAAGATGGTCCGATGGATCGCCGCTTCCGCATCGAGCACGCGCAGCACATCGCGCCGAGCGACATCCCGCGCTTCGCGCGGCTCGGCGTGATCGCGAGCATGCAGCCGTACCATGCGATCGACGACGGCCGCTGGGCGGAGAAGGTCATCGGCCACGAGCGCGCGAAGACGTCGTACGCCTGGCATTCGCTCCTCGCCAGCGGCGCGCGGCTCGCCTTCGGCAGCGACTGGTTCGTCGCGCCGCCCACGCCCCTCGACGGCATCTACGCCGCGGTCACGCGTCGCACGCTCGACGACGCCCACCCCGAGGGGTGGATTCCGGAGCAGCGGATCCCGGTGGAGGACGCGCTGCGCGCCTACACCAGCGGTGCCGCCTACGCGGAGTTCGCCGAGAAGGACAAGGGCACCCTCGCCCGCGGCAAGCTCGCCGACTTCGTGATCATCGATCGCGACCTCACGCGCATCCCGCCAGCGACGATCCGCGACGCCCACGTGGTGCTGACGGTCGTCGGCGGGACGCCCGTCTACGAGCGGCCGGGGGCGCTGACGGCGCGCTGAGGAGGTTGGGCGTCACCGCCGGCATGCCGTCTGCGGCGAAGGGCGGTGATGACCTCTCGCGCGTCCTCGGTCCCCGTCCTGGCGGTGGGGCTGCTCGTGCTCGCCATCGAGCTCGATCGCGCCCCGGAGACCGCGCTGCTCACCGCGGCGGCCTTCGGTGGCGTGTGGGTCGTGCGGCGCAGGGTCATGCGGAGGCAGCACCACCGCTCCAATCGGCTGTACCGCATCCGCCGCGAGGTGGTGACGAACGCCGTCGTCACCGGGCTGCTCGTCGTCCTCGCCGCGCTCGCCGTCGCCGTGCTCGACGCGAGCTCCGACCTCCTCCCGCCCGTGGCCGGCGCCGCCGCGGGGGACGACCAGGCGCCGCGGGCGGCGCTCATCCTCCTGGACGGGCTGCTGAGCGTCGCCGGACTGGCCTGGAGCACCATCGGCGCGCTGGCGGTGCGCCGCCGCGCGGCCCACCGCCACCACTCCGTCCCGCCGCTCAGAACTTCGTGATCGTCTGGCAGGCCTTCTTCACGTCGTCCACCTGCGGCAGGATCGCGTCCTCCAGTCGCGGCGCGTAGCCGACGAAGGTGTCCGTCGAGGCCACGCGCATCACCGGCGCGTCGAGCCAGGGGAAGCACTCCTCGCCGATGCGCGCGGCGATCTCCGCGCCGTAGCCCCACGAGAGCGCGTCCTCGTACAGCACGATCACGCGGTTCGTCTTCTGCACCGACGCGTACACCGTGTCGCGGTCCCACGGCGAGAGCGAGCGCAGGTCGATCACCTCGACGCTGATCCCCTCCTCGGCGAGCTGGTTCGCCGCCGTGAACGCGCGCTGCACCGTGGCGCCGTACGTCACGATCGTGACGTCCGTCCCCTCGCGCACCACGCGCGCCTTCCCGAACGGGATCATGAAGTTCGGGCCGGGATACGCGGCCTTGTTGTACGTCTGCCGGTACAGGTGCTTGTGCTCGAGGAAGATCACCGGGTCGTCGCAGCGGATCGCCGTGCGGAGCAGCCCGTTCGCGTCGAGCGCCGTCGCCGGACACACCACGCGCAGCCCGGGGCAGTGCGTGAACAGCGATGCGCCAGTCTGCGAGTGGTACAAGGCCCCGCGGATGTAGCCGCCGTAGGTCACGCGCACCACGAGGGGCGCGGAGAACGCGTTGTTCGACCGCCAGCGCAGCGTCGCCAGCTCGTCGCGGAGCTGCTGGTACGCCGGCCAGATGTAGTCGAAGAACTGGATCTCGACCACGGGCTTGAAGCCGCGGATCGCCAGCCCGATCGCGCGCCCGGCGATGTTCGCCTCGGCGAGCGGCGAGTTGTACACCCGATCGCCGCCGAACTCCTTCTGGAGTCCCCACGTGACCTTGAACACCCCGCCCTTGCCCTTCACCCGCTCCAGGTAGTGCGCGCGCGACGCGTCCGCCACGTCCTCGCCGAAGACGAGGATCTTCGGGTCGCGCCGCATCTCGTCCTTCATGCACGCGTTGAGCAGGTCCACCATCGTCGTCTCGTTCCCCGAGAACTGCGGATCGTCCTCGGTGTCGAACTGCTCGCTCGTCGGATCGACGTCGGGCGAGTAGACGTACTCGTAGACCGTGTCCGGCGTGGGCTGCTCCTGCTGGAGCGCCGCCTCGGCGGCTGCCTGTACCTCGGCGTCCACCTCCTCCTGGATGCGACGGATGTCGTCCTCCGTCGCGTACCCCTCGGCCACGAGCCACTTCGGGAACTGGATCACCGGGTCGCGGCGCGCATCCGACTCGCGCTCCTCCGGCGGCCGGTACATCGTCTCGTCGTCGGAGAGCGAGTGCGAGTAGGGGCGGATGACGTGGGCGTGCACGAGCGCCGGACCCTTGCGCTTCCGCGCGTAGTCGACCGCCTTCCGCATCGCCTCGTGGCTGGTGACGAAGTCGCAGCCGTCGACCTCCTGTACGAACAGGTCGGGGAAGCCGGCCACGAGCTTCGAGATGCTCCCCCCGGCCGTGTTCACCTCGACGGGGACGGAGATCGCGTAGCCGTTGTCCTCGACGAGGTAGACGACCGGGAGCTTCAGGTTGCAGGCGGTGTTCAGGCTCTCCCAGAACTCGCCCTCGCTCGTCTGCCCCTCGCCGGTCGTGCAGAGCACGACCTCGTCCTTCTCGAAGCCCTCGGTGATGCCGAGGAGCTTCGCGCGGATCGACGCCTCGGCGGAGCCGGTGGCCTGGAGGAACTGCGTGCCGACCGGGGAGGAGGTCGACACGATGTGGAGGTTCCGCATCCCCCAGTGGCTCGGCATCTGCCGCCCGCCCGAGTTCGGGTCCGCGGCCGCGCCGACGGCGGAGAACAGCATGTCCTGCGGGGTCTCGCCGAGCGCGAGACACAGCGCGCGGTCGCGATAGTAGAGGTAGAACCAGTCGTACGACGCACGGAGGACCATCCCCGCCGCCGTCGTCACCGCCTCGTGGCCGACGCTGTTGATCTGGAAGAAGATCTTGTTCTGCCGCTTGAGCTGGATCTCCTTGTCGTCGACGCGGCGCGACAGGAGCATGGTGCGGTAGGCGGCGATCAGCTGGTCTCGACTGAGGCCCGTGCTGCCCTTGCGCTCGGCTCGGGTCTGAGTGGCCATGCGTCTCCCGTGTTTGGGTGCAACAGCCGAAAGGTAGCAGCGAAGACAGGGAGGGGGAAACCGCCGCCGATCCGAGGGACCCCGCCTGGAGACCAGTTGCTGGTTCCTGGCTCCTGATTCCTGCTTTTCTGTCTCTGGCACCCGTCCTGCACCCCTGGCCTTCCCACACTCACGAGTTCGTCGCCATGGAAAGCCAGTCGACCCGGACGTCCCCCGTGCACTGCACCTTCTGCGACCTGATTCACGGCGCATCCGAAGTCTCGGTGTGCTACGAGGATGCCGACGCGATCGGGTTCATGGACATCCAGCCGGTGAACGCCGGCCACGTGCTCGTGGCGCCGAAGCAGCACTTCGAGTCGCTGGTGGACATCCCGCCGGGACTCGCGCTGCACCTCTTTCGTGTCGCGATGCAGCTCGCGCCCGTGGTGCGGCGGGTGACCTCGTGCACCGACATGAACATCGTCGTGAACAGCGGCGAGAGCGCGGGCCAGGACGTGTTCCACTACCACGTCCACATCATCCCGCGAACGGCGAACGACGGCTTCGACATCCCGCTCCCCTTCCCGGGGTCGGCGATGCCCGACCGTACGCAGCTCGACGCGGCGGCGGCCCGGATCATCGCCGAGCTGCGCGACCCCGTGCGCGGGATGGTGCCGCTCGACGAGCTGTCGGATGGCGCGTCGGCGCAGCCGGTGTAGGCGAGAACGGCGCGGAGGAGCGAGCTCGACTCTTGCGCGGAAGGCACGCGCGCTGCATTGATAGGGCGGAGAGCGACAGTCGTCGCTCGACCTGTGGAGGCGAATGAGCATACTCGAGCGACGCCGACAATCCTCCGCCGCCGATCGCGCCGATGGGCGCGCGCGCTCGCACCTCCACTGCCGACTCGTCCGCTTCGGCGCAACACCCCGCGATGGGAGCCGTTCCCGTCGCGGGGTGTTGCCATTTCCGCGAGGTGAACTTGTCCCGCCGACATTGTCACCGTGTCACGCTCCCTCGTGTCCCCCACCTCCCCCGCCGCTCGCGGCGCGTTCCCCCCGGCCCGCAGAAGCGTTCCATCAAGCGCGCGGCGATGCGTGACTGCGGCCGGCGCTGCGTCTACTGCGCCGCCCCGCTCGACTTCGACGTCGCCACCCTCGACCACGTCCATCCTCTCGCCAAAGGGGGCGCCCACGTCCCCGGCAACCTCGTCGCCGCCTGCGCCCGCTGCAATCGGCTGAAGGGCGACCTGCTCCCCGCCGAATTCTTCGCCCGCTATCCCTGGGCCGGAGCCAACTTCATTCTCTACGCGCGCGCCGTCCACCGTGCGCTCAAGCGCTCGGCCCGGCGCGCCGTGTCGCTGGCGTACGCGGCGCAGGCAGCGTGAGAGCGGTGGGACCGCCTCGATGCGTACGAACTTCTCCGGCACCTCTCCTTACGAGCCCGTCGTCGGCTACTCCCGCGCCGTGCGCGTCGGCGAGTGGGTGCTCGTCGCCGGCACCACCGCGACGGATGCGAACGGCCGGATCGTCGGCGTCGGTGACGCGGGCGCCCAGGCTCGCCAGGCGCTCCGCAACATCGCCGCCGCGCTCGAACGCGCGGGCGCATCGCTCGAGCAGGTGGTGCGGACGCGCATGTACGTCGTGAACATGGCCGACTCCGACGCCGTGGGCCGCGCCCACGGTGAGCTCTTCGCCTCCATCCGCCCGGTCTCCACGATGGTCCAGGTCGCGGCCCTCATCGATCCGACGATGCTGGTGGAGATAGAGGCGGACGCTTTCGTGGGGTGAGGGAGTCGGGAGGCGCGAAGCGGGGGTCGCGTAATTGGTCGTTGGTCGTTCGTTCCTGGCGAGCCGCTCGTGAGGCCACAGTTGCGTCCCGAAGCTGGCCAGTGACCAACGACCAACCACGTCGTTCCGCCTCCCGCCTCCCGCCTCCCGTTAGTAGTCCACCGGCCTCAGATAGCTCTCCCCGATCGCCGTCCCGCTCACCATCGCCACCGTCGGAAGGCGGCGCTTCCAGTGCGTGCCCTCCAGCCGGCGGCGCACGACGGCGACGTCCGCCTCGGCGAAGCCGCGCGCGACGAGATCGTCGGCGGTGTAGCCGTGCAGCATCCAGTTCAGGATCTCGTCCGCGGTCGCGTAGCTGACGCCGAAGTCTCCCTCGTCGGTCTGGCCGACGATGAGATCGGCGCTCGGCGGCTTGCTCACGACGACTTCCGGCACGCCGAGGTGCCGCGCGAGCTGCCACACCTGCGTCTTGAACAGGTCGCCCAGCGGATTGATCGGCGGTGAGTCGTCGGCGTGCCAGGTGAAGTAGCCGAACAGCCGCTCGGTCTTGTTCCCCGTCCCGAGCGGCACCGCGTGGTACTTCGACGAGAGGTCGAAGAGCGCGATCATGCGCGTGCGCGCCATGACGTTGCCGCGGCGCGCGGGATCGGCGTCGGGCTCGCACGAGAGATAGCCGTCCACCGCCGCCGAGATGTCGATCGTGCGGGAGCGGATCCCCAGCGCGTCGATGACGAGCTGCGCGTGCGCCAGGCTCTCGGAACTCGAGGTGCGATAGGGCAGGCGCACGCCGACCACGTTCTCCGGGCCGAGCGCGCGCGCGGCGAGGAACGCGGTGACCGCCGAGTCCACGCCCCCCGACACCCCGACGACGGCCGTCGAGAAGCGCCGCCGATCGAGCTCCTCGCGAATGAAGTGGACCAGCCACTGCTCGGCGAGCGCGCCGTCGATCGTGAGCGGTGTCGGCGCCGGCTGCTCCTTCGCCGACACGCGGACGACCGGCAGGGGGTCCACGACGCGTTCCGGCGCCGTGGGCGTGGTGCCGATCGCGTGCGTCGCGCGCTCGGCAGGCATGGCGTCGTCGTAGTCGACCAGCGGCGTCGCGCGCGCTTCCACCTGGTGCAGCGACCGGTCGAGGTGCGGCACCATGACCTCGAGGTCCGCGATCAGCGGCATGTCGGCGCGCGCGCGCGTCACGTCCGCGAGGTCGAGCGTCGTCGCGAGGATCCCCTCGCTCCACAGCGGCGCGCGCCCGCGCACGTCCCCCTTGGGGCCGATGACGATCGATGCGCCCGGGAAGATCTTGCCCCCCTCGCTCCCGACGAGGTTCGCGAGGGTGAGGTACACCCCGTGCTCGTCGGCGATATCGCGGCCGAGGCGCTCCCACCGGCTGACGCTGTCCGGCCCCGGCGCTCCGTCGCTCTTCGGCGCGAGCCCGCGCGCCGGCGGCGCCGTCGGCACGATGAGGAGCTGCGCCCCGTCGAGCGCGGCGATGGTCGACGTCATGCTGTGCCACGCGTCCTCGCAGACGAGCATCGCGGCCCGCCCCCACGAGGTCTCGAAGGCGCGGATCTCCACCCCGCGCTCGACGAACCGCTCCTCGTCGAACAGCCCGTACGTCGGCAGGAACATCTTCCGATGGACGTGCCGGATCCGCGGCGCCCCCCCGCCGAGGGTCACGTAGAGCGCGCTGTTGTACAGCTTGTTCCGCCACACCTCGTAGAAGCCGATGGCCACGTCGATCGGCCGCGGCGCCGGCACCGCCTCGCGATACACGGCATCGAGGTCCGCGGCGAGCGCACCCGCCGGGATGGCGACCTCGCGCACGCCGCCCTCGAGGAAGTAGCCGGTGAGGGCCGTTTCCGGAAAGACGACCAACATCGGCCGCGGCTGGAGCGCATCGAGCTGCCCGAACACCTCGCGCAGCCGGAGCAGGTTGCCGCGGTAGTCGCCCTTGCGGGGCTCGAGCTGGGCGACGGCAAGATGGAGGAAGGGGGGCATGGCATGAAGGGTAGAGGGGCGAGGGCCGAGGGGCGAGGGAGGGACGCGGGACGCGGGACGCGTGGGGACGAGGGACGAGGGACGAGTCCGGGCCGGCTTCGTCGCGCCGTGCGTAGCGCTCCTCGCTCGAGCGGGCATCTCACGGTGGGGAGACGCGAATGACCACGAATGAACTGCCGAATCCGTGCGAATCGCTCCGCG
>CAMLIT010000043.1 GCA_946480295.1 uncultured Gemmatimonadota bacterium
GTTCGGGTTCTGTGGGCGGGGGTGTCCGCACCACGGGGTTGGTTCTTTGGTCGTTGGCGGGCCGCTCGGGATGCTTCTCGTGGCATCCCGAGCGGCTCGCCAATGACTCATGACCAACGACCAATCGCGCCGTTCCTCCCACCGCGCCCCGCGTCCCACACCCGTCGTTAAGTTTCCTCCCATGTCTCCCGCCCCCGACACCTACTTCCGCAAGGGCTTCGGTCTCAAGGCCGAGGTGCAGCAGGACCTCGCCGTCTACGAGGGCCGCGTCGTCGACGTCATGCGCGAGCACGACTACGCCCTCACCGTCGGCGACGTCACCCTGCGGCTGGCGCGGGAGTTCGGCTTCTGCTACGGCGTCGAGCGCGCGGTGGAGTACGCGTATCAGACGCGGCGCAAGTTCCCCGACAAGCACATCTTCCTCGTCGGCGAGATCATCCACAACCCGCACGTCAACAACAAGTTGCGCGAGCTCGGGGTGGAGATCCTCCAGCGCGGCCAGGCGGGCTTCGATTTCAGCGGCCTCGGCCCCGACGACGTCGTCATCCTTCCCGCCTTCGGCGTCACCACCGACGACTTCCTCCGGCTGAACGCCATCGGCTGCATCCTCGTCGATACGACCTGCGGGTCGGTGCTCAACGTGTGGAAGCGGGTCGAGAGCTACGCCCGCGACGGGCTCACCGCGCTCATCCACGGCAAGTACGCCCACGAGGAGACGCGCGCCACCGCGTCGCAGGTGCTCAAGTACCCCGGCGGGCAGTACATCGTCGTCCGCAACATGGACGAGGCGCGGATCGTCTGCGATTTCATCGAGGGGAAGGCGACGCGCGAGGCGGTGCTGGCGAAGTTCGCGCCCCACGCCGTCGCCTGGGGCTTCGATCCCGACCTGCACCTGAAGCGGATCGGCGTCGCGAACCAGACGACGATGCTGGCGAAGGAATCGCTGGCGATCGCCGCCGAAGTGGGCGCGGCGATCGAGCGGGCGCACGGCGCGGAGGCGCGGCTGCGCGACTTCCGCAGCTTCGACACGATCTGCAGCGCGACGCAGGAGCGGCAGGACGCGGTGCTCGAGCTGCTCGAGGAGCCGCTGGACCTGATGGTCGTCATCGGCGGCTTCAACTCCAGCAACACGATCTCGCTGGCGGCGCTCTGCGCCGGCCGCGTGCCGACGTACCACATCGAGTTCGCCTCGGGGATCGACCCGGAGGCGAAGACGATCCACTACCGCGTCGCCGGCATCCAGCACCGCGAGGAGACGGCGGCGGACTGGCTGCCCGCCGAGGGGCCGGTCCGGATCGGCCTCACCGCTGGCGCGAGCACGCCCAACAACAAGATCGGCGAGGTCATCGCGCGCATACTGGCGACGCGCGGACTCGAGCTGGAGCTCTGACCGGACCCTCGGGAGCACGCACGTGCGCTTCACGCACTACTTCGCTCTCGGCGACTCGGTGTCGATCGACCTCTACCCCGCGCTCGATCTCGGGCTGGCGGAGGTCGCCGTCGCGCTGGAGCGGACCTCGCGCGCCGGCGAGGTCGCGCCCGTCGGCGCGGCCTCGCTCTTCTACCGGAACGACGACACGCAGTGGCCGGAGGACGCGGCCAACGATCTCGTGAGCCAGTTCCCGACGATCCAGCCGCACTTCCTGGCCCAGGACGGCGCCACGATCGGCGACATCTTCGGCGAGCAGCTCCCGCTCCTCGAGGAGGACTACGAGCCGACGCTCGTGACGCTGACGGCGGGAGGCAACGACCTCCTCAGCGCCTTCGCCAACAAGCCGCGCCACGACCTGCTGGAGCGCATTGCCCGCGACGTCGCCGAGGCGTACGATTTCCTCGTGGACGCGATCCGGCGCGCGCGGCCCAACGCGGGGCTGATCCTCACGACGGTCTACGATCCGTCCGATCTCACCGGGCGCATCCCCGGGGTGCTGGAGGGCGCGGGGCAGATGCCGCTCGACGTTCTCGATGGGCTGAACGACCGCATCCGCCGGCTCGCCGACGGCACGCCGAACGTGGTCCTCGCCGACGTGCACGCGCACTTCCTCGGCCACGGCATCACCGCGCCGGAGAAGGACCGGTGGTACTGGCGTCGCGCGCTCCTCGAGCCGAACGCGCGCGGGGCGAGCGAGGTGCGCCACGTCTGGCTGGATGCGCTGCAGCGGTTGCAGGAGTCGCTCGCCGACTGACGAGCACACGGAGGGAGGTGCCCGCGTGAGCCAACCGTTCGACCAGCTCGACCGCCTGCGTCACGAGGCCGGCGTCGCGGCGATGGCGACGCTCGTCGCGGCGAAGGGGACGACGCCGAAGAAGGCGGGGTCGCGCATGTGGGTCGGCCGCGACGGGGCGATCCTCGGCTCGGTGACGATCGGCGGCTGCGTCGACGCGCGCGTCGTCTCCGAGGCGGACGCCGTGCTCGCGCGCGGCGGCGCGACGCTCCTCGACCTCTCGCTCGGCGACGAGGAGGCGTGGGAGATCGGCCTGACCTGCGGCGGGAGCGTCGAGGTGCTCGTCGAGCGGGTGGACGCGCGCGATCCCGGCAGCGCGGTCGTCGCGGCATACGACGCGGCGCGCGCCGAGGTGGCGGCCGGCCGCGCGGTGGTCGTCGTTGCGCCCCTGGCGGGCGAGGCGCGCCGGCTCCTCGTCGGCGAGAACGGCGTGCTCGCTGGCTCGCTCGGCGACACGGCTCTCGACGCCGCGGCGCGGGCCGCCGCCGTCGAGCTCCTCGAGGGCAGCGCGTCGGCGGTGCGCGAGGTGGAGGTCGGCGCGCGGACGACGCGCCTCTACTTCGAGCTGCTCCGCCCCGCCGAGACGGTCGTCGTCTATGGCGCGGGCGAGGTCGCGATGTCGCTCGCCGTCATCGCGCGCGAGCTCGGGATGCGCACGCTGGTCGTGGATGCGCGCGAGCGCTATGCCACGCGCGAGCGATTCCCCCGCGCCGACGAGCTCCTCGTCGGCATGCCGTCGGAGATCGCGGAGCGGCTGCCCGCGAACGCGAGCACCTACGTCGTGCTCGTCGCGCACGACTACAAGTACGAGCTGCCGGTGCTGCGGCAGGTGCTGCGCGGCGACGCCGGCTACGTCGGCCTCCTCGGCAGCCGCCGGCGCGGCGCGACGATCAAGGAGATGCTGCGCGAGGAGGGCTTCACGGACGCCGAGCTCGCGCGCATCCACACGCCGATCGGGCTCGCCATCGGGGCGCGGAGCGCGCCGGAGATCGCCCTCGCCATCGCCGCCGAGATCGTGGCGGAGCGCGAGCGGACGCGCGGGAACCGCCGCGTGGAGCCGGCGGCGTGAGCGGACGCGTCCTCGCGGACGGCGGCGATGGGTGACCGCGCGTACGGGGGCCAGATCCTCGAGCACTTCCGGCGCCCGCGCAACCGGGGCAGGCTCGCGGTGGCCGACGCGGCGAGCGAGGGGGTGAACCCGCTCTGCGGCGACCGGGTGCGCATCGAGCTCGCGCTGCGCGGCGAGCGCATCGCGAAGGCGCGCTTCTCCGGCGATTCGTGCGCGATCTGCATCGCGTCGGCGTCGCTGCTGACGGAGCGCGTGACGGGGATGACGGCCGGGGAGGCCGCTGCGCTCGCCGACGAGGTGGCCGTGGCGCAGCTCGGGACGGAGATCCCGGCGGCCCGCCGCGCCTGTGCGCTCCTCCCCCTCCAGACCCTCCGCCGCGCGCTCGAGCGCGGCGGCGAGCGCGTCCCGCCGTCGTGATCGCGGGGGTGCTGCTCGCCGCCGGCCGCGGGGCGCGCTTCGACGGGCGCGGGACGAAGCTCACCGCGCCGTTAGGCGGCGAGCCGGTGGTGCGCCACGCCGCGCGCGCCCTCCTCGCGGCGCCGGTGGATCGCGTCGTCGTCGTCACCGGGGCGGACGAGGAGCGCGTGCGCGACGCCCTCGCCGGGCTCGCCGTGGACGTGGTGCACAACGCGTCATTCGGTGAGGGCATCGGCCGCTCGGTGGCGTGCGGGATCGCGGCGCTCGCCCCGGACACGGAGGCGGCGATCATCGCCCTCGGCGACCAGCCGTTCGTCGCCGCGGCGGTGCTGCAGGCGCTCGTCGACCGCTGGCGCGAAACCGGCGCGCCGATCGTGGCCCCGCGCTACGCCGGCCTGCGAGGCAACCCGGTGCTCTTCGACCGCACCGTCTTCGCCGAGCTGTGCGCGCTCGCCGGCGACGTGGGCGCGCGCGGCGTCATCGACCGGGACCCGGCGCGCGTGGCGTTCGTCGATGTCGACCACGACATGCCGGTGGACGTGGACACGCCGGCCGACCTCGCGCGGCTGGAGGGCGCGGCAGGCGGATCCGGGCACCCGCCGCGGACGACGGGGGTAGGAGCGAGGGCATCCAGGACCAAAGGAGCGACGATGACCGACAGGATCGAGCTGACCGACGACGAGTGGCGGAAGAAGCTGACGCCCGAGCAGTACGACATCTGCCGCCGGCACGGCACCGAGCGCGCCTTCACCGGGAAGTACTGGAACGAGCACGCGCCGGGCGTCTACCACTGCGTCGCGTGCGGCGAGCCGCTGTTCGACGCGGAGACGAAGTTCGAGTCGGGGACGGGGTGGCCGAGCTTCTACCAGCCGATCGCCGCGGACCGCGTGATCGAGAAGACGGACCGCACCTTCGGGATGGAGCGTACCGAGGTGCTGTGTGCGCGCTGCGGCTCGCACCTCGGGCACGTCTTCGACGACGGGCCGCGCCCGACGGGGCTGCGCTACTGCCTCAACTCGGCGGCGCTCGACCTGGAGCGCCGGTGATCGAGCGCCTGGTCGTCGCCCTGCGCTTCTTCGCCGAGGGCGAGGCGGCCGCCGCGACCGATGCGGGCATCGTGCGCCGCGCCGCGGGCGACTACCTCGACGCCTACCGGCTGATCATGGACTGTCCGCAGTACCAGCTCGGCGCCACCGCGCGCGCGGCCCTCGTGGACGTCGAGGGCGTGGCCGAGCGTCTCGGGGACGACGGTGTGGACCCGGGTGCGCTCCGGCGCGACCTCGCCGCGGCGCGCGCCGCCGCGGGGCGGGCGCTGGCCGCGCTCGGCACCACGCCTTCCTGAGCGCTCCCCGCCCAGCTTCCGCTCCCGCGTGGAGTTTGGGCGGGCCGGCCAGTACATTCGTGGCGGACGTGCCGGGCCGGCCCGGCACGGGGGACCACCACCATTCGGAGGCTTCAGTATGCGTAGACTGCTCACGACGGTCGCACTCGTGGCGATCGCGTCGCCGCTCGCGGCGCAGGGGGTCAAGCCGCAGGCGCGGGACAACGATCCGACGCACAAGGTCAGCGGCGGCACGCTCCCCGCGGGCTGGAGCGTGCGGGTGGACGACAAGGACGCGTCGCGCGGGATGACCGCCAACGACCTGAAGTTCATCACGATGGGTCCGGGCCTGCACGTGACGACCGGGCCGGCGGCGATCTTCTACAACCCGGCGGACGAGGCGACCGGCAACTACACCGTGCACGCGACGTTCACGCAGGAGAAGAAGCCGATGCACCCGGAGGCGTACGGCGTCTTCGTCGGCGGCGCCAACCTTCCCGACAACACGCAGCAGTACCTGTACTTCATCGTGCGCGGCACCGGCGAGTACATGATCAACCACCGCGCCGGGACGGCGGTGCACAAGATCGTGCCGTGGACCGCGAGCCCCGCGGTGCACCAGCAGGACGCCGACGGGAAGGCGACCAACACCGTCGCGATCCGCGTGTCGACGGACTCCGTGCACTTCCTCGTGAACGGCGAGCAGGTGAAGGCGTTCTCGAAGGCGCAGATGCACGGCTTCCACATGGGCGGCCAGACGGGCTTCCGCGTGAACCACAACCTCGACGTGCACGTCGCGGATTTCGGGGTGACGAAGGAGTAGGCGACAGGATCTCCATCGCCGCGCCGTATCATCGTCGTTGGTGATCGGTCCTTCGTGGTTGGCGAGCCGCTCGGGATGCTTCTCGCAGCATCCCGAGCGGTTTGCCAATGACCGATGACCAACGACCCATCACGTCGTACCGCCCCCCGCCCCCCGCCCCCCGCCAGACGCGATGACCTCCACCCTCCCCTCCGCCACCGCGCCCGACGCCCGCTCCACCGCCGGCAGCGGCCATCGCGCCGCCGTCGTCGCGAGCTTCCTCGGCTGGACGCTCGACGCCTTCGACTTCTTCCTCGTCGTCATGACGCTGACGGCGATCGCGAAGGAGTTCGGGCGCCCGGACAAGGACCTCGCCTTCTCGCTGCTGCTCACGCTGCTGTTCCGCCCCGTGGGCGCGTTCGTCTTCGGCCTCCTCGCCGACCGCTACGGCCGGCGGCTCCCGCTGATGCTCGACCTCGTCTTCTACTCGATCATCGAGGTCCTGACGGGGCTCGTGCACAGCTACGCGGCGTTCCTCGTCCTGCGCGCGCTGTTCGGCATCGGCATGGGGGGCGAGTGGGGCGTCGGCGCATCGCTGGCGATGGAGAAGGCGCCGGCGCGCCGGCGCGGCATCCTCTCCGGGCTGCTCCAGGAGGGCTACGCCGCCGGCTACCTCCTCGCGGCGGTCTGCTACTTCTTCGTCTTCCCGCGCTTCGGCTGGCGCCCCCTCTTCTTCATCGGCGGCCTGCCGGCGCTGCTCGCGCTGTACGTGCGCTCGGGGGTGAAGGAGTCCGAGGTCTGGGAGCGCACGCGCCACGCGACGTGGGGGCAGCTCGGCCGCGGCATCCTCTCGCACTGGAAACTGTTCCTGTACCTGTTCGTACTCATGACGATGATGAACTTCGTCTCGCACGGCACACAGGACATGTATCCGACCTTCCTCCAGCGCGACTGGCACTTCACGCCGGAGAAGCGCGCCGCGCTCACCGCGTTCTCCATGGTCGGCGCGATCACCGGGGGGATCGCCTTCGGCTTCCTCTCCGACCGCATCGGCCGCCGCTGGGCGATCGTCATCGCGCTCCTCCTCGCGCTCGTGATGATCCCGATCTGGGCGTTCGCGCCGTCGGTCGCGCTGCTCGTCGCCGGCGCCTTCCTCATGCAGTTCATGGTGCAGGGCGCGTGGGGGGTGATCCCCGCGCACATCAACGAGCTGTCGCCGGACAACGTGCGCGGCTTCCTCCCCGGATTCGCCTACCAGTGCGGCGCGGCCGTGGCCGGCCTGGCGCCCTACCTCGTGGCGCTCTTCGCGACCTGGTGGACGTACGCGAAGGGGATGGCGCTGCTCGCCGCGACGGTGTTCCTCCTCGCGGCGATCGCCGCGTGGGCGGGACGCGAGCGGCACGGGGTGCTCTTCGGCGAAGTCCTCTCCACCGATTGAGGCCTCGTGCTGCTTCCCCTCGTCGCGTTCTTCCAGCTTCTCCAGGCGCAGCCCGCCAACGTCTTCGACGGCCGCGCGAAGCAGATCGACGTCGCGCCGCCGCGCGTGGCCGCGGAGATCACCGTGGACGGCCGTCTCGACGAGCCGGTGTGGCGCCAGGCGGCGCTGCTCACCGGCTTCTCGCAGTTCGCGCCGCAGGACGGGCTCCCCGCCGCCGACTCCACCGAGGTCCTCGTCTGGTACTCGCCGCGGGCGATGTACTTCGGCATCCGCGCCTTCGAGCCGCACGGCCGGCCGCACGCCACCCTCGCCGACCGCGACCACATCGACGCGGACGACCAGGTGCAGATCCTCCTCGGCACTTTCAATGATGGCCGGCAGGCGACGGTCTTCGCCGTGAACCCGCTGGGCGTGCAGATGGACGGGACCATCGTCGAGAGCAACACCCAGTCGGCCGGCGGCTTTCTCGTGCAGGTGGCCGCCCGGCAGGCGGTGGACCTCAGCCAGGACTTCGTCTTCCAGTCGAAGGGGCGGCTCACCGACTACGGCTACGAGGTCGAGGTCCGCATCCCCTTCAAGTCGCTGCGCTACCAGGCGGCCGACGTCCAGAGCTGGAGCCTCAACGTCGTGCGCGAGGTGCAGCACTCGGGGTTCGAGGACACGTGGGCCCCCGCCAGGCGAGCGGCCACGTCGTTCATCGCGCAGTCCGGCACGCTGAAGGGCCTCACGGGCCTCGAGCGCGGGCTGGTGCTCGACGTCGCCCCCGTCGTCACGCAGCGCACGACCGGGGCGCTCCCAGCCGGCGCCGCGGCGGGCGAGGCGTGGCACTACTCGGCGGGCGCCCCGCAGCTCGGCGCCAACGTGCGCTACGGCGTGACGAACAACCTCACGCTCAACGCGACGA
The DNA here is from genome assembly GCA_946480295.1 of uncultured Gemmatimonadota bacterium. The sequence continues at coordinate 8,177 of CAMLIT010000043.1, forward strand.
TCAAGCCCGACTTCGCCGAGGTGGAGTCGGACGCCAGCCAGGTGATCTTCGATCCGCGCCAGGCGCTCCAGTTCCCGGAGAAGCGGCCCTTCTTCCTCGATGGGATGGACGTCTTCACGACGCCGAACAACCTCGTCTACACGCGCGACATCGTGCAGCCGGTGGTCGCGGCCAAGCTCACCGGCAAGGTGTCGGGGACGAGCGTGGCCCTCCTCTCCGCCGTGGACGACCGCAGCGCGTCGGTGAGCTACGTGCCCGGCTCCGGCGGCGGGCACAACCCGGTGTACGACATCGCGCGCGTGCAGCGCGACATCGGCGGCCAGTCGAAGCTCGGCGTCACCCTCACCGACCGCGAGGACGGCGCGTGGTCCAACCGCCTGGCCGACGTCGACGGGAGCCTGGTCTTCCGGCGCATGTGGTCACTCAACTTCCAGGGCGCGGCGAGCCGCACGGAGCGCGGCGCCGGCGCCGTCACGGCGCCGCTCTGGAACGCCGCGCTGAGCCGGCGCGGGCGGTCGGTCGTGCTCCGGTACAGCGTCGCCGGGTCGGATCCGGACTTCGTCGCCGGCAGCGGCTTCATCGGCCGGCCGGGCGTCGCGCACGTCAACGCCGACCAGAACTTCATCTGGTACGGCCCGCGCGGCTCGCTCGTCCAGAGCGTGACCTTCAACCCGATGGGCGACCTGCTCTGGAACTACGGCGCCTTCACCCACGGGCGCGACGCCCTGGAGAAGAAGCTGCACTTCAGCCTGGAGACGCAGCTCCGCGGCGGCTGGTCGGGCGGCTTCGCGCTGTACCTCGAGTCGTTTGGCTACGATCCCTCGTTGTATCGCGACGTCTTCGTCGAGCGCACGCGGGGCGCCGTCACCGACACGGTCCCCTTCGACGCGCCGGTGCGGCTGTTCAACCACGACTGGGTCGCGTCGCTCACCACGCCCCAGTGGTCGGCGTTCTCGTTCAGCGCGCTGGCGATCGCCGGCCCCGACGAGAACTTCGAGGAGTGGTCGACGGCCAACATCTGGTTCGTCCAGCTCGGCGCGCTGATCCGGCCGAACGCCAACCTGCGGATCACGCCCACCCTGCTCTACACGAGCTACGACCACCCGCAGACCGGCGACGTCTATCGCAGCGACCGGATCGTGCGCCTCAAGACGGAATACCAGCTCACCCGCTCGATCTTCCTGCGCCTCGTCGGCGAGTACCGCGGGCGCGAGCTCCAGCCGCTCGTGGACTGGGGACGCACCTTCGGCCCGCTGCTCTACCGCGATCCCGCGACGGGGGACTTCTCGCGCACCACCTTCCATCGCGCGAAGGCGTTCCGCACCGACTGGCTCTTCTCGTATCAGCCCTACCCCGGGACGGTCTTCTTCGCCGGCTACGGCAACAGCTCGGCCCCCGAGTCCTTCCGCCTCGACCAGCTCACCGAGACGCGCTATCGCACGGCGGACGCGTTCTTCGTGAAGTTCAGCTATCTCATAAGAGCAGGAACTAGTAACTAGAGACCAGGAACTAGTTGCCATCCCACTCGCTGAAGCGCGCGCTCGGGCTGCGCGACCTGGTCCTCTTCAACCTCGTCGCCGTCATCGGGCTCCGCTGGCTCGCCACGTCGGCCAAGGCGGGGCCGAGCGCGATCGCCCTCTGGCTGCTCGCCGCGCTGCTCTTCTTCGTCCCGCAGGGGCTCGCCGTCATCGAGCTCTCGTCGCGCTTCCCCGAGGAGGGCGGCGTCTACACGTGGACGAAGGCCGCGCTCGGGGAAGGGCACGGCTTCCTCTGCGGCTGGTGCTACTGGATCAACAACGTCCTCTACTACCCCAACCTGCTCATCTCCACGGCGGTCATCGCGACCTTCGTGATCGGGAAGGGGAACACGGCCCTCGCCAGCGACTGGACGTACGTCCTCGTCACCACCCTCGTGGCACTCTGGCTCGCCGTCGCGCTGAACATCGTCGGGCTCGGGACGGGGAAGTGGCTCCAGAACCTCGGCGGGATCGGCACCTACATCCCGGGCGTGATGCTCGTCGTCTTCGGCGCCTGGTCGTGGATCGCCGGCACGCCGTCGCGCAATCCGCTGACGCCGCATTCGGTCGTGCCGAACCTCGGCGACCTCTCGACCCTCAACCTGTGGGCGTCGATCGCCTTCGCCTTCGCCGGGCTCGAGCTCTCCGCCACCATGGGCGACGAGATCGAGAATCCGCGGCGCAACCTGCCGCGCGCCATCTATGTGTCGGCGCCGCTGATCGCGCTCGTCTACGTGCTCGGCACGGGCGCGCTGCTCCGCCTCGTGCCCGTGGACGGCATCAACATCGTCTCGGGGTTCCTCCAGGCGATCGATGCCGGCGCGCGCGCCTTCACCCCCGCGCTCTGGTGGCTCGCGCCCCTCGCCGCGCTCTGCTACACCATCGGCAACGTCGGCGGCGTTGGCGCGTGGCTCACCGGTCCGGCGCGGGTCGCCTTCGTCATCGGCCTGGATCGCTACTTCCCGCCGGCGTTCGGGCGCGTCCATCCGCGCTGGCAGACGCCGTACGTGGCGATCCTCGTCCAGGCCGGGCTCGCGACGATCTTCCTCCTCGTCTCGGTCCTGGGGAAGGGGACCACCGTCGAGCGCGCGTATCTCATCCTCCTCGACACGCAGCTCCTCGTCTACTTCATCCCGTATCTCTATCTCTTCGTCGTCTTCCTGCTCCACCGGCTGCGCGACGACGCCGGCGCCGCGGGCGCGCATCGGGGCACGGGCGTGGACGGTGAAGTCGGGGGGCGCGTGATCCGTGCGCCGGGCGGCCGGGCCGGGGCATACCTCATCGGCGGCTGCGGCTTCGCCGTGACGGCGTTCGCGATGATCGTCGCCATGATTCCGCCCTCGGGTACGAGCACGCTGGCCTTCGAGCTCAAGGTGGTCGGCGGTGCGGGAGCCTTCCTCCTCGCCGGAGGGTTCCTGTACTGGCGTGCCGCCAGCAGGGTAGGCGCCCGGCGCGTAGATTAGCAGCCCCGCTCGGCCCCCCGGGTCCGACGGCCGACGTCGCCTTCGCCGAAGAACGCGACTCGCGCCACGCCCCCCCCCGCGCGTTCCATCCGGGATGGAGATCATCCGCATGCGTGTCATGCTCCAGCGACTGCTCGTCGCCTCGTTCCTCGCCGCGCCGCTCGCCGGCGCCTCGGCGCAGCAGCCCGACTCCGCGCGACGGACCGGCGCGCTGGCCGGCGGCCGCCAGTTCACCGTCGCCGACCTCGAGGGGTGGAAGACGATCCGTTCCGCGACGCTGTCGGACGACGGCCGGTGGTTCGCGTACGTCCTCGCGCCCAACGAGGGCGATGCGGAGGTGGTCATCCGTGGGACCGCGGAGGGTGCGCGGGAGCTCCGCTTCCCGATCGGCGCGCCCGCGTCGCCGCAGTTCAACCCCTTCGCCGGGGCGTCCGGCGCGAACGCGCCCCTCGTCGTCTCGGGCGACGGCCGGTACGCCGCGTTCACGATCCATCCCACGCAGCGCGAGGCGAAGCGACTGCAACACGAGCATCGGCCGCTGCGGGACGACGTCGCGGTCGTGAACCTGGCGACCGGGGAGCGGAAGCTCTTCCAGCACGTGCGCCGCTTCGCCTTCGCCGGCGACAAGCCGGAGTGGATCGCGCTTCACACCTACGCGCCCGAGGCCGCGCCCGCGGCGGGGGCGAGCGGCGGAACGGGGGCACGGGGCGCCGAGCCGCGGCGCGACGCGGCCGACCTCGTCCTGTACGACATGTCGACGGGCGAGACGGTCGACATCGGCAACGTGGCCGACTTCGGCTTCGACCGCTCCGGTGCCTACCTCGCCTGGGTCGTCGACGCGAAGGACGCGATCGGCGACGGCGTGCAGCTCCGTGACATGCGCACCGGCGTCGTCCGCTCGCTCGACAGCGACAGGGCCGTGTACCGCCAGCTCGCCTGGGCCGACAGCGTGCCCGCGCTCGCGGTGGTGCGCGGCGAGCCCGACTCGGTCAGCCGCGACACGGCGTACGTCGTCCTCTCCTTCACCGGCTTCGGCGCGAACGGGCCGCGGAAGGTCGTCTTCGATCCGCGACGGCACGCCGAGTTCCCGGCGGGGATGAAGATCAGCGCCGATCGCGCGCCGGAGTTCGCCGACGATCTCTCGGCGGTGTTCTTCGGCATCCGCGCCGCCGACAAGCTTCCGCCGCGCGCCGAAACCATCGCCGCCGGCGACGGCCGCGCGATCGTGCAGGCGGGCGCGCCCGGCGCCGGCGGCTCGATCAACCAGCCGCACGTCGCCGAGGGCGAGGACGAACTGCCGACGCTCGTGCTCTGGCACTGGAAGGACCCGCGCCTCCAGTCGCAGCAGATGGTGCAGCTCGCGCAGGATCGCGCGTACAGCTACCTGTCCGAGTACCGCTTCGCCGACGATCGCTTCGTCCGGCTCGCCGACGACTCGCTTCGCGCCGTCACCCTGCTCCCGCGCGAGCGCTACGCGACGGGGACGGACACGCGCGCGTACGACCAGCCGGCGAGCTACTCCGGCCGACGCTACGAGGATCTCTACCGCGTCGACCTGGCGAACGGTCGGCGCACGCTCGTGCTGAAGAAGCATCCCGCCGGGCCCGAGCTCCCCTCGCCCGACGGGCGGCGCGTCCTCTACTGGGGGGAGGACGGCAACTGGTGGGTGCTCGACGCGGCGACCGGCGAGTCGCGCAACATCACGAAGGACCTGCCGACGAGCTTCGCCGACGGCGAGGACGATCACAACGACCTCTATCCACCCGCCCGCCCGCCCTTCGGCTGGGCGAAGGATGGCAGCGCCGTGCTGCTGTTCGACGGCTGGGACGCGTGGAAGGAGCCGGTCGGCGGCACGGGCCGCGCCGTGAACCTGACGGTGGATGGCCGGCGCGACCGCGTCCGCTACCAGACGCTCTACGCCACGACCGCGCCAAGCGCCTCGTCAGGCGGCGGGCGCTTCCGCGGCTTCGGCGGCGAGGTGATCGATCTCGCGAAGCCGCTCTACTTCGGCGCCTACGGCGAGTGGACGAAGAAGGAAGGCCTCGCCCGCGTGGAGGCCGGCAAGCCCGGCGCGACGATGCTCGTCTTCGACGACGCGAGGTTCGCCTACATGAAGGCGAAGGACGCGCCCGTGTTCGTCTACACGCGGCAGACCTTCACCGACTTCCCCGACTACTACGTCGCGAGCGCGGACCTGCGGAGCGGCCGTCGCATCACCGACGCCAACCCGCAGCAGAAGGCGTTCGCCTGGTCGAGCGGCACGCGCCTCATCACCTACGTCAGCGCGAAGGGCGACACCCTCCAGGGCGCGCTGTACCTGCCGGCGAACTACGTGCCGGGGAAGCGCTACCCGCTCCTCGTCACCATCTACGAGAAGCTGTCGCAGGGGCTGCACCAGTACGCCGTGCCGAGCGACACGCGCACCCCCGATCCGAGCGTGTACACGAGCCGCGGCTACGCCGTGCTCGCGCCCGACATCGTCTACCGCGTGAACGATCCGGGGATGTCGGCGGTGTGGTGCGTGGTGCCGGCGGTGAAGGCGGCGATCGCGACGGGGATCGTGGACTCGGCGCGCGTCGGCCTGTGGGGGCACTCGTGGGGCGGCTACCAGACGGCGTTCCTCGTCACGCAGACGAACGTCTTCCGCGCGGCCATCGCCGGCGCGCCGCTCACCGACATGGTGAGCATGTACAGCTCCATCTACTGGAACAGCGGCGGCACCAACCAGGCGATCTTCGAGAGCAGCCAGGGGCGCTTCAAGGGGAACTACACCGACAACCTCGACGCGTACCTCCGCAACTCGCCCGTCTTCCACGCGAGGGACGTCCACACGCCGCTCGTCATCCTGCACGACGACAAGGACGGCGCCGTCGACTTCAACCAGGGGATCACGTACTACAATACCCTGCGCCAGCTCGGGAAGGAGGTCATCCTCCTCGAGTACGTCGGCGAGAACCACGGCCTCGCGCGGCCGGTGAACCAGAAGGATTACGCCGTGCGGATGCGCGAGTGGTTCGACCACTACCTCCTCGGCGCACCGGCGCCGCGGTGGATGACCGATGGCATCCCGCGGCTCCAGATGGAGGAGGCGCTCCGTGAGCGCGCCGCGCTCGTCCGGCCGACGCCGGAGCGCCCGGTCGCCGACACGACGACCGCGCAACCGAGCCCCGCGCGCCCATGACCGGTCCCGTCGTCCAGGACGAGCCGAAGGATCTCGGCTTCGGCACCGTCGTCGGTCGCGCGCACGAGCAGCGGCTGCTCAACCGCGACGGCACCTTCAACGTCGCGCGCCAGGGGCTGCGCTTCTGGGAGTCGATGACGGTGTACCACGCCGCGCTGTCGACGACCTGGACGAGGTTCCTCGCCTTCCTCGCCGCCGGCTATCTCGTGATCAACGCGCTCTTCGCCGGGGCGTACGTGCTCTGCGGGCCGCGCGAGCTGGGCGGCGAGCCCGCGGCGACCCTCGGGGGCGCCTTCTGGAAGGCGTTCTTCTTCAGCGTCCACACCTTCGCCACGATCGGCTACGGCAGCATCGTGCCGGAGGGGGTCGCCGCGAACGTCCTCGTCGCCATCGAGGCGCTGGTCGGCCTGCTCTGCTTCGCCCTCGCCACCGGCCTCCTCTTCTCCCGCTTCTCCCGCCCGACGGGGCGCATCCTCTTCAGTCGCAACGCCGTCGTCGCGCCGTACCGCGGGATGTCGGCGCTCATGTTCCGCATCGTCAACGCGCGGCGGAGTCAGCTCATCGAGCTGGAGGTGAAGGTGCTCTTCAGCCGGATCCAGGGCGGGCCGGGGAGCGAGGTCCGCAAGTACGATCAGCTCGCGCTGGAGCGCACCCGCGTCGTCTTCTTCCCCCTGAGCTGGACGATCGTCCACCCGATCACCGACCAGAGCCCCCTCGCCGGGCTGACGACGGAGGACCTCATCGAGTGCGAGGCGGAGCTCCTGATCCTGCTCTCCGGCGTCGACGAGACCTTCTCGCAGACGGTGCATGCGCGGACCTCGTACAAGCCGGACGAGCTGGTCTTCGGGGCGCGCTTCGCCAACATGTACAACCCCCTCTCGCCGGAAGGGATCGTCAGCATCGACGTCTCGAAGCTCCACGACATCGAGTCCGCGCCGCTGGATGGGGAGCAGATCGGCACCGACACCGCGACCTGGAACCACACCGGCCACTTCTCCGGCTTCGCCCCGGCGCGGCGGCCGGATGCCGTGGCGCCTCCCGAGCGGCGGCGCACCAGGTGAGGAAACGCGAACGGGCGCCTCTCGGGCGCCCGTTCCTGCATCAGGGACGACGATCTCCGGCGGTCAGCGCCGACGCGGTTCGGAGGCCGGACGGTATGGCGCGCCGTCCTCGCCGGTCTGGTGCTCCTCCTCGTAGGACTCGTCGGCCTCGTCCAGCTCGTCCGCCTCGAGCGGCTCGGCCTCGCGCGGGGGGGCGAACTTCGGCTCGCCGTTCTCGTCGCGCTCCTCCGAGCCGCCGCCGGTCCGCTTCAGGACCGCCGCGCGGCAGGCCGCGAGCACGGCCTCCAGCGCCTCGATCCCGTCGTCGGTCGCCTCGAGGAACAGGTCGTTGACGACCGATTCGGCCTTCTCCAGTTGCGCGATCAGCATCTTTGCCTGGGCACGGCTGGGCATCGTCCCGCAGACTTTCGGGGCCGCGCGGTTGCCGCACGGCTTCCGGAGCACCACCACGGCGCCCCGCTTGCCCGGCTGCAGGAAATATTCCGACTTGGACGCCCCGCCGTTTCGCTTCGGCCGCTGCCGCTGCCGTCTCGTCGTGCTTTTCCGTCTGGCCATCGCTGCCGCTGTCTCCAAGCAAGACCTGAGAACAATATCACGGGCAGGCCGTCGGAACGACCCCTGGGCGGATGCCGGGGAACTGCCCACCGTTCCGTGCGTTGCCCATCACCGTTGAGACGCGGCACCGATGGCGGGGTCACGATCCGGCGCCTGACGACGTCGGCGGCCCCTCGCCGGTTGCCGGGCCTCCCCTGGTGATACTCCTGTTTGCCGAGATCGCTCCACCGACACAGGCGCGAACGCTCCGCCAGCCGGTGGCGTACTCATCTGGTGATAACTCGGTCGTGGTCGCCTGGCTGCCCGCCCGGTATCTTCCCGCACCCCTGCTTTCCCCCTCCAACCACCGGAGACCCCATGCGGACATCGCTCCGCCCCCTCTCCGTGCTGCTCCTCACCGCGCTGGCCGCCCCCGCCTCCGCGCCAGCGCTCCTCGCGCAGCAGCCCGCCTCCGCAGCCGCGGCGAAGAAGAAGCCAGACCTCCCGCTCGCGCCCGCGCGGGACATCCGCTTCACCACGACCAGGGCGTCATGGATGTCGCTCGACGTCAGCCCCGACGGCCGGACGATCGTCTTCGACCTCCTCGGCGACCTCTACACCCTCCCCTTCGGCGGCGGCACGGCGACCCGCCTGACGAGCGGGATGGCGATGGACGTGCAGCCGCGCTTCAGCCCCGACGGCAAGCGCGTCGTGTTCGTCTCCGACCGCTCGGGCGGCGACAATCTCTGGCTGATGTCGCTGGATGGGAAGGACACCGTCCAGCTCACGAAGGGGAACAACAACCTCTACGTCAGCCCCACCTTCACGCCCGACGGGAAGTACGTCGTCGCCTCCAAGTCCGGGGGGTTGGGCGGCGCGGCCAAGCTCTGGCTCTACGACGTGGACGGCGGCACCGGCGTACCGCTCATCCGCGAGCCGGCGCAGCTCAAGACGCTGGGCGCCGCGCTCACGCCGGATGGCCGCTACGTCTGGTACGCGCAGCGCCAGGGCGACTGGTCGTACAATGCGATCCTGCCGCAGTACCAGCTCGCCGTGTACGACCGGAAGACCGGCACGTCCACCACGATGACGGCGCGCTACGGTTCGGCGTTCCGGCCGGCGATCTCGCATGACGGGAAGTGGCTCGTCTACGGCACGCGCGACGAGACGAACACCGGGCTGCGGCTCCGCAACCTCCAGAGCGGCGCCGAGGAGTGGCTCGCCTATCCCGTGCAGCGCGACGACCAGGAATCGCGCGCGCCGCTCGACGTGCTGCCGGGGTACGCCTTCACGCCCGACGACCAGGCCGTGGTCGTCTCCTACGGCGGCGAGATCTGGCGCGTGCCCCTGAACCACGCCGCGCCGACGAAGATCCCCTTCCGCGCCGATGTCGACGTCCAGGCCGGCCCCGAGGTGCGCTTCGCCTACAAGGTCGACGACGCTCCGAGCTTCACCGCGCACCAGATCCGCGACGTCGCCCCATCGCCGGACGGATCGAAGCTGGCCTTCGCGGCGATGGACCACGTCTACGTGATGGACCTGCCCGACGGCACACCGCGCCGCCTCACCACGCTCGACGTGCACGAGCAGTTCCCGGTGTGGTCGCCCGACGGGAAGTCGCTCGCCTTCACGACGTGGGACGACAAGTTGGGCGGGCAGCTCTTCCGCGCGAGCGCCGACGGCCGCGGCAAGCCGCAGCAGCTCACGAAGCTCGGCGCGCTGTACCAGTACCCGGCGTGGTCGCCGGACGGGAAGCGGATCGTGGCCGAGGTTGCCGCCGCGCGCGACCTGCAGGAGGCGTACGGCGGCTTCTTCGGCGACGGCCAGGGCGCGCAGTTCGCGTGGGTCCCTGCCGCCGGGTGCAACGGCGGCTGCGACCTCCGGATCATCGGCCCGACCGGCAACCGCACGCATCCGCACTTCGCGAGCGACACGAGCCGCATCTACGCCTACAGCCCGGCCGACGGGCTGGTCTCCTTCCGCTGGGACGGGACCGACGTGAGGCCGGTGCTCAAGGTCACCGGTCCGCTCCCGCCACACGGCACGCTCGACGACGCGCCGCAGGGCACCGACGTCCCGGTGCCATCGACGTACGAGCTCGAGCAGAACCCGACCCCGCCCCCGGCGTCGCTCGTGCTGATGTCGCCGAAGGGCGACGAGGCGCTCGCCGAGGTCGGCGACGAGCTGTACGTCGTGACGGTGCCGGAGGTCGGCGGGCCCACGCCCACGGTCTCCGTCGCCGACAGCGCGGCGGCGGCGTTCCCCTTCCGCAAGCTGACGGACATCGGCGGGCAGTTCCCGACCTGGGGCGCCGACGGCCGCACCGTGCAGTGGGCGATCGGGAACGCCTACGTCGTCTACGACCTGCAGCGCGCGCGGGCGTTCGACGATTCGGTGAGGACGGCGCTGCGCGCGCTGCCGGACAGCGCGCGCGCCGCGCTGGCGAAGGACACGACGCGGAAGCTCGCCTTCACGCCGGTCGAACGGCGCATCGCCGTCACCGTCTCACGCGACCTGCCGAAGGGGAGCGCCGTCCTGCGCGGCGCGCGCGTCGTCACGATGAAGGGCAACGAGGTGATCGAGGACGCGGACATCGTGATCCGCGACAACCGCATCGCTGCCGTCGGGAAGCGCGGCTCGGTCGACGTCCCGTCGGGCGCGCGAATCATCGACGTCACCGGTGAGACGATCGTCCCCGGCTTCGTCGACACGCACTACCATCCGCAGTGGCTCATCCCGAACGTCCACAGCGACCAGGTGTGGCAGTATCTCGCCACGCTGGCCTACGGCACGACGACGACGCGCGACCCGCAGACGTCGACGACCGACGTCCTCACCTACGAGGACCAGGTGGAGGCGGGGCACATGGTGGGCCCGCGGGTCTATTCCACCGGGCCGGGCGTCTTCTCCTCGGAGAACATCAAGAGCCTCGACGACGCGCGGCACGTCCTCGACCGCTACGCGAAGTACTACCACACGAACACGCTGAAGATGTACATGACGGGCAACCGTCAGCAGCGGCAGTGGGTGATCATGGCGGCGCGCGAGCTCGGGCTCATGCCGACCACCGAGGGCGGGCTCGATTACAAGCTCGACCTGACGCACGCCATCGACGGCTACTCGGGAATCGAGCACGCGCTGCCCATCACGCCGCTCTACGACGACGTCGTCCAGCTCTTCAAGGGCGTGCAGGTGACGAACACGCCGACGCTCATCGTCTCGTACGGCGGTCCCTTCGGCGAGAACTACTGGTACACGAACACGAACGTGCACGACGATCCGAAGGTGCGGCACTTCCACCCCGAGGCGGAGCTGGACGCGAAGACGCGGCGGCGCGGCACCGGCGCCGGCGGCAGCCCCGGGCCCGGCGGGTGGTTCATGCCGAGCGAGTACGTCTTCCAGAAGCACGCCGTGTTCTCGAAGGACCTGATCGAGGCGGGCGGGCGCGTCGGCATCGGCAGCCACGGCCAGTTCCAGGGGCTCGGCTACCACTGGGAGATGTGGATGATGGCCTCCGGCGGCATGTCCAACCACGACGTGCTGCGCGCGGCGACGATCCTCGGCGCGCAGGCGATCGGCCTCGGCGCGGATCTCGGGTCGCTCGAGCCGGGCAAGCTCGCCGACCTCGTCGTCCTCGACCGGAACCCGCTCGACGACATCCACAACACGAACACGATCCGCTACGTGATGAAGAACGGCGTGCTCTACGACGGCAACACCCTCGACGAGGTCTACCCGGCGAGGCGTGCGCTGCCGACGTTCGTCTGGCAGGCGGGCGCGCCGGCGAACAACACCGGGATCGCCGGCGGGCAGTAGCCCGCCGGCGCGGTGGCGAGCGTGGCGGCGGCAGCGCCTAACGTGCCGCCGCCACGCGCCCGGGCTGCGCCGCGGGGGTGCGCAGCGCGAAGTTTCGCGTCCGCGCGACGCCCCCGTCGTCCGTGTAGCGCGCCTCGCCGCGCCGCATGGCGAAGGTGCGCGCGCCGTCGCCGATCGCCTGCGCGATCGCGTGGCGCAGGAGCAGGATCCCGGGACTGCAGAAGCCGGCCTCCGGATCGAGGCCGCTCAGGTACATGTACGCGCGGTCGCGCAGCGTGAATCCGTAGAGCACGGCGACCGGCCGCTCGCCGAGGAGCAGCGCGTGCAGCCGCAGCCGGCCGCGCCCGAGCAGCCCGCGCGCCGCGTCCTCGTGGAAGCGGCGGAGCCGCGGGTCGGCGAGGACGCCCGACTCGCCGCGGTCGCGCCAGCGGAGCGTGTGCAGGCGAAAGAGCGCGTCGAGCAGTCCGGCGAGACTCGCGTCGTCCGCCGTCACGTAGCGCGCCTCCGGCACGCGGGCGAGCCGATTGCGCGCGTTGCGCAGCCGGCGGCGGAAGCGCCACGAGAGACCCGCCTCCAGCGCGTCGATCGTCGGCGGGAGCGCGAGCGTCGCGCACGACGACGCGGGATGCGGCTGCACGGCGAGCGCGGACGGCCAGCGCGCGCGCAGCAGCGGCGATGTCGGGGGCAGCTCCTGGAAGCTCGCCACGTCCCAGCGATCGCGGAGCTCGGCGACGTGCCGGCGGATCAGCGCTGCGCCGTCGTCGGCGATCGTCGGCTCGAGGAGCACGTCCTCGTAGTCGGAGAGTCCGGCGGCCAGCATCGCCAGGTGCCGCGTCCAGTCGGGCTGGATGTAGACGAAGAGCGGCGCGAGCCCGACGAGCCGCCCGTCCCGTCGCAGCGTGACGACGTGGAGCTCGCCGCCGCCCATCGCGTGCCACCACGCGAGGAGCCACTCCGGCGACTGGAAGGGCGTCGCGTGCGGACAGCGCTCCAGCAGGTCGTTCCATTCCTCGCGGAGCGCCTCGACGCTCGCGGTGGTCGTCATCTCGTCGAGCAGCAGGCCGTCGGCGGTGCGGGTTGCGGTACGTTCGCGTGTCATGGCAGCGCGCCGCGGCGTGCAAGAGGAGCACCAGCGGGCACCCCGTCTCCCGAATATCTGCGTGTCCTCCGGGCGACGTGAGTTGGCGCTCCTGCGCTCCTTCTTGCATCACGTCGGAGCCCCTCACCCCTCGCCGGGGAACGCCATGCTGCTCCAGCTCCGCCGTGCGGCGCTCGTGCGTCGCTCGCTCCTGCTCGCCGTCTGTCTCGACGCGGCGTGCCGCGCCTCCACCGAGCCGCCCTTCCCGTCGAACGCGGTGCCGTTCGATCCGCCGCCCGCCTATCGGCTCTGGTGGACGATCGTCGAGAGCTGTTCCGGCGTGAGCGGCGACCTGCGCGCCGTGCGCTTCTACGAGGAGCCGGGCCAGGCGACGGCGACGGCCGGCAGCGAACAGGCGAACGCGTACTGGTTCTCGTCAGGCAACCGCATCGTCGTCGGGGGATTGAGCGAGTACGACGGCCCCGTCGTCAGGCACGAGATGCTGCATGCCCTGCTCGGCGCGGCGGCCGGCGGCAACGGACATCCGCACGAGTACTTCGTGCGCCGCTGCGGCGGCATCGTGCACTGCGTCGCGACCTGCCTCACCGACGACGGCCCCCTGCCGCTCCCGGACCTCTCGGCGCCGGTCGCGCAGCCCGCCGTGCTCGACGTCCGCGTGAGCGCGCAGCCCGCGCCCTTCGATCCCGCGCAGTTCGGCGGCTGGATGGCGGTGCTCGTGACGGCGCGCAATCCGCTGTCGCACGCCGTGTGGGTGGAGCTGCCCCTCGTCGGCGGCGCGCCGAACAGCTTCGGCTTCGCCATCGACGGGAGCGCGATCGATGCCGCGGCCGCGGATTCCACGTCCGTGCCCTTCCGCGCGGGCGAGACGCAGCGGCAGCTCTTCGACGTGCACGTGGCGCCCGGCCAGGTGGAGCTCGCGCCGGGGAGCTACGACCTCCGCGGCTTCTTCGCCAGCGACACCACGGGGCCGGAGCCGCTCGTCGTCCTCGGCGCGCACTGAGCCACGCCGGGCGCACCCGCCCGGCCGTCGCTCGTCAGGCCTGCGACGCCGCTCCCGACACGCCCTCGGCGGCGAGCGCGTCGCCGCGATCGCCCGCCGAGCGATACCAGAACGCGACGGCGAGCAGGAAGGAGCCGACGAGCACGTACGCGCCGATGCGCAGCAGCACGCTCTCCAGGTCCGCCGCCTGGTACAACGCCTTCAGCGCGGCGTAGACGGCCACGGCCAGCCCGGCGCGCCGCGCGGCGGCGACGGCGAAGCGGCGTCCGGCGAGGATCGCCGCCACGCCGGACGCGGCGAAGTAGAGGATGACGAGGAAGATCGCGATCTCGATGCTCCACGCGCGCACGAGCTCCTCGCGTCCCCAGAGGAACGCCGCCGCCGCGGCGAGCGCGCCGGCGATGTCGGCGGGCTGCACGCCGGTGTCCGAGTCCACCGGCGGCATCGTCCGCGCGTGGAACGTCACGACGATCCAGCCCGCGACGGCGGCGAGCCCGGCGAGCGAGGCGCTGGTGAGGAAGGGCGTGTAGGCGTACGCCGGGCGGGCGGCGAGGAGGTCGCGAGCCCACATGCTGGCGACGGTGAGCGCGACGAGCGGGGTCACGAGGCGCAGCGGATCGGGCACGCGGCGGGCGAAGGCGCCGAACACCGCGGCGTCGAGCGCGAGCGCCGCCACCGACAGCAGCCGCGCCGAGTCGGGGCTCATGCCTGACGAGTGGAGCGCCGCCACCGCCGCGTACGCGCTCGCCGCGCCGGCCACGAGGAGGTGCGCGCCGCGGACCGCCGGCGACTCCCACGCGGCGAGGCGCGCCGCGGCGCCCCACGCCGCCGCCAGCCCGGCGTGCCCGGGCGTGAGCCCCCACTCCGGCGTGGCGACGACGATCGTGAGGAACGCGAGCGGCGCGAGGGCGACGGTGGGCAGCCAGGCGGCGCGTCCCTCCTCGCCCTCCGCGCGCGCGGCGACCCAGGTGATGATCGTCGCGGCCGCCGCGATGAGGACGACGTCGTCGGGGTGCTCCGGTCGGAAGGAGCGCACCGTGAGCGCCGCCGCGGCGAGCCAGACGTAGACGCGCGTCAGCCAGCCCGCGCGCTCGCCCGTCGCGACGAGCACCACCGTCAGCGCGCAGGCGACGGCGAACAGCGCCGGGGCGTTGCGCGTGGCCCGCGTCGCGCCCCCCCAGTCGCCGAGGACCGCCGCCGCCGTGTAGCCCGCGCCGGCGATCGCCAGGAGCAGCGCGGCCATCCGCCAGCGGCGCCCCCGCAGCGCGATCACCGCCGCCGTCAGCACGACCCAGCCGTAGACGAGGAGGACGACGACGTCGCTCCGCTTGTCCGCCGTGACGTACGGCGCGAGGAACGCGCCTCCGACCCCGACGACGAACAGCGCTTCCTCGCCGGCGCGCCACGCCAGCACGGCGAGCCCCGCCGACGCGAGCGCGGCGAGCGTGAGCGCGACCGTGTTCGGCACCACGCCCAGGCTCGGGCCCGCGCCCCACGCGTCCACGTGCACGAGCGCGAGCGCGATCCCGAGCAGCGTGTTGCCGAAGGGGCGCGATCCGCGACGTCGCATCCGGAGCCCGACCGCGGCGACGACCGCGGCGCCCGCCGCGCCCAGCGCCACGCGCGCCGTCGGGCCGAACTGGATGCGCTGGACGGCCCAGCTCAGGAGCACCCCCGCCCCCATGAGGAGGAGCAGCGCCCCGAGCGCGGTCGTGCCGTAGCGGCCGACGAGCGCCTCCAGGTCGCCGCGGCGGCGGTCGCCGGCGCCGACGCGCCGCTCGATCCAGCTCGCCAGGGCGGTGGACGAGGAGGCCGGCGCGCTCGGGGCGGTGGGCACGGGCGGCGCGACCGGCGCCGCGACCGGAGGGCGCGCCGGAGGCGCGAAGGCCGCCTCGCCGGTGAGCCGCAGGAGCTGGCCCTTCAGCAGCCGTACCTCCGCCTGGAGCTCCTGGACCTGCACGCGCAGCTCGGCGAGCGAGGCGCCCGGTTCCGCTCCGGCCGGCTGGTCGCCCTGGGACGAGTCGCTGGGCATGTGGTGCAACCTACGCCTCGTCCCGCCGGCCGCAATGCGCTCCACCCATTCCGCCGGACTGCGCCGCGCGCCAATCTTAGGCGTTCACCTCTCCCCGATGAGCTCCCACATGCAACGACTCGCAGCGACCGTCCTCCTCTCGTTCGGTGGCCTCGCCCTGCTGCCGAAGGCGCCGGCTCCGGCGACGCTCCGCGGCTTCACCCCCGAGTCCTCGCGCGTCGAGCGCGACTGGGAAGCGAAGTTCGACGCGATCCCCTCGCCGGCGCGCATGCGCGACCACATGAAGCTGCTCTCCGCGCGGCCGCACAACGTCGGCTCGCCGTACGACCGGCAGAACGCCGAGTGGCTGCTCGCGCAGTTCCGCTCGTACGGCTGGGATGCGCACATCGAGCAGTTCGACGTGCTCTTCCCCACGCCGAAGGAACGCCTCGTCGAGCTCGTGGCGCCGACGCGCTTCCGCGCGAAGCTCCAGGAGCCCACCGTCGCCGTGGATCCCACGTCGTCGCAGCACGACGAGCAGCTCCCGACATACAACGCCTATTCGGCGGACGGCGACGTCACCGGCCCGCTCGTCTACGTCAACTACGGCGTCCCCGCCGACTACGAGGAGCTCGAGCGCCACGGCATCTCCGTGAAGGGCGCGATCGTCGTCGCCCGTTACGGCGGCTCCTGGCGCGGCATCAAGCCGAAGGTCGCGGCGGAGCACGGCGCGATCGGCTGCCTCATCTACTCCGATCCGCGCGACGACGGCTACGGCGGCGGCGACGTCTTCCCCGACGGGCCGATGCGCCCGCGCGACGGTGTGCAGCGCGGCAGCGTCGCCGACATGCCCGTCTACTCGGGCGATCCGCTCACGCCCGGCGTGGGCGCGACGAAGGACGCCAAGCGCCTGCCGCTCTCCGACGTGAAGGTCCTCACGAAGATCCCCGTCCTCCCCATCTCGTATGGCGACGCGCAGCCGCTGCTCGCGGCGATGGGCGGCCCGACGGTGCCGGCGAGCTGGCGCGGCGCGCTCCCCATCACCTACCGCTTCGGCGGAGACGGGCCGGCGCGCGTGCACCTCGTCGTGAAGTCGAACTGGGACCTCAAGCCGCTCTACGACGTGATCGCCAGGTTGCCCGGCACCACCGAGGCCGACGAGTGGGTCGTCCGCGGCAATCACCACGACGCGTGGGTGAACGGCGCGGAGGATCCGATCTCCGGCCTCGTCGCCGAGCTCGAGGAGGCACGCGCGCTCGGTGACCTCTACAAGCAGGGCTGGCGGCCGAAGCGCACGATCATCTACGCCGCCTGGGACGGCGAGGAGCCCGGGCTCCTCGGCTCCACCGAGTGGGCGGAGACGCACGCCGACGAGCTCCAGCAGCACGCGGTGGCGTACCTCAACAGCGACAGCAATGGCCGCGGCTTCCTCGGCATGGAGGGGTCGCACTCGCTGGAGAAGCTGCTCAACGGCGTGGCGAAGGACGTCGAGGATCCGGAGGCGAAGGTGAGCTCGTGGCAGCGCGATCGCGCCGCGGAGATCGAGCGCGGCGACAAGGACGCGCGCACGGCGGAGGACCTCCACATCGGCGCGCTCGGCTCCGGCTCCGACTACACCCCCTTCCTCCAGCACCTCGGGATCGCGTCGGCCAACCTCGGTTACGGCGGCGAGGACCGCGGCGGGATCTACCACTCGATCTACGACGACTTCTACTGGTACACGCACTTCAGCGACACCGCCTTCGTCTACGGCCGCGCCCTCGCGCAGGCGGCGGGGAAGACGGTGATGCGGCTCGCCGACGCCGACGTGCTCCCGTACTCGTTCACCAACCTCGCCGCGACGGCCCAGCGGTACCGCAAGGAGGTCGAGCAGCTCCGCGACGCGCGCGCCGAGCAGATCACGGAGCGGAACAAGGACATCGACGAGGGCGTGTTCGCCGCGCTCAGCGATCCGCGTGATCCGACCTTCGCCCCCAAGCGCGAGACGCCGCCGCCGCACTTCGACTTCGCGCCCCTCGACAACGCCACCGACTCGCTGACGCAGGCGGCGTCGCGGTACGAGAAGGCGCTCGGCGAAGCGCTGACCCCCGCCGCCGGCGTGGCGCTCGCCTCCCGCAGCCCAGATTCCTCGGCGCTGCGCGCGCTCAACGAGAAGCTGCTGACGAGCGAGCGCGAGCTCCTCGCCAGCGACGGCCTGCGCGGCCGCCCCTGGTACAAGCACCTCCTCTACGCGCCGGGCTTCTACACCGGCTACGGCGTGAAGACGATGCCGGGGATCCGCGAGGCGCTCGAGCAGGACCAGTGGGCGAGCGTCAACGGCGAGATCGCCCGCGTCGCCGACGCCCTCGAGCGCGAGGCGGCGCTCGTCAACGCGGCCGCCGCCGAGCTGTCCGCCGCGCGCTGAACGCGGACGGCTCGCACGAGCCCCCGACGGCGATGCCGTCGGGGGCTCGTCGCGTTCTCACATGCGCTCCAGCGCCTGGCGCAGGTCGGCGATGAGGTCCTCGGGGTGCTCCACGCCGACGGAGAGCCTGACGAGTCCCGGGGTCACGCCGAGCCGCGCCTTCACCTCCGCCGAGACGTCGGCGTGGGTCATCGTCGCCGGATGCTCGGCGAGCGACTCCGTGCCGCCGAGGCTCACCGCGAGCTTCACCAGCCGCAGCGCGTTGAGGAAGCGGAAGGCCTGCTCCTCCCCGCCGACCACCTGGAACGAGATCATCGAGCCGGGGCTCAGGCATTGCCGACGATACAGCGCGAACTGCGGATCGCTCTCCGTGAGGTGGCCGAGGTAGTAGACGCGGTCCACCTTCGGATGCTCGGCGAGGAAATCGGCGACGTAGCGCGCGTTCTTCATCTGCGCCGTCATGCGCATCTTGAGCGTCTCGAGGCTCCGGAGCAGCAGCCACCCCGTCCACGGGCCGGCCATCGTCCCGAGGAAGGTGCGCATCGCCAGCACGCGCTGCATGAGCTCCGTCGAGCCGAGCGCCGCGCCGGCGATCAGGTCGCTGTGGCCGCCGATGAACTTCGTCGCCGAGTAGAGGACGATGTCCGCGCCGTGCTTCAGCGGATGCTGGAACAGCGGGCCGAGGAAGGTGTTGTCGACCGCGACGACGGCGCGCCGCTCCTCCGTCGAGTGCAGGCGCGCCAGCTCGGCGCACATGGCGATGTCGATGAGCGCGTTCGTCGGGTTCGCCGGCGTCTCGATGTAGATCATCCCCAACCGGCCCGGCCGCACCGAGTGCTCGATGATCGCCTCGAGCTCCTCGCGGCTCGCGTCGGCGGTGAAGCCCACCGGGCTGATCCCGAAGCGCGGGAGCACCTTGTTGATGAAGTGGTCCGTGCCACCGTACACCGGCTCGCTGTGCAGCAGCACGTCGCCGGGAGAGAGGAGCTCGAGGAGCGTCGTCGTGATCGCCGCCATCCCGCTCTCGAACACCGCGCATCGCTCGGCGCCGTCCCACAGGCAGAGCCGATCCTCGAGGATCTCCAGGTCGGGATTGTTCAACCGGCTGTAGATCAGCCCCGTCTCCTCCCCCGGTCGCGGCTCGCGCAGGCCGTACGCGATCTCGAAGAACGCCTTGCCCTCCTCGGCGCTGCGGAAGACGAAGGTCGAGCTCTGGAAGATCGGCGGCTTGATGGCCCCCTCGGAGAGCACCGGCTTGTAGCCGTAGCTCATCATCAGGCTCTCGGGGTGGAGCACCTGATCGTCGATGGACCGCTCTTCGTCGCGCTGGGCCATGTCCTCTTCCTCGAAGGCTGTTGGATTCGGGACCTGCCCTGAAACTACCGCACCGGCCCGGGCATATCAGTCGGCATGGCGCCGATGCATGGGACCTCGCCCACTTCGGGAACACGCACGAGGTTCGGCGCGTAGGTCCTCTCGGATTCGGTCCGGAGGGGCAGCATGCTGCGCCTGTGGCGGGACATCCACGCCGAGAGGCTGCCGATCAGCGCGAGTGTGCTGATCAGCGTGGTGACGCACACGGTGCTCGTCATCGGTGCCGTGTCGGCGACGCAGCGGCCGCCGGGGCTCGACGACAGCTCCGACGAGCTGGCGAACCGGCCGTACTACATGCCGCCGCCCAACCGCGTCCCGCGGCAGGACGCCGTCGCCGAGCACCTCGAGTACATCGCGCTCGCGCCGGAGGGGCCGAGCGCCGGCTTCGGTCCGGCGACGTTCGACGACCTGAAGCCGGTCCAGGTCGCGCACGCGACCACCGCGACGGGCGATGCCGGGCGCGACTCCGTGACGCTCGCGCCGCGCGACGCGCAGGTGGGCAGCGACTCCGTGCTCACGGAGGTGGAGGTCGACTCCGTCGCGCGCCGGGATCCGACGAGCGCGGCGCCGGCGTATCCGCCGGAGCTCCTCCGGGCGAACGTGCAGGGCTACATCTCGGCCCGCTACGTGGTGGACACCACCGGCACCGCCGACGTCGAGACGTTCACGGTGCTGTTCGCGTCGCACCCGCTCTTCGTGCAGGCGGTGCGCGACGTCCTGCCGCTGATGCATTTCGAGCCGGCGCGCCTGCACGGCCGCAAGGTGCGGCAGCTCGTGCAGCAGCAGTTCACGTTCCGCATCGAGGCGCCGGACACGACGGCGACGATGCGGAAGCCGTGATGCGGATCACACGCGCGATCGTGCGATCGCCCGATGTCGCCGCACGCCGTGCCACCGCCGCGCTCGCGTGCCACGGGGTGTGAGCGGCCTCACGCGGCCGCGATGTGCGTGCGCCGGTAGCGCGAATCGGCCCGGTCGTGGTAGGCTGTGGGTGGGCGTGGTCGCGGACGCGGCCGCGCCGCGGTGCCGAACGGGCACGTGAACCATCGTGGAGACTGACATGGCGACGAAACTCGACAAGACGATCAAGCGGGAGTTCGATTTCGACGGCGTTCCGTACATGATCTCCGTCGGCCCGGAGGGGCTGAAGATCACGCAGAAGGGATATCGGAAGGGGAAGGAGTACACGTGGGAGGAGCTCATCCGCGGTGGCGCGCCGATGGGCGCCGCGAGCGCGGAGTGACCGCCGGCCGGCGGCGGTGAGCGCGCGATGCGCCACGTGCTGCGGCTGCACGGCGTCGTGGTCGGCTGGTCGGATCTCGAGCACGCGGAGCCGGAGCTCGGCCGCGCGCGCGGGCGCTTCCGCCCCGGCTTCGGTTACGAGCTCGTGCAGCCCGTCTTCCGGCTCTACGCGGAGGCGGTGCCGCACGGGCGGGCGACCGCCGTGGACGCGGAGAAGCTCGAGCGCTACTACCGGTCGCGCGACGCGCTCGCGCTCGAGCTGCACGACGACGCGGGCCGCCGCATCCCGACCGAGGCCATCCACATCGCCGACTACACCGTCGAGGCGCCCGGCGAGATCGAGCTCGACGTCCTGATCGGAGACGAGGGGTACTGGGCGCGGCGGTGACGGAGGGACGCGGGGGAGGGACGAGGAAGTACGCAGTGGGTTCTTGGTCATTGGTTCTTGGCGGACCGCTGCGGATGCCACGCGAGGCGTCCCGAGCGGCTGGCCAATGACGAAGAAGCAGGAACCAACGGCCGGATTCGGTACTCGTCCCTCGTCCCTCGTCCCTCAATGGAAATCGTGCCGCCCGGCGAACTCGGCGCCGACGTCGGCGTCCAGGGCGTGGAACTGCTCGCCGCGGATGTTGATCACGCCCTGCTGCACCTGGAGGATGCCGCGGACGAGGAGGAGCGGCGAGCGCGCGATGAGCAGCGCCTGCCGCTCGAATCGTTTCGGGGTGACGATCACGTTCACCGTGCCCGTCTCGTCCTCCAGCGTCAGGAAGACGAAGCCCTTCGCCGTGCCCGGCCGCTGCCGGCAGATCACGAGCCCCGCGATGGCCACGCGCTCGCCGTCCCGCCCGCGGGTGACGATGTCCTTCGCCCGGCGCACGCCGTTAGGCGCGAGGACGCCGCGCAGGTGCAGCACCGGGTGGCCGTTGAGCGAGATGCCGGTCATGCGGTAGTCGGCCTCGGTGAGCTCGGCGGGGGACATGGGGGGGAGCGGGAGGCGGGAGGCGGGAGGCGGTGGGGACGAGGGACGAGGGACGAGGGACGCGTCCGACCGATCGGGATCCCGCGCCTCCTCATGCCGAGGTGTTCCTTCCGACGCCGTGACGCCACCACGCGGTGCGCGTCCCGCGCCGCGATCGCTCCCCGCCTCGCGCCTGCCGTCTTCCCGCTCGCGCCGCGACGGCGCGAGCGGGCCGGCGTCGCCGCGCGCGGCCTCGAGCACCTGCCAGAGCGCCGCCCGCCGCCTCCGGAGGTCCGGCTCGTCAGGCAGGAAGCCGTCGAGCGCGCCCGCCTCGGCGATGTGCCGCAGCACGCGCCGGTCGAAGCGCGTGCGCGCGACGAAATCCTCGATCGACGTGAACGGCCCCCCCTCCGCCCACGCGGCCTCGAGGATCTCCTGCGCCTTCGGCCCGAGCCCGCGGATCGAGCGGAAGCCGAGACGGACCGAGGGAGGCGGGAGGCGGGAGGCGGGAGGCGGTGGGGGCGCGGGACGCGGGACGCGCGGCGCGTTCGACTGATCGAGATCACGCGCCACCTCATGCCGAGGTGTGCCTTCCGACGCCGTTACGCCTCCCGCCAACCCCCTCCCGCCAACCCGTAACCCAACCCCCGACCCCCGACCCCCCACCCCGGCGCCCCCCCCCCCCCCCCGCCCACACACCCC
>CAMLIT010000044.1 GCA_946480295.1 uncultured Gemmatimonadota bacterium
AGGTCCCGCGCGTGGAAGAGAACGCCTCGATCCGCACCGACGTCCCCGGCCACCGCGGGAGCGAGCGCGGTTGCGGACATCGCTCCCCCAGCCGGATTGCCTGTCGCGGCGCGTACAGGGACAAGCTGGTGGTGGAGCGGCGAGTTGTCTGTCGGTGGAAAGGAGCGCCGGGGTGGGCGTTCAGCCCGACCCCCCGGCGCTCAGGGGATGGCGTCGGCGAAGAAGGCCAGCATCAGCGCCCACGAGTCCCGCGCCGCCTCCGGCTGGTACACCGGGCGCTGGTCGTTGAAGAAGCCGTGGTCCGCGTCGGAGAACTCGACGTTCACGAAGCGCTTGCCGGCCGCGCGCAGCGCGTCGGCGACGGCCTGGTGGTGTTCCGGCTTGATGTTCCGGTCCTTGCCGCCCCAGTAGAAGAGCTGACGTCCGTGCAGGCTGGCGGCGCGGTCGAGGAGCCCCGGCGCGATGCCGCCCCCGTAGTACGAGACCGACGCGGCGAGGGGGATGGCGGAGTTGGCGAGATAGGCCGCGCGTCCGCCCATGCAGAACCCGACCGCGCCGGTGCGCGCGCCGTCGACCCCTCCCTCGCCGGTCAGCCAGTCGTGCGCGGCGCGCACGTCGGCGATGGTGCCCTCGGGCGTCAGCGCGCGGATGTGCGGCATCACCGACGGGAAGTCGTCGTAGGGCCCGTCGAAGCCGGGGGCGGTGCGATGAAAGAGCTCCGGCGCGATCGCGACGTACCCCTGCCGGGCGAAGCGCTCGGCGACGTCGCGGATGTGAGCGTTGACGCCGAAGGCCTCCTGCAGCACGAGCATTCCGGCGCGCTTCCGGTCGGGGGCACCTGCGTCGGGGCGCGCGACGTACGCGCGCATGCTGGTACCGTCGCTGATGGACAGCTGGACGTAGCTGGTGTCGGGCATGGAGGGGATCGTGGTCGGCGCCGGCGCCTGCTGCAAGATCCGGCCCGAGCGTGCGCGGCATCACCGCCCGGCGGCGCGCCGCATCGCATCGTGATGCCCCTCGCGCCGCAAGCTGGCGCGGGCCCCCACCTCATCCCATCAGGAGCAGCAGATGCGGTTCAGCAGCAAGCTTCCCCTCGTCCTGTCGCTCGCGTTCGCGCTGCCCGTGGCGCTCGCGGCGCAGGCGCCGCGCCACGACCCGAAGCCCGCCGCGATCTGCCGCGACGGCACTCGCTCGGCGATCTCGGGGCGCGGCGCGTGCGCGGGGCACTCGGGCGTGGCGGTGCACCACGAAGCCAGACGCGCCAGGAAGCACGCGAAGCCGGCGAAGTCGAAGATGAAGACGAAGACGAAACCGGCGACGGCGCAGGCCCGGACGAAGCGCGCCAGCCACCGGGAAAGACTCGCCCAGAGGCACACGACGGCGCACGAGAAGGCGCACACGAGGGCGCACGAGAAGGCGCATACGCACGCGCGCGAGAAGGCGCACGAGAACGAGCACGCCAGGGCGAAGGCGCTGGCGAAGGCGCACCCGCGGCCGAAGGCAAAGCACGCGCCGAAGCCCGACGGCAAGCCGGCGACGAAGGTCGCGGCGAGGAGCACCACCAGGGACACGGCGCGCTCGACGAGTCTCCGCGCGCGACGGAAGGTGGCCCGCAGCGAGATCCGCATCGCCACCATGGCCGCGCACTTCCGCTGCAAGGACGGCTCGGTGTCCGAGGCCGCGTCGCGCGAGACGGCGTGCGTCGGCCACGGCGGCGCGCAATAGCGAAGGACTACGCGCCCGGTGCGGGGATGCGCGCCTCGCGCACCACGCGCCAGCGGTCGCCGCTCCCGACGATCTGATAGGCGCGCTCGAACCGGAGCGCCTCGGACGGCTGATCAGGCGCGGTGCGGTACTTCACCACCCCGAGATACACCTCGACGGTGTCCCCGCCGCGGCGGAAGACCGGCGAGAAGCGCACGACGTAGCCCGGTGCCGCGGCGCGGCACACGGGCACGGCGCGCTCGCCGCGCGGCGTCTTGCAGGTGCCGCGCACCACGCCTCCCAGCCGCAGCGCGGCGATGATCGCCGGCGGCAGCGGGTCGCCCCCCACCCAGCCGTCGCCGCGCGGGAGGTACTGGGGATCGACGAGGAGCGAGAGCCCCGGACCGACATCGAACGCGCCGCCGACCGCGACCTGGTACGCGCGCGCCTGCGCGCGCGGGGGCAGCTCGGCAATGGCGAGCCCGTGACCGCGCACCTGCCCCGCGTACGGATCGCCCGACGTGCACGCGCCGGCGAGCGCGGACGCGAGGAGAACGCCGACGACGACTGGACGAGATGTCACGTGCGATGCTCCGGTTGGGATGGCTGGAATTCGGTGGGCGTCGAGGAGAAGATACGATTGCCCAGCCATGGAGAATGCGAGATGAGCCGAGCCGGTCTCGGTGCCGAACGAAGGATACTACCCCCATCGCCGATTCCCGCTCCGCCTCGCGCGGGAGCACGCCGGTGATCCGCCTCACAATCCCGCCTCTCGTCATGCTGCTCGCCGCCGCGGCCGCGCCGCTCGCGGCGCAGCGGCCGGCGACGCCCCTCGACACGGTGCGCGTGACGGTGAGCTCGCGCGCGCCGGCCGCCGCGGAGACGCGCTCGGTGCGCGTGATCACGCGCGCGGAGATCGAGCGCAGCCCTTCGCGCGACGTCGCGGAGCTGCTGGAGACGGCGCTCGGCATGGACGAGCAGACGCGATCGCCCGCGTCGGCCGACCTCTCGATCCGCGGCTCGTCGGTGGAGCAGGTGCTGGTGCTCGTGGACGGGCAGCGCATGACGGACCAGCAGTCGGGGCACTTCGACCTCGATCTCGCCGTGCCGCTCGACGTGATCGATCACGTGGAGATCCTGCGCGGGCCCGGGTCGACGCTCTACGGTCCGGCGGCGGTGGGCGGCGTGGTCGACATCGTCACGCGCCGCGATGTCGGCTGGTCGCGCGCCGACCTGCGCGCGGGGAGCTTCGGCACGGTGGGCGGCTCGGTGGCGGGAGCGGCGCGCCTGCTCGGCCTGTCCACGCGCGCCGGGCTCCACGTCGAGCGCTCGGACGGCCATCGCGACGACACCGACTATCGCGTGCTCCAGGGGACGCTCTCCGCGGAGCGCGCGATCGGCGAGGGGCGCCTGCTCGCCGACGCGGGGGTCGGCGTGCGCGACTTCGGCGCGGGGGACTTCTATGGCCCGTACCGCTCGTACGAGGACACGCACGCGACGACGGGCTCGTTGCGCTGGGATTCCGCCCCGCTCGGCGGCTGGACGCTCGACGCGAGCGCCGCGACGCGCCGGCACGGCGACCTGTTCACGCTCCTGCGCGACCAGCCGTCGGTATACCAGAACCATCACGTCTCCTGGCAGAGCGACGCCGAGGCGGTGGCGCGCCGCACGAGCGGCGCGCTGTCGCTGGTGCTCGGCGCCGACGGCTCCGACCTCCGCCTGACGAGCGCGCGCCTGGGCGACCGGCGCGAGGAGCGGGGCGCGGGGTTCGGCGAGCTGTCGTGGGCGCCGTCGCGGCTGGTGGTGCGCGGCGGCGTGCGCGGCGACTGGTCGTCGGCGTTCGGCGGCATGTGCTCGCCGTCGCTGTCGGCGTCGGTCCCGCTGGCGCAGGGGTTCGCGCTGCGGGCATCGGTGGACCGGGGCTTCCGCGAGCCGACGTGGACGGAGCGCTACTACCAGGATCCGGTGAACGTCGGGGATCCGGCGCTCGCCCCGGAGCGCTTCTGGGCCGGCGAGGTCGGCGCGCGCGCGTCGGGCGCGCACGGCTTCCACCTCGACGCGGCGGGCTATCTGCGCCGCGCCACGGATCTCATCGACTGGGCGCGGCCGCAGGGCGACACGAGCGGCGTGTGGCGGTCGATGAACGTGGAGCGCGCGACCTATCGCGGATTGGAGGTCGAGACGGGCCTCGTCGCGCCGCTCGGCATCGAGTGGACGGCGCGCGGGTCGTGGCTCGCCTTCGACGCGGCGGGGGTGTCGGGCTACACGGGCAAGTACGCCCTGCGGCCGGCGACGCGCTCGCTCGGCGGCTCGGTGTCGGCGCCCCTCGGGCGCGTGCGCCTGACGCTGGACGCGGTGGACCTCGCGCACCCCGGCGAGGCGAGCTACCTGTACGCCACGGCGCGGCTGTCGCTGCGGGCGGGCGCGACCCGCGTCACGCTCGACGCGCTCAACCTGGCCAACGCGCACTACCTGGACGCGGCGGCGGAGCCCGCGGCGGGTCGCGCGCTCTTCGTCGGCATCAGCCGCGAGATCCGGTAGCGAGGCGCGCGCCGCGCGAGCGGCCCGGGCTGTGCGGCGGGTCACGCTGGACCGTCGCCGGTCCTGTTAGTATGGTGGACGCCAGCCGCGGCGCCTCGCTGCCCTGAGGCGCCGCGCCACCACAGCAGGGAGAACCCATGCACCGAATCCGTTCGCACCGCACCGCCGCGCGCCTGGTGGCGCTGCTCGGCGCCGCCGTCTTCGCCGCCGCCTGTTCGTCCGACACGGCGCCGTCGGCGTCGCAGCAGCTCGACGTCAGCGCCGTCCTCGGCTCGATGACCGTGCCCGGCATGAGCGACGCCGTCTCGGCCACCTCCACCACCGCCTCGTCGGCCGACGTGGACGCGCCGGCGATCGTCCCCAGCACGTGCACCTACTCGTCCACGAGCCAGAGCTTCGACTGCCCCGCGGTGACCGTGCACGGCCTGACGATCACGCGGTCGTTCACGCTGCTCGACGCGCAGGGCCAGCCGCAGTCGGCGGCGGACAAGGCGACGACCGACGGCGTCCGCACCGAGACGACGGTCTCCGGCACGGTGACGATGCACAACGGCTCGATGACCGTGGACGGGCACAAGGTCCTGACGCTCACCGGCCTGCTCGCCAACACGCCCCTGCTCAACGGCACGGACAACTCGACGATGAACGGCACGATGACGTCGGGCTCGACGTCCACGCCCTTCACGATGACCGAGACGGGGAAGATCGAGGGTCTCGCGATCCCGCCCAAGGGGAGCACCACCCACTACCCGAAGAGCGGTACGGTGACCATGTCGATGACGTCGACGTTCGGCCAGACGGGCGCGACGACGACGACGACCAGCTCCTTCCAGCTGAAGTTCGACGGCACCAACTTCGCCACGCTGCAGATCAGCAACTCGCTCGGCGTGGAGATCTGCACGATCGACCTCACCGGGCAGACCGCTCCGAGCTGCCAGCAGCAGTAGCGCCGGGCACGATCGACCTGACGAAGAAGGCGCGCCGGACTCCCGGCGCGCCTTCTTTCGTTCGTGCATGTGCACGTCGGCGGCTCAGCGGTAGCCGCCCCGCTTGCCCCCGCGGCCGCGATGACGGTCGCGCCCGACGAGGTGGTCGACCTCGTAACGGTTCAGATCTATGGCGCGCTCGATTCGCTCGCCCGCCTGGCCCGCGTCGAGCCCGGTGTCCTCCACCGCGCCGCCGAGCCTGACATCATCCTCCAGATAGTCCACGCCCTTCGGGTCGAGCAGGAGATCGTCGACATCGTCCTGCTTCACCTTGAAATGGCCGTCGCGATCTCGTCCGTTGTGCGGTTTGTGGCGATCTGCCATGACTGCTGCGCCTCCTCTGCGCCTCGGAAGGCGCGGACCGCGACGGTGCGGCCCGCGCTCGCGAGGATCAGGGGAGCAAGGCGCGTGCTCTCACTGCAGCTCGAGCACGACGACCGACTTGGACGGCAGCTCGACCGTGAGCCGGTCGCCGGCGAGCCGAGCGCCCGTGAACGGCGCGAGGTGCACCGCGTCCGGCTGCTCGAAGGTGTTGTGCGCGCCCATCGTCGACCCGGTGAGGATGCGCCCGCTCACGGCGTGCACGTTCGCGCCGCGCAGCTCGGCGTGCACCGTGCGCGACCGGTTCGGGTCGAGGTTCACGAGGCTGATGTGGATCTTCCCCGTCCTGTCGCGCGACGCGGAGGCGCTCACCGCCGGCACCGACTCGCCGCCGAACTCGTAGCGGCCCGCATCGAGCGAGATCGGGAGCATCACCGCGTCCTGGTGGACCGTGTACAGCTCGAAGACATAGTACGTCGGCGTCAGGATCATCTGGTCGCCGCGCGTCAGGATCATCGACTGCAGCACGTTCACCGCCTGCGCGATGTTCGCCATGCGCACGCGATCCGCGTGGTTGTTGAAGATGTTGAGCGTGGCCCCCGCGACCACGGCGTCGCGCATCGTGTTCTGCTGGTACAGGAAGCCCGGGTTCGTCCCCGGCTCGACGTCGTGCCACATCCCCCACTCGCCGACGACGAGCGCGACGCGCTTGTTCGGATCGTAGTGGTCCATGATCGCCGAGTGGCGCTCCACCAGCTCCTCCATGTGCAGCGCCTTCTGCATCGCGACGAACCACTCCCGCTCGGTGAAGTCGGTGGCCGACCCCTTGTGTGCCCACGACCCGACCACCGTGTAGTAGTGCAGGTCGAGGCCATCGATCATCCTGCCGGCGTCGCGCATCATGACCTCGGTCCAGTGGTAGTCGGCGCTGTTCGGACCGGAGGCGATGCGGAAGGCGCGCGTGTGCCCGTACGACGGGAGGAAGGTCGCGTAGCGCCTGTACTCGTTGGCGTAGTACTCCGGCGTCATGCTGCCGCCGCACCCCCAGCTCTCGTTGCCCACGCCCCAGATGCGCACGTCGAACGGCGCGTCCTGGCCGTTCTTCCGCCGCAGGTCGGCCATCGGGCTCTTGCCGGGGAAGTTCAGGTACTCCCACCAGTCGGCCATCTCCTGCACGGTGCCGCTGCCGACGTTGCCGACGACGAACGGCTCCGCGCCGATCCGCCGCACGAGCTCCATGTACTCGTGCGTGCCGAAGCTGTTGTCCTCGGTGACGCCGCCCCACATGGTGTTCACGATCGTCGGCCGGTCCGCGCGCGGGCCGATGCCGTCCCTCCAGTGATACCGGTCGGCGAAGCAGCCGCCCGGCCAGCGGATGTTCGGCACCTTGATCCGCCGCATCGCCTCGATGACGTCGTCGCGCAGGTGCCACTGCCCCGTACCGGCCTTCGTCCAGAAGCCGTCGTAGATGCCGCGCCCGAGGTGCTCGGCGAACTGCCCGTAGATCTGGCGGCTGATCGTGTCGCGTCCGAGGTCGGCGTCGACGATGAGCCGGACGGCGGTGTCGCGGGCCGGCGGCTGCTGCTGCGCGACGAGGGGTGAGGAGAGCGCGAGCGCGAGGCCCAGCGCGGGGAGCGCGATCCTGGGAATCATGGGCGGGGTCGGGGTGAGAATCGTGGAAGGTGCCTGAACTTCCGCATTCCGCCGCGCCTGCGCAATGTTCGCGTCCCTGCTTCCCCGTCACTCCACATCGCACGCCGCATCGTCATGCATCCGCGCCTCGAGGAGCTCTCGACCTACCTGGACGACCAGCGCCGCGCCCTGCGCGCCGTCGTCGACGCCGTCCCCGCGCCGCGGCGCTCGCGACGCCCCGCGGAAGACCGCTGGTCGGTGGCGGAGACGCTGGAGCACCTCGCCATCGTCGAGGGGAGCATCGCCTCGCTGATCTCGTCGACCGTCGCCGCGGCGCGGGCGCGGGGACTCGGAGCGGAGACGGAGACGAGCTCCGCGCTCGCCATGCTCGACCTGGCTCGCCTGCGCGATCGCAACCGGCGCGTGCAGGCATCGGCGCGCGCGACGCCGACCGGCACGCTCGACGCGACGGCCGCATGGGCGGCGCTCGAGGCGTCGCGCGAGCGGCTGCGCGCCGCGATGCACGGCGCCGACGGCCTCGCCCTTGGCACGCTCTCCGCGCCGAATGCGGCGCTCGGTCCGCTGAACCTCTATCAGTGGATCGCCTTTGTCGGCGCGCACGAAGGCAGGCACGCGCTCCAGATCGCGGAGACCGCGGCGGCGCTGGACGCCGCCGACGCGCAGCGCGCCTAGCGCGCCTTGCGCGCTTCGTCGCGCCTCGCGTCCGCAGGAGGACGCGCGCCTCGCTCCATCCTCTGGCCGGTGCCGTCGGCCGGCGGTACATTGGCGTGCCGTTCTCCGTGGCCGAGGGCTCGATGTCCGACCTCCGCGACCAGCTCCAGGCGACCCTCTCCGGCACCTACTCACTCGAGCGCGAGCTCGGCGGCGGGGGGATGGCGCGCGTGTTCGTCGCCGACGAGCTGCGCCTCGGCCGCAAGGTCGTCGTGAAGGTGCTCGCGCCGGAGCTCGCGGCCGGCCTCTCCGCCGAACGCTTCCAGCGCGAGATCCGCGTCGCCGCCTCCCTCCAGCAGGCGAACATCGTCCCCGTGCTCTCCGCCGGGGAGCTCCGCCCCGCCGGCCCCGACGCGCCCGGCGTCCCGTACTACACGATGCCCTTCGTGGACGGCGAGTCGTTGCGCGACCGCCTGCGCGCGCACGGGGCGCTGCCGATCCCGGAGGTCCTCGGCATCCTCCGCGACGTCGCCCGCGCACTCGGCTACGCGCACGAGCGCGGGATCGTGCATCGCGACATCAAGCCCGACAACGTGCTGCTGTCGCACGGGGCCGCCGTCGTGACGGACTTCGGCATCGCGAAGGCGATCGCCGCCGCGGGTGGCAGGCGGACCGAGCGCGGCGAGAGCGCGCGCGACCGCTCGGCGGCGAGCGCGCTGACGCAGCTCGGCACCTCGCTCGGCACGCCGGCGTACATGTCGCCGGAGCAGGCGGCGGGCGATCCCGACGTCGACCAGCGCGCCGACTTCTACTCGTTCGGCTGCATGGCGTACGAGCTGCTCGCCGGACATCCGCCCTTTCACGGCCGCCCCGCGCACCGGCTGCTCGCCGCGCACATGAGCGAGCAGCCGGTGCCGGTGCTGGAGCTGCGCCCCGACACGCCCGCACCGCTCGCGCGGCTCGTCATGCGCTGCCTCGCGAAGGACCCGGCCGGGCGCCCGCGCGACGCGGCCGAGCTTCTCGCCGAGCTGGACGCGGTGACGTCGGGACAGGGGCGGCCCGCGCTGCCCGAGATCCTCATCGGCGGGCCGGTGATGCTGCGGCACGCCCTGATGCTCTACGCCGCGGCGTTCGTCATCGTGGCGATCGTGGCCAGGGCGGCGATCGTCGCCATCGGCCTCCCGGACTGGGTGTTCCCGGGCGCGCTCGTCGTCATGGGTCTCGGCCTGCCGATGATCCTGGCGACCGGCTATGCGCAGCGCGTGAGGACGCGGGCGGCGGCGGCGACGCCGACGTACACCCCGGGCGGGACGCCGGCGCTCGCGCCGCGCGGGACGCTCGCCACGATCGCCATGCGGGCGAGCTCGCACCTGTCCTGGCGTCGCGCGACGCTGGGCGGCGTGTACGCGCTCGGCACCTTCGTCTGCATCATCGGCGCGTTCATGCTCCTGCGCGAGCTGGGCATCGGCCCCGCCGGCTCGCTGTTCGCGCGAGGAACGCTGGTGCGCAACGAGCCGCTGCTCGTCGCCGACTTCACGGTGCGCGGCGCGGTCGACAGCGCGCTCGCCGGCGTCGTCACCGAGGCGGTGCGCGCCGGGCTCGGCGAATCGAACGCCGTCACCATCGTACCCTCGAGCGTGATCCGCGACGTGCTCGGGCGCATGCAGCGCCCCTTCGGCTCGCGACTCGACCTGGCGCTCGCCCGCGAGATCGCCCAGCGCCAGGGCGTCCGGGGCGTCGTCGCCGGCGACGTGACGCCCCTCGGCGCCGGCTTCATCGTCTCGGCACGCCTCGTGAGCGCGGAGACGGGCGACGAGCTGGCCAGCATCCAGGAGACGGCGGAGTCCCCCACGGCGCTCATCCCCACCGTCGGCCGGCTCACGCGCGCGCTCCGCGGCCGCATCGGCGAGTCGCTTCGCAGCGTGAACGAGACGCAGCCGCTGGAGCAGGTGACGACGCCGTCGCTGGAGGCGCTGCGCCTGTACCACGAGGGCGCCCAGGCGGTGGACAACAACGACTTCACCGGCGGGATCGAGGCGCTCAAGGAAGCGGTGCGCATCGACAGCACCTTCGCCATGGCCTGGCGGAAGCTCGCCGTCGCCTACAACAACGCGCGCATGCCGCGCACGCTGCAGGACGACGCGGTGACGCACGCCTTCCGCTTCCGCGACCACCTGAGCGAGCGCGAGCGGTACAACACGATCGCGTTCTACTACGACAAGGGTCCGGAGCCCGACCGCGCGAAGGCCACCGAAGCGTACGAGCAGGTCATCCGCCTCGGCGGCGTCGACCTCCCGGCCGTCAACAACCTCGCGGGGATCTACTTCGCGCGTCGCGAATACGCACGCGCCGAGTCGCTCTACCGCGTCCTCCTGGTGCATCGCGTGTCGGCACCGGCGGTGCTGGGCAACCTCACGGGCAGCGTGTTCGCGCAGGGGCGCCGCGCCGAGGCCGAGTCGATCTGGAAGGCGACGGCCAGCCGCTTCGGGGAGGATGCCGGCGGGCTCGAGCCGATGAACGCGGAGTTCGTGTACGATCGCGGTCAGCTCGACTCCACCGCGCTGCTGCTCGACCGGCTGACGCGGAGCGCGAACCCCGTGGCGCGCTCGGGGGCGCACCTCTTCCTGTCCGGCCTCCTCATGACGCGCGGCCAGCTCGCCGCCGCGCATCGCGAGTGGGTACGCTCACTGGAGGAGGACGCGGCCAGCGGGCTGCCATACGACACACTGAGCGAGCGCTGGCACGAGGCGTGGCTGGACGGCTGGGTCCGCGAGCGGCCGGCTCGCGCCGTCCAGGAGCTCGATGCCGCGCTCGCGCGGACGCCATTGGCCCGCAAGCCGCTGGCCGACCGTCCGTACTTCTGGCTCGCGGGCCTCTACGCGCAGTTCGGGCGGCCGGATCGCGCGCGCGCGCTGATCGCCGAAGCGGATGCTGAAGGCACGCGGACGTACGCGATCGCCCACCGCCCCGAGCGCGATCGCGCGCTGGCCGAGGTCGCACTGGCGGAGAAGCGCCCGCTGGATGCGGCGCGGCTCTTCCGCAGCGGCAGCGAGCTCCCGGACGGACCGCTCGGCGAATGCGAGATCTGCGTCGACGCCCATCTGGCTCGCGCCTTCGACCAGGCGGGCGCCGTGGACTCGGCCATCTTCTACTTCGAGCGCTATTTCTCCACCCCGATGATGGCCCGCATGGACCCGCACATCGACGGCGCGTACGCCGCCGGGGCGCAGAAGCGCCTGGGGGAGCTCTACGAGACGCAGGGCGACCGGGCGAGAGCCGCCGAGCAGTACGCCCGATTCGTCGCCCTCTGGAGGACCGCCGACCCGGAGCTCCAGCCCCGGGTCGCCGAAGTGCGCAGGCGGCTGGAGGCACTGAGCCGGGAGCGTTGAGCGCGCACCGGTGTATGCCCGGCGGGCCGCTCCCGCGAGCCGGATCCGCCCCGTTCCTCCCCCAATCGTCAGTCAGTGATCCACGACACCTGGCCAACGGTCGTCGTGCACCCGGTGCGCGTGACCGGTCGCGCGGGCGGCCCGTCCTTCTCGTGGCGGTGATCGACGGCACGGTCGCCGCCGCCAGGTCGCTCGAGCTTTGGCGTGCGAGTCGAAGCGGGCGTCCCGGACAACGCCGTCTCACGCCCCGCAGTACTTCGATCACACACTCGCGCTCTCACCAGCTCGAGCATGATGCTATTCGCCCTCCTCTTCGGCACCGCCCTCTCCGCGTTCCACCCCGAGACCACGCTCGTGAAGCTCCAGGCGACCCTGCCGCCCCGATCGGCACGGAGCCTCTTCACGCGGGGGATCATCGCGGACAGTCTCGTCCTCGAGAAATCGACGCGCCAGCTCACGCTCTACTCCGCGGGCACGGCGATCCACACGTACACCGTCGCCCTCGGCCGCGACCCCGTCGGCCCCAAGGAGCAGGTGGGCGACGAGCGCACGCCCGAGGGGCTGTACTACATCGACAGCCGCAATCCCCACAGCCGGTACCACCTGTCGCTGCACATCTCCTATCCCGACGAGCAGGACCGCGCGCACGCGGCGAAGCTCGGCGTCGATCCGGGAGGCGACATCATGATCCACGGCCTGCCCCGAGGCGAGGAGTCGATCGGCTCGCTGCACGTCCTGCACAACTGGACGGACGGCTGCGTCGCCGTGACCAACGACGAGATCGAGGAGCTCTGGCGGATGGTGCCGGACGGCGTGCCGATCGACATCAAGCCGTAGCTCGCCGCCGGTCCACCTGCTCGACGGCGAGGGCGTTCCGTTGACGATCCGCCTCGCCTTTCTCGGTTTCGGTACCGTCGGGCGCGCGCTCCACGCGCTTCTGGAGCGCCGCCGCGACGGGTTGCGCCGGGACTTCGGCATCGAGTTCGTCTACACCGGCGTCGCCAGTCGCTCGCTCGGCTGGCGCGCCGCGGCGGCCGGCTTCGACCCCGCACGCGATCCCGGACGATCGTACCCGGACCTCGGCGCCTGGCTCGCCGCCGCCGCCCCCGACGTCGTCTTCGAGGCGATCGCGCTCGACCCGCGCGCCGGCGAGCCGGCGACCTCCTACATCCGCGCGGCGCTCGAGCACGGGAGCGACGTCATCTCCGCGAACAAGGGCCCCATCGTCCACGCGTATCGGCCGCTCACCGAGCTCGCGACACGCCTGGGACGCCGCTATCGCTTCGAGGCCGCGGTCATGGACGGCGCGCCGGTCTTCGACCTCGTGCGCGAGTGCCTTCCGCTCGCCGGCCTTCGCGCCATCCGCGGCGTCTTCACGTCCACCGCGACGGTCGTGCTGGAGGCGATCGAGGAGGGACTGTCGCTCGACGCGGGGATCGCGCGCGCGCAGCGGCTCGGCATCGCCGAAGCCGATCCCCTTCACGACGTGGACGGGTGGGACACGGCGGTGAAGCTGTGCGCCGTCGCGAACGTGCTGCTCGGTGCCGACCTCCGCCCCGCCGACGTCGCCCGGGAGGGGCTCCGCACGCTCGACGTGGGCGCGGTGAGGGCGGCGCGCGCCGCGGGCACCCCGTACCGGCTGGTCGGGGAGGTGCGTCCCGGCGCCTCGGGCGCGATCGCGGCCCGCGTCTCCCCGGAGCGCTGTGCCTTCGACAGCCCGCTCGGCATCGTGCGGGGGACGACGCTCGTCATGCATTACGAGGCCGAGGTCTTCCCCGGCGGCCTGACCGTGACATCGCACGCGCCCGACCCGATGACGACGGCGTACGGGATGGTGAGGGATCTGGTGGAGGGACGCGGGAAGGGATAGGGACGCGGGACGAGGGACGCGCGGCGCGTCCGGGCTGGCTTCGTCGCGCCGTGCGCGAGGATCGCCAGGCGACCGGCATCACGGCCGAGGGGGAACACGGATTCGACGGATGTCACGGATGCCACGAATCGCTCCGCCTGGCGCGATGGCGCCTCTCACCCAGCGGTACGGAGCCCGGCTCTCGGCGCCCACACCCCCATTCGCACGATGTCCGATCAGATTCGCGTCCCGCTCTTCGATGGTGGCTGGGTAGAGGAGCCAGCGGTAGCGATAGGGGGCCCGGACCCCCTATCGCCTCACCCCATCCGTGCCGATCCGCCGTTCCCGTGCAATCCGTGTCTGCTCGTTCAGAGCCGGCCCGGTAGAGGGGCCAGCGGCGCCCACGACGAGCCCGGCCCCGCCGAGAAGCCCCACGCGTCCCTCGCCCCGCGTCCCTCGTCCCGCGTCCCCTTGTGACCCACATCACTTGCGTCCACGCCCGAGGTCGCTACATTCCTCTCGCGTTCCTCCGGGGACGCAGACAACTGAAGGGCAGACCGATAATAGCACACCCGTCGTGAGGCGGGGCCGCAAAGCCAGGAGCGTCGAGGGGCGTGAGCCCTCCGAGGTCGTCCGGTTGCCGAAGCTGCAGCAGGTGACGCGAGTCCGCATCAGGCGTGGCTCGCCGCTTCGGGGTATTCCGAGTCGGCGCGCCAGCTGTCCAGATGCGGTTTTTTTCGTTCACCCACCTCGCACCATTCCCTCACCGACGACGGTGACGGTATGACTGAACCCAGACTTCTTCTGCTCTGCGACGATCCCTTCGTCGTCGCCGACGTCACCTGGAGCGCGCGCCGCGCGGGCTTCGCCGTGTTCCCCGTGCGGTACCAGGAATCCCCCGTCGACGCCCTCGTGCGCTCCGAGGCGCAGGTCGTCCTCGTGCACCGCACGCATCCGGCGGCGAACGCAGCGGACTTCAAGGCGCAGGCGGCGACGCGCAACACCTGCTTCCTCGTCTTCGATTTCGAGCGCGGCCGACAGGAGATCACGATGCACGGCCGGAGCAGCGCCCGCGTGGAGCTGCGCGCCGGGAAGGAGGCCGCCTTCTACGCTGCCGTACGCTCCGCCTGTCAGATGGTGGCCTGAGCGGGGCCCGCAGCGGGGGCGATCCAACCGCCGCGCCGGTGGTTGACTCTCCATCTAGGTACAGGGCTCATCTTCGCGGGTGCCGCGCGTGCGGCGCGGCTTCGACGGAGAGAGGACATGAGCTCGCAGCAGGGGATGGTGGCGGCGGGGAACCTCGGGTTCCCGCGCATGGGTCTGGATCGGGAGTTGAAGGTCGCGCTGGAACGCTACTGGGCGGATGAATCCAGGGCCGCCGATCTCGAGCGAACGGCGCGCGCGCTGCGCGAGCGACACTGGCGGCTGCAGGAGGCGGCGGGCCTGGATTTCATCCCGTCGAACGACTTCTCCCTGTACGATCACGTGCTCGACGCCGCGGCGCTGGTCGGCGCGGTGCCGGAGCGCTTCGGCTTCCGCGGCGGCGCCGTGGACCTCGGGACCTACTTCGCCATGGCGCGCGGGCGCGAGGACGCGCCGGCCATGGAGATGACGAAGTGGTTCGACACGAACTACCACTACATCGTCCCCGAGCTCGAGCCGGGGATCCGGCTGCGCGTCTCGAGCCAGAAGCCGGTGAACGAGTTCCGCGAGGCGAAGGCGCACGGCATCCCGACGCGACCGGTCCTGCTCGGCCCCGTGTCGCTCGTCCTGCTCGCGAAGGCACACGCGGGCCAGCCCGACCGCTCGCGGCTGCTCGACGGCGTGGTCGAGGTCTACCGGACGGTGCTCGAGGTGCTCGCCGGCGCCGGCGCGCGCTGGGTGCAGCTCGACGAACCATGCCTCGCGCTCGACCTGACCGACGCCGAGCGCGCGCTCTACCACCGCGCGTACCAGCGACTCGACTCGGCGCCGCAGCTCCTCGTCGCGACCTACTTCGCCGGCCTGCGCGAGAACCTGCCCGTCGCCCTGCGGCTGCCCGTCCAGGCGCTGCACCTCGACCTCGTGCGCGCCCCGGAGCAGCTCGCCCCGGCGCTCGCCGGCGCCCCGCGCGACCTCGCCATCTCGTTAGGCGTGGTGGACGGACGCGGCGTCTGGAGGACCGATCTCGATCGCGCCCTCGCCCTCGTCCGCACCGCCGTCGACGCGCTCGGTCCGGCGCGCGTCCAGGTCGCGCCCTCCTGCTCGCTCCTCCACGTGCCCGTCGACGTCGCCGCCGAGATCACCCTCGATCCGCCGCTGCGCCGCGGGCTGGCGTTCGCACGGCAGAAGCTCGAGGAGGTCGCGCTGGTCGCGCGCGCCGTGCACGACGACGGCGCGGAGGTGCGCGACCGCCTCGACGAGCAGCGCCGAGTGCTGGCCGAGTGCCGCGCCGATCCCCGCAGCTGCAACCTCGCCGTGCGGGCGCGCGTCGCCGCCGTCGGCCCGGCCATGCTCGTCCGTCGTTCGGCGTTCCCCGCGCGGCGCCGGCGGCAGGCCGTCGTGATGCCGCTTCCCATGCTGCCGACCACCACGATCGGCTCCCTCCCCCAGACGCCCGAGGTCCGGCGGGCGCGCGCCGGCGTGCGCGCCGGCCGCCTGTCGCAGGTGCGCTACGAGGCCTTCCTGCGCACGGAGATCGAGCGTGGGATCCGCTTCCAGGAAGCCGTGGAGCTGGACGTCCTCGTGCACGGCGAGTTCGAGCGCAACGACATGGTGGAGTACTTCGCGGACCAGCTCGAGGGATTCGCCATCACCCGCACCGGCTGGGTGCAGAGCTACGGCTCGCGCTGCGTGAAACCGCCGATCCTCCACGGCGACGTCTTCCGTGCCCACCCCATGACCGTGAAGTGGTCGCGGTACGCGCAGTCGCTCACGCGTCGCCCGGTGAAGGGCATGCTCACCGGCCCGGTGACG
Source organism: uncultured Gemmatimonadota bacterium (assembly GCA_946480295.1). The sequence goes on from CAMLIT010000044.1 coordinate 16,050, forward strand.
ATGCTGCGCTGGTCGTTCGTGCGCGACGACCTCCCGCCCGCGCACGTGGCCTTCCAGGTCGCCCTCGCGCTGCGCGACGAGCTCGCGGACCTCGAGGCGGCGGGGTTGCGCGTCGTGCAGGTGGACGAGCCGGCGTTGCGCGAGGGGCTGCCGCTGCGCGAGGCGGATCGCGCCCCATACCTCGACTGGGCGGTGAACGCCTTCCGGCTCGCCACCGCCGGCGCCGCCGACGAGACGCAGGTCCACACGCACATGTGCTACTCCGAGTTCGTCGGGATCATGGATGCCGTCGCGCGGCTGGACGCCGACGTCGTCTCGATCGAGGCGGCGCGCTCGCACATGGAGCTGCTCGATACCTTCGACGGCGACCGCTACCCGAACGACATCGGCCCGGGCGTCTACGACATCCACTCGCCGCGCGTCCCCTCCGTGGCCGAGCTGGAAGCGCTGCTCGAGCGGGCGCTCGCCGTCGTCGACCGGCGGCGGCTCTGGGTCAACCCGGACTGCGGCCTGAAGACGCGCGACTGGCGCGAGGTGGAGCCGGCGCTCGCGAACCTCGTCGCCGCGGCGCGCTTGGTGCGCGAGCGACTGCGGCGCGAGGTGCGCGACGAGATGGTCCACGCCGCGCGCGGAGCCTAGCGCGGGCGGCGCCTCGCGGGCAGGCTCGCGGCCGACCCGCGCGGCGAAGCAGGCTCACGCCGGCGCGGCCACCGCCTCCACGTCCTCCGCGCTCGAGCGCAGGACGCGGTGCCGGTCGATCCACCAGCTCCACGGCACGAAGAGCCAGAGCCCGAGCCCCGACAGCGCGATCGCGTGTGCGTCGGGGGGCGGCCCCGCGAACCCGCCCGCGAAGATCAGCACGAGCACGGCCACCATCGCCCAGAGCGCCCACGTGCCGACGCGGTCCGCGGCGCGCGTCGTCCGCAGGTAGACCGCGAGCCCGAGCACGAACAGGCCGCCGTCCAGCAGCACGGTGAGCGGGATCGAGTTCCACGCGCCGAGCCCCAGCTTCGGCGAGGCCCCGGGCCAGAGCGGCAGGTCGGGGCGGTGCATCGGCAGGTCGAGGAACCAGTGGCTGAGGACGGCCGCGGCCACGACCCAGGCTTCCCCGTGGTCGCGGCGGAGGAGCCGGTACACGACGCCGACGAGCACCGCCCAGACGATCGCCATGAGCAGGCTGTGCGACCACGGGTAGTGCGCGAAGTCGAGCGGGTTGGCGGCCATGAGCCCGGGGACGACCCGCACCTGCTCCACGCCCACCAGGAGCAGCACCGGCCACAGCTCGTCGAGGAACTGGGCGGCGAAGGCGAGGGTGCCAAGGGAGGTGCGCGGCGCGAGGCGCTTGGCGCCGAGCGCGACACCGTAATGGCCGATGAACATGCGGCCAAGATACGCGTGGCCCTCCGGCGCGACAGGTCGCCCATGAAACCGGCGCGCCAGATGTTTGCCTTGCGCGCTTCCGTCGGGCAACACATCATTCGATGTGTTAACTGAATAGTTAAACATGTCAGATAAGAAAGCGAACGCCCGCCGCCCCGCCCCTCGTGCCCGCGAGGCCACCGCCCGACCCCGCCCGGCCGCCCGTGCCCCGCGCGCCGCCGCCGACGGCGACACCGAGCAGCGCATCCTCGACGCCGCCCACGAGGTCTTCCTCCGCCGCGGCACCGCCGGCGCCCGCATGCAGGACATCGCCGCCGAGGCGGGCGTCAACCACGCCCTGCTCCATTACTACTTCCGCTCCAAGGAGCGCCTCGCCCGCGCCGTCTTCCAGCGCGCCATCGACCGCCTCCTCCCGCCGGTCCTCCAGCTCCTCGCCTCCGATCTGCCCCTCGAGGAGAAGGTGGGCCGCGTCGTCCAGCACGAGCTCGAGCACCTCGCCCGCGCCCCGTACCTCCCGGGCTACGTCCTCGCCGAGCTGAATCAGAACCCCGACCGCGCCGCGCAGCTCATGGGCGCGCGCGCCGAGCACGTGCTCATGGAGACCCGCCGCCCCGCGCTCGAGGTGGTCGCGCGGCAGATCGACGAGCGCGTGCGCGCCGGCACCATGCGCCGCATCGCGCAAGAGGATTTCATCGTCAACCTCGTCTCGCTCTGCATCTTTCCCTTCGCCGCGCGGCCGATGATCGCGACCATCCTCGAATGGGACCGCGACCGCTGGAACGAGTTCATCGAGCGGCGCCGGACGGAGCTGCCGCGCTTCTTCCTCGAGGCGCTCCGGCCATGACGCGCGCCCGTTCGCGCACCGCCGCCCACGCGCTCGCCGGCGCCCTCGCGCTCGCGACGCCGGCGACGCTATCGGCGCAGCAGCCGTCGCCGGCGCCGGCCGCACAGGCGGTCGACACCCTCCGACTCGCGGAGCTCGAGCGCGCCGCCCTCGCCGTCGACCCGCGCGCCGGGCAGGCCGCGCTCCAGCGCGCGCGCACGGCGCTCCGGCTGCGGAGCCTCGCGGCGGAGCGGCTCCCCGCGCTCGACCTCGACGGCCAGGGGCAGTACCAGTCGGCGGTGACGTCGGTGCCGATCCGGCTCCCCGGCGTGAACGTGCCCGTGCCGCCGCACGACACGTACGACGCCTACCTCCGCGCCCAGGAGCGGCTGCTCGACCCGACGCTCGGGCCGCGGCGCGCCGTGGAGCGCGCGCAGCTCGCGGAATCCGAGGCGCGGCTGCGGACGACGCTGTACTCGCAGCGCCAGCAGGTCGACGACGCCTTCTTCACGGCGCTCTCCCTGCAATCGCGCGCGGAGGAGCTGTCGACGGCGGTGACCGATCTCGAGGCGCAGCTCGCCGTCGCCCGCGCGCGCGTGCGTGCCGGCGCGGCGCTGGCCGGCGAGGCGGCGGCGCTCGAGGCGCAGCTCCTCGCCCGCCGCGAGGACCTGCGCGCCGCGGACGCCGATCGTCAGGCAGCGCTCGCGGTGCTCGCCGACCTCACCGGCCGGCCCATCGGCCCGCGGGACCTGCTGCTGCTTCCGAGCGCCGACGGCGCGGCGCCCCCGCCGCCGGCCGTCGACTCGCTGCGCCGCCGCCCCGAGTACGAGCAGTTCGAGCGCACGCGCGACCTGCTGCGGGCGCAGGAGGCGGTGGTCGCCGCGCAGGAGAAGCCGCGCGTCTCGGCATTCGCCCGCGTCGGCTACGGCCGGCCGGGGCTCGACATGCTGAGCAACGCGTTCCAGGGCTACTGGCTCGCCGGCGTGCAGGTGCAGTGGACGCCGTGGAGCTGGGGGACGACGGCGCGCGACCGCGAAGCGCTGGAGGTCGAGCGGCGGATCACGAGCACGGAGGAGGCGGCGTTCACCGCGTCCCTGCGGCGCGCCGTCGTGCGCGACTCGGCGACGATCGCGCGCCTCGACGCGACGCAGGCCACGGACGAGCGGATCATCGCGCTGCGCGAGCAGGTGCTGGCGGAGGCACGGGCGCAGTTCCGCGAAGGCGTGATCACGGCGGCGCAGTACGTGGATCGGGAGACGGACGTCCTGCAGGCGCGCCTCGCGCGCGCCGCGCACCGGGTGGACCTCGCGCGCGCACGCGCGGAGGTCGCGACGATGATCGGCACGGGAGGAACGGAGTGATGCACGACGATCGACACGTGACCGTCGGCGCCGGCGCCCTGGTGCTCGCGCTGGCCGTGGCGGGCTGCCACCGCACGCCGGCGCCCGACGCCTACGGCAACTTCGAGGCGACGGAGGTGGTGGTCTCGGCGCAGACGCCGGGACAGCTCCTCTGGTTCTCGCCGAACGAGGGGGACCACGTCGCGGCGGGCGCGCTCGTCGGCGTGGTCGACACGACGCAGCTCGCCCTGGAGCGCGCGCAGATCGTGGCGCAGCGGGCCGCGACCGAGGCCCGCGCCGCCCAGGCCAACGAGCAGGCGGACGCCCTCGAGGTCCAGCGCGACGCTGCCCGCCGCGCCTACGACCGCGCGAAGCGCCTCCACGACGAGCACGCCGGCACGGCCCAGCAGCTCGACCAGGCGGAGCGCGACTACCGCTCGCTCGTCCAGCAGATCGACGCCCTGCACGCGCAGGCGCGGAGCGTCGTGCGCGACGTGGCGGCGAGCGAGGCCCGCGTCGCCGCCACGCGCGACCGCCTGGCGAAGAGCCGCATCACGAGCCCGATCGGCGGCACGGTGCTCGCCACCTACGCCCGCGCCGGCGAGTACGTGCAGCCGGGCCAGCCGCTGTACAAGATCGCCGACCTCGACACCCTCGAGCTGCGCGCCTACGTCACCGAGCCGCAGCTCGCCGCGATCCGCCTCGACGCGCCGGCGCAGGTCACGATGGACCGCGGCAACGGCGCGCGCGTCACCCTGCCGGGACGCGTGAGCTGGGTGTCGTCGAACGCGGAGTTCACGCCGACGCCGGTGCAGACGCGCGACGAGCGCGCCGACCTCGTGTACGCGGTCAAGGTCCGCGTCGCCAACCGGGACGGGATGCTCAAGATCGGCATGCCGGCGGACGTGCGCTTCGCCGCGCCCGAGGCGACCGCGCCGACTGGCGCGCGAGCGAGCCGCCCATGACCACGCCGGCGGCCGCCGCCGCGGTCAGCGCGCACGGCCTCGTCAGGCGCTTCGAGGGCGTGACCGCCCTCGACGGCGTGTCGTTCGAGGTGCGGCCGGCGGAGCTGTTCGGCTTCATCGGCCCGGACGGGGCGGGCAAGACGACGCTCTTCCGCATCCTGACGACGCTGGTGCGTCCCGACGCCGGCGAGGCGCGCGTGCTCGGCCTCGACGTGGTGCGCGACCTCTGGGCGATCCGCCGCCGCGTCGGCTACATGCCCGGGCGCTTCTCGCTCTACCCGGACCTCAGCGTTGCCGAGAACCTGCAGTTCTTCGCCGCGGTGTTCGGGACGACCGTCGAGCAGGGGTACGAGATGATCGCGCCGATCTACCGGCAGATCGAGCCCTTCCGCGATCGGCGGGCCGCGGCGCTCTCCGGGGGGATGAAGCAGAAGCTCGCGCTCTCCTGCGCCCTCGTGCACCGCCCCGACATCCTCTTCCTCGACGAGCCGACGACGGGCGTGGATGCCGTGTCGCGCACGGAGTTCTGGGACCTGCTCGCGGAGCTGAAGGCGTCGGGGCTCACGATCGTCGTGTCGACGCCGTACATGGACGAGGCGGACCGCTGCGACCGCGTCGCGCTGATCCAGAAGGGACGCCTCCTCACGATCGCCGCGCCGGCGAAGATCGGGGCGGCATACGAGCGGCCGCTCGTCGCCGTGACCGGGGCGGAGCGCTACCGGCTCCTCCTCGCCCTGCGCGAGCTGCCGAACGCCTTCTCCGTCTTCCCCTTCGGCGCCGCGCTGCACTACGCCGACCGGCGCACCGACGCGCCGGCGGAAGCCGTCGCGCGCGAGGTCGCGGCGGCGCTCGCGGCGCGAGGCTTCGCCGATGCGCGCGTCGCGCCGATCCGCGCCGGCATCGAGGACAGCTTCATGGCGCTCATGGGGGCGCCCGACGAGGAGGAGGTCGCGTGACCACCCCCGGTCGAGCGGCGGATCCGGCGATCGACGTCCACGAGCTCACGCGTCGCTTCGGACGCTTCACCGCGGTGGACGCGATCTCGTTCGAGGTCGCGCGCGGCGAGGTGTTCGGCTTCCTCGGCGCCAACGGCGCGGGGAAGACGACGGCGATCAAGATGCTCATCGGCCTCCTCGCGCCGACGTCGGGACGCGCCCGCGTGGCCGGCTGCGACGTGCTGACCGAGCCGGAGCAGCTCCGCCGCCGCATCGGCTACATGAGCCAGCGCTTCTCGCTCTACGAGGACCTGACCGTGTGGGAGAACGCGTGGCTGTATGGCGGCATCTACGGCCTGAGCGACGCCGAGATCGAGGAGCGCACGCACTCGCTCCTCGATCGGCTCGGACTGGAGCACGCGCGCAGGTCGCTCGTCGGCAGCATCCCGCTCGGCTGGAAGCAGAAGCTCGCCTTCTCCGTCGCCCTGCTGCACCGGCCGCAGATCGTCTTTCTCGACGAACCCACCGGCGGCGTGGACCCGATCACGCGCCGGCAGTTCTGGGAGCTGATCTACGCCACCGCCGCCGGCGGGACGACCGTCTTCGTCACCACGCACTACATGGACGAGGCGGAATACTGCGACCGCGTCTCCATCATGGTGGACGGCCGCATCGCCGCGATGGGGAGCCCGGCGGAGCTGAAGGACGCGTACCGCACGGAGACGATCGCCGACGTGTTCCTGCGGCTGGCCCGCCCCGCCGGCGGGGCGGGCGCCACGGAGTGGGCGTCGTGAGCGCGCACGCGGCGCCCAGCGCCCTGCGCGCCTTCGTCGTGAAGGAGTTCCATCACATCCTCCGCGACCGGCAGACGCTCGTCGTGCTCCTGCTCATGCCGCTCGTCCAGGTGCTGCTCTTCGGCTACGCGCTGCGCAACGACATCCACGACATCCGGCTGGCGATCGTCGACCCGACGCCGGACGCGTCCACCACGGCGCTGCGCTCCCGCTTCGAGGGGAACGGCCGCTTTCACGTCGTCTCCGTCACGCCGACGGTCGCGCCGCTCGAGCGGCTCTTCCGCCGCGGCCAGGCCGACGCGGCGGTGCTGCTCGAGCCGCGCTTCGGCGAGCACCTGGCGCGCGGGACTCCGGCGCAGCTCCTGCTCGTCACCGACGCCTCGGACCCGAACACCGGGAGCGTGATGCAGGCGTACGCGGCGGCGGTCGTGAACGATTTCCAGCGCGCGCTCCGCGGCGCGCAGCCGGGGGTGCGCATCGCCGTGCAGACGCAGATGCGCTTCAACCCGACGCTGGCGAGCGTCAACCTGTTCGTGCCGGGGCTCATCGCGCTCGTCCTCACCCTCGTCTCGGCGATGATGACGGCGATCTCCCTCTCGCGGGAGAAGGAGCGCGGCACGCTGGAGGTGCTGCTCGTCTCCCCGCTGCGGCCGCGGCAGATCATCGTCGGCAAGGTGCTGCCGTACCTGACGCTCGGGCTGGCGAACGCCGTCACCGCGATCGGCGCCGGCTGGCTGGTGTTCCGCGTGCCGCTGCGCGGCAGCCTCGTGCTGCTGCTGGCGGAGAGCCTGCTCTACACGATCGTCTCGCTCGCCCTCGGCGTGCTCGTCGCCGCGCGCACGCCCTCGCAGCGGGCGGCGATGATCGGCGCGATGGCCGGCACGCTCCTCCCCAACCTGCTGCTCTCGGGGATGGTGTTTCCCATCGCCAGCATGCCCGTCTGGCTGCACCCGTTCACGTACGTGGTTCCCGCGCGCTGGTTCATCGTCATCGCGCGCGGCATCATGCTGAAGGGCGTCGGCCTCGACCACCTCTGGCGCGAGACGTCGGTGCTCCTGGCGATGACGCTGATCCTCCTCGCCGTGTCGGTGCGCAGCTTCCGCCCGCGCCTCGCCTGACCCGGAGCGACGATGCGCACCCTTCGCTTCCTCCTCCGCAAGGAGTTCCTGCAGATCTTCCGCGACCGCATGATGGTCGCGGAGATCTTCATCATCCCGCTCGTCCAGCTCTTCATCCTGGCCAACGCGGCGACGTTCGAGGTCAGGAGCGCGCCGCTGTACGTCGTCGACGCCGATCGCTCGCAGGCGTCGCGCGGGCTCATCGAGCAGCTCGTGGCGTCGCGCCGCTTCGAGCTGCGGGGCGCCTCGCCGTCGATGGCGCTGGCCGACGAGGCGATGCTCGACCGGCGGGCCGGCGTCATCCTCCACATTCCGGCCGACTTCGAGCGCGACCTGGTGCGCACCGGGGCCGCGCCGGTGCAGCTCGTGCTCGACGCGGAGGACGGGGCGACGGCGGGAGTGACCAACTCGTACGCGCAGCGCATCATCGCCGACGACGCCGCGCGGCTCGGCGCCGAGCTCCATCCGCGCCTCGCGACGCTCGACGCGAACGGCGAGCCGGTGCCGCGCGTCGGCGTGCCCACCGTCGACGTCCGCACGCGCGGCTGGTACAACCCGGACCTCGACTACAAGGACTACATGGTGCCGGGGATCCTCGTGCAGCTCGTGACCGTCGTGGGCACGCTGCTCACGGCGATGAACATCGCGCGCGAGAAGGAGATCGGCACGCTCGACCAGCTCAACGTCACGCCGGTCACGCGGACGCAGTTCATCGCCGCCAAGCTGATCCCGCTCTGGACGATCGCGTTCGTGGAGCTGACGTTGGGGCTGATCGCGGCGAAGGTCGCCTTCGGCGTGCCGATGCGCGGCCCGCTCGCCGTCGTCTTCCTCGCCGCGGGCGTCTACCTGGTCGCCGCGCTCGGCATCGGGCTGTGGATCTCGACGATGGTGGAGACGCAGCAGCAGGCGATGTTCCTGACCTTCTTCACGCTGATGATCTACCTGCTCATGGCGGGGCTCTTCACGCCGCTGCGCAGCATGCCGACGTGGGCGCAGTGGGTGGCGCAGCTCAACCCGGTGATGCACTTCATCGCCATCAACCGCGCGGTCCTGCTCAAGGGCGCCGGCCTCGCCGACATCGTCCGGCCGCTGGCGATCCTGGCGGTGTACGGGCTGGTGGTGTTCGGGCTGGCGGTGCGGCAGTACGCGAAGCGGAGCGCCTAGGGCGCGGCGCTCGAACTCCGCGCTCACTTCTCTTCGTTCTTGGTCATTGGTTCTTGGTCATTGGCGAGCCGCTCGGGACGCAATGCAGCGCATCCCGAGCGGCTCGCCAAGTACCAACGACCAACGACCAACGACGGCGTGGCCGAGCGCTTCGCGCTCGCTCAGCTCTCCCAGCTCAACCCCTGCTTCCCGAAATGCCCGTAGTTCGTCGTCTGCCGGTAGATCGGGCGGCGCAGGTCGAGGCGCTCGATCATCGCCTTGGGACGGAAGTCGAAGGTCTTCACGAGCGCTTCCGCGGCCCGCCAGTCGCCGGTGCCGAAGGTGTCCACGCGCACCGACACCGGCTCGGGGCGGCCGATCGCGTACGCCACCTGCACCTCGGCGCGCTTGGCGATCCCGCTCTTCACCACCTGCCGCGCGACGAAGCGGCCGAAGTAGGCGCCCGAGCGGTCCACCTTCGACGGATCCTTGCCGCTGAACGCGCCGCCGCCGTGGCGGCCCATGCCGCCGTAGCTGTCGACGATGATCTTGCGCCCGGTCACGCCGCAGTCGGCGCTCGGGCCGCCCTCGACGAACGAGCCGGTGGGGTTGACGAGGATCTCGACGTGCGGGCCGAACCAGTCGCCGAGCACCTCCGGCGCGAGGCAGCTCGCGACGTACTCGTGGATCTGCTCGCGCGTGGCCTGCGGCGTGTGCATCGTCGAGACGAGCACCGTCGTCACGCGCACCGGCTGGTGGTCCTCGTACTCGACGCTCACCTGGGTCTTCGCGTCGGGGCGCAGCCAGTCGAGCTCCTGCCGCTTGCGGGCGACGGCGAGGCGCTGCGACAGCCGATGCGCGAGCTGGATCGGCAGCGGCATGAGCTCCGGGGTCTCGTCGCTCGCGTAACCGAACATGATCCCCTGGTCGCCGGCGCCGCCGACGTCCACGCCCTGGCCGATCTCCGGCGCCTGGCGCGAGATGAACTGCGTGATCCGCACCCCGTCGGCGTTGAAGGGCTCGGCCGGATCGGTGTAGCCGATCTCGCGGATCGCCTGCCGCGCGACGGCCTCGTAGTCGACCTTCGCGCGGCTGGTGATCTCGCCGGCGAGGACCACCTGGCCGCTCTTGCACAGCACCTCGCACGCGACGCGGCTCGCCGGATCGGCGGTCAGGTGCGCGTCGAGGATGGAATCGGCGATGTAATCGCAGACCTTGTCGGGATGTCCTTCGCTGACCGACTCGGACGAGAAGATGTAGCGGCTCATCTGGGCGCTTCTCCAGGGGAAAAAACGAAACGGCCCCCGATGGCGAGTCGCGGGCCGTCTGTCTGCGCCGACGACTTAGACGGGTTCTGGTTCGAGCGCGCCCGACATGGCGCGTTCGGCGCGCGGCCCGTCAAATCGGGGAAATCGCCGCGCTGATTGAAGGCAACCTAGCCGCCGCGCCGAGCGGCGGCAAGGAACGCGAGCGCAGTCAGGGCGCCGGCGCGTGATCGGGCGGATCCAGCGGCAGCCGCAGGAGCGCGGGGGCGAGCCCCTTCACCAGGTCCACGACGAGGCCGCGTCCATCGGGCGTGACGCGCCGCGCCGCCACCATGTGGCGCACGAACCACTGGCCGCGCCGCGTGTGCAGGTCGTCGAGACGCACGCCGCCCCCGCTGGAGCTCGAGTGGATGATGCGGTCGTCCCCCGCGTAGATCGCGACATGGCTGATGGGACCGCCGTCCTCGGCGAAGAAGACGAGATCCCCCTGCCGCAGCGCACGCGCCGACGGCAGCTCCCGCTCGCCGGTGCGCGCCTGCGCGCGCGAGGTGCGCGGCAGCCGCACGTCGTGCTTCGCGAACACGTACTGCACGAATCCCGAGCAGTCGAAGCCCGTGGCCGGCGAGGTGCCGCCCCAGCTATAGGGGACGCCGATGTACGCCTTCGCGGTGCCGAGCACGCGCGCGGCGGAATTCGACGATCGCGACGAGGGCACGCGCGTCGGGATGGGGAGGCGGCGCGTCCGGCGACCGGCCGCGGGCCAGTGCGAGAGGATCGCGGCGGTGATGCCGACGACGACGCGTGGATCGATGCGATCGACGGAGGCGGGGCGTTGGGCCGCGAGCGGGCTCGCGGATCCGGTGGCGAGAAGCACGACGGCGACACGGCGAAGCAACGGAGACTCCTGCGAACGACGCAGCGCCACCACGCATCGGGACGGCCAGCCCGGCGGGCCCGCGTAAGGTGGCGCGCGTCATGCGGTTGTGGGCGTCCCCTCGTCGTCGGTCGCGCCGCGGCGTCCGCGTCGGGGGACGGGTCAGCGTCCACCGGGAGACACTCGTGGTGGCGCGGAGCCGTTCGCGTATCCTTCGTGAAACTCCGGCCGTGGCGACGGGGTTCGCCACGCCGATCCCGGCGCTCTGGAGAACCGGTCATGTCCTCGTTCGTTCGCGTCCGCGCGGCCGCCCTCGTGCCCGTGCTCGCGGCCATCGCCGCGTGCAGCCATTCCGATGCGGGCACCGGCCCGGTGCCCCCCGTCCCGCTCACCGCGTGCACGGGCGGCGCGGTGCAGCTCGCGGCCAACCAGGCGGCACGCGTCGACTGCGCCAACGGCGGGAACTCGCTGACGCTCGCCGGCAACGGAGCGAGCTATCTGCTCGTTCCCCAGTTCGCCTCGGGCAGCGCGCCCGACGCGGCGGTGGCGTACACGCTGAGCAACCCCACGGCCTCGCCGAGCGCCGCGCTCGCGGGGCTGTACCCGACGGATCCGCGCGCGCTGCGGGGGACGGCGTCGATCTCGTTAGGCACGGACCCCGGCCTCCGCCCCCCCGCCTACCCGCGCACGCGGCAGATGGCCTTCGACCGCGCCCTCCGCGCCGCCGCGTTCGCCCGCTTCACCACGACGGCGCCGCGCATCCCCGCCGCCCTGCGCGGCCGCGTCGCGCCGGCCACGCCGGGCGCCGCGATCGCCCCGGCCACCGCGGCGCTCGGCTCCACCCAGGACTTCCAGGTGCGCGCGAACTTCAGCATCTCCAACCCGAAGTGGAAGTCGATCACCGCGCGCCTCGCCTACGCCGGCGGCAACATCCTGCTCTACGTCGACACGCTCGCGCCGCCCGGCGGATTCACGTCCACGCAGCTCCAGTCCTTCGGCCAGTACTTCGACCAGACGCTCTACCCGATCGCCGTCGACGCCTATGGACCGCCCTCCGACGTCGACCAGAACACCCGCGTCATCATGCTGATGTCGCCGGCCGTGAACTCCCTCTCCCCGAAGGCGCAGTGCGCCACGCAGGGCTACGTCGAGGGCTACTTCGACGAGATCGACCTCGGCGACCTGACGAGCGCGAACTCCAACAAGGGGGAGATCTTCTACTCCATCGTCCCCGACACCGGCGTGTACAGCTGCACCCACACCGTGGACGAGCTGCTCCAGTCGGAGCCGGCGACCTTCCTCCACGAGCTGCAGCACCTGATCGACTTCTCGCAGCACGTGGTCGTCCACGGCGGCAACCCGCAGCCCGGCTGGCTCGACGAGGGGATGAGCATCGTGGCCGAGGAGCTCGGGTCGATGTACTACGAGCAGAAGTGCCCGCCCCCCTCCTGCCGCACGAGCTCCGCGCAGCTCTTCCCGGACTCGTCCCAGGGCTTCATCCAGGGCTTCCTCTACGACTCGTACACGTACCTGCTCCGCCCCGACACCGCGAGCGTCACCCTGCATAACGACGCCGAGAACGGCTTCTCCTGGCGCGGCGGCGACTGGCTCCTCGCGCACTACCTGTACGACCAGAAGGGGAGCGGGATCCTCAAGGCGCTCGAGCAGACGACGACGACCGGCATCGCCAGCATCGAGGCGACGACGAGCGAGTCCTTCCCCGCGCTGTTCGCCGACTTCGGGCTCACCGCGTACACCGACAGCCTGCCCGGGCAGCCGCGGACGGACATCCCCGCCCGCGACCGCCTGACGACGCGCAACCTGCGGCTGATCTACAACCGGCTCTTCGTCACGGGGCAGAGCAACGGCATCCCGTCGCCGGACTTCCCGCGCCCCTTCCCGATCGTCGTCCAGTCGATCGGCGGGGGCACGGTGCAGACGGGCGCGATGGTGCCGGGGACCTCGTCGTACTACCGCGTCGACACGCCGTCCAACGCCGCCACCGTGCAGCTCCTCTTCTCGCAGCCGGGAGGGTCCGCGCTCCCCGCCAACCTCCAGCCGCAGGTGGCCGTCTATCGCCTGCCGCCGGGCTTCTAGCCGCCGGCCGGGGCGGCTTACATTGCCCGGGGTGAATCGACTCGGACGAGCGTGCTGCCTGCTGATGCTCGCCGTGGCCGCCTGCGGCCACGATCGCGCACAGGCGGCAGACACGACCACCACGACCACCACGACCGCCCGGCGCGCCACCGCGTCCGCGGCGGGTCGGGGCGGCGCCGCCGGCGGCGCCCCGACGTCACTTCCGCGAACGGCCGCGTCGCGCGGCCGCGGCGCGTCGCAGGCTGCCGCCCCGGCCGGTGCCGGCGGCGCGCAGGGCGACTCGGCGCGCAGGGCACGCGCCCTCTCCGACTCCGCGATCAAGCTGGCGCTCGCCGCGCGGCTGCCCGGGCGCAGCTTCCGCGACAGCATCTCCTTCGTCGTCGCGATCCGGGCCGGCCTCAAGGACCCGCGGTGGCCCGTCCGGACCCCGCCGCTCCTCCCCGGCTCGCTCCTGCCGCGCAACCGCATCGTGGCGTTCTACGGCAACCCGCTGTCGAAGAAGATGGGGATCCTCGGCGAGCTGCCCCCGGACCAGATGCTCGCCCGGCTGGACACGATCACGGCGAAGTGGCGCGCGGCCGACCCGTCCACCCCCGTGATCCCGGCGCTTCAGCTCATCGTCTCCGTCGCCCAGGGCGCGCCGGGGAAGGACGGCATGTACCGCCAGCGCTCGGACACGGGATTGATCGAGAAGGTCTACGCCTGGGCGCACCAGGCGCACGCCATCATGATCCTCGACGTCCAGCCGGGGAAGAGCACCATCCAGGCGGAGCTCCCGCGGCTGCTCCCCTTCCTCGCCCGTCCGGACGTGCACCTCGCGATGGATCCGGAGTTCAACATGCACCACAATCGGGAGGGGCGGGCTCCGGGCGAGAAGATCGGGGCGATGGACGCATCCGACGTCAACTACGCCGTCGGTCAGCTCGCCGACATCGTGGCGCGCTACCACCTTCCGCCCAAGGTGCTGATCGTCCATCGTTTCACCACGAACATGCTCCAGGACGCCGAGGACATCCGGCTCGATCCTCGCGTGCAGGTCGTGATCAACATGGACGGCTGGGGGCAGCCGTGGCTCAAGTTCGACACGTATCGCGCCTGCGAGGTGGCCGAGCCGGTCGAATACACGGGGTTCAAGCTGTTCTTCCACAACGACACGAGGAAGGGCGACCCGCTGCTCACCCCGCGCGAGCTGCTCGCCCTCCATCCTCGGCCGTTGTACATCCAGTACCAGTAGGAGGCGACGGAGGCCGTTCGAGCCGGGCGACGAGGGCCAGGGCGAAGCGGCGGAGCGACGGCGCCCCAGGGGTGCCGCAGCCGATGTGGTGGCGACGCCGGCGTCGTCGTCGCCATCGGGGGATTCGTGGAGGCGAAGCGAGCCATGCGCGACGAGAGACTGGAGGTCGAGCGGATGCCTGCCCGGGAGCCGGGAACGGGGATGCTGCCGACGAGCTTGTCCGGACTCTACGAGCTCATGATCAACAGTGTCCGCGACTACGCGATCTTCGCGCTCGACGTGGGCGGGCACATCGTGAGCTGGAACCCGGGGGCGCAGCGGCTGAAGGGGTGGACCGCGGACGAGATCATCGGCCGGCACTTCTCGACGTTCTATCCGCCGGAGGAGGTCGCCACCGGCAGGCCCGCGCGACTGCTGGCAGCGGCGGCCCGCGACGGCCGGGTCGAGGACGAGGGCTGGCGCGTGCGCAAGGACGGCTCGCGCTTCTGGGCGAACGTCGT
>CAMLIT010000045.1 GCA_946480295.1 uncultured Gemmatimonadota bacterium
CGAGCTCGAGCTGCAATCCGCGCTGCTCGTGCCGGAGCAGCCAGCGCTTGCGGCGCATCCCGCCCCCGTAGCCGGTGAGGCTGCCGTCCACGCCGATGACGCGATGGCAGGGGACGATGATGGCGATGCGGTTGTCCCCGTTGGCCCGGCCGACGGCGCGCGACGCCCCCGGTCGGCCGACGCGCGCCGCGAGCTCGCCGTACGAGAGCGTCGTGCCGAACGGGATCGTCACGAGCTGCCGCCACACCTGCACCTGGAAGCCGGTGCCGTCGAGGACGAGCGGGAGCGTGAACGCCTCCCGCTCCCCGGCGAAGTACTCCGACAGCTCGCGCTCCGCCTGGTCCAGGTACTGGTGGCGCCCCGGCGTGACGGGGGCGCGCAGCAGCGCCTCGACGCGCGCGAGCTGCGTCGGCAGCAGCGGCCGATCCACGAACTCGCAGAGGGCCAGCCCGCGATCGTCGGCGACGGCGAGCATGGGGCCGAGCGGGGTGCCGATCTCGCGCGACGACAGCATGGGAGAATGATGCGTGCGCGGAACGGCACCCGCCACTGGCGGCCCTGTGTGGCCGCTACAGCGCTCCGGCCAGCTGCAGGAGGATCGCCGCCTCGTCGGCGGGGATCTTCTTGCCCGACTGCGCCTGCACCTCCTGGATGTACGCCTGCAGCGCGCCGGCGTTGCCCGCCGCGGCCGCGGCGAGCTTGCTGCAGAGGGAGTTGGCGACGCCGGCGTTCGTCACCCAGCGCTGCGTCAGGTTGCTCAGGCTCGCCGCGGTCACCTGCACGTCGAAGCTGGTGCTCGCCTGCGCGGCGTTCCCCGCGTTGTCCTTCGCCGTCGCCGAGTAGCTGTTGGTGCCGAGCGCGAACCGATAGGCATCGCCCGTGATGTTCGCGCACGTGCTGCTGGCGATCCCCGACATCGCGTCGCTCGCCGTGCAGGTGATCGCGACCGTCTGGTCCACGGTGTAGGTGCCGACGTTCCCGGCGTAGGCGATCGTCGGCGCCGTCGCGTCACGCTTCACGCTCACCGTGCCGGTGCGCGAGCGCCCGGCGCCGGTCGTCTCCGTGCATTGCAGCGTCGTGCCCGGCGTATCGCTGCCGATCGAGGCGGTGGCGCATCCCGCCGACGGCGTCGCGCCGGACGGGCCGTTGGCCGCGACGCTCCAGGCGACGGTGACCGTCGACGTGTACCAGCCGTTGAGTCCCATCGTCCCGCTGACCGTCGGCGTGACCGTGGGCGCGCTGTCGTCGCGCCTGATCGTCGCCGTGCGCGAGGCGGTGAGCCCCACGCCGTTGGTCGCCGAGCAGGTGAAGGAGGCACCCGCGGTGTTGCCGCTCACGGTGGCGGCGCCGCACCCGCTGGTGCTCGCCACGCCAGACTCGGGGTCGCTCTCGCTCCACGTGAGCGCGACGTTTGACGTGTACCAGCCGTTCTGACCGAGCGTCCCCGAGATCGTCGGCGTGATCACCGGCGCCGTCGTGTCGAGCGGGTCGCCGATGGTGACGCTCGCCGACTGGGTGTCCTTCCTTCCACGACCGTCGTCGGCGGTGAGGGTGAGCGTGTACGTGCCCTTCGCCGCGAAGGTGTGGCTGGTGGGCAGCGTCGTGCCGCTCCCCGTCGTGCCGTCGCCGAAGTCCCACGTGTAGGTGAGCGGGTCGTCGTCGGCGTCGGTGGCGCTCCAGGAGAGCGCGAGCGCGGAGCCGGCGTGTCCGGCGTACGGGCCGCCCATCGAGACCGCGGGCGAGTGGTCCGCGCCAGGCGGGGTGAGTTGCCATTCCACGACGTGAACGCCCCCGTCGGGCATCTTCAGCGATCCGAGCGCCACGTCCTGGTCGTTGATCGTCAGGATGAAGCTCTGCTGCTCACCCTCTTCGCTGACGTAGAAGACCCCCCCGTCGACCGTCCCGGCGCATGCGCGCGAGACCTGCCCCTCGCCGCACCAACCACCCCAGACGCCATCGTCGTTGATGGTGAATGGCAGTGCGTAACTGATCCCCGCTGGGAGCGCGATCGGCCGGACGCCCCCCGCCAGCGTCCAGGTGATCCCGACGCTCCCGTTCCCGTTGTGATACCCGACGGCGACGCCGTCGTCGTTGATGTCCTCGAGCACCCCTCCGCCGGCGTCGACCATGCCGGTCGCGGCGCTCCAGTAGAAGCCATGCTCCGAGTTGTCCGCCAGGGCGAAGTAGCCCACGACCTCGTCCTTGTCGTTCAACGACATGGCCGTGCTGAGATCGCCGCCCATCGTCCCCAGATCGACGAGATCTCCGCCTTTCTTCCAGAAGGCGGCATGAACGTGGCCGCTCGACGTGAACTGGCCGGCCGCGTCCCCAGCGGAATTGAGCGCGTATGCCCAGCCGGTCGACCCGCCCGGGATCGGCAGGTCGACGATCGTGCCGCCCGGCTCCGCGACGAACGGCACGAGCAGTTGGCCCGCTGCAGGCTGGCGCTGTCCGGCGATCTCCCCCGCATCGTCGATCGCGAAGACGGCACCCATCAGCCCATCGGGCCAGAGCTGCGGGCCCGAATTCATCTGCGCGCCATCCTGCGACACCCAGACGCGATGATAGCCCGTTGTAACGTCGTCGAACTCTCCGATGGCGACCCCCAGGTCGTTGAGGGCGCGCTCGTTCGCGCGAGTGCCGCCGGCAGGCGTCCCGAGGTCGATCGCGAATCCCGGAGCGACGGCGTCCCGGCTCGGCCCCTGCAGGCCGACCTGCCGGGTCGTCACCTGCGTGGGTGCGCGATCGCAGCCCGCGAGCGCGCCCGTCGTCGCGATGATCGCGAGAGCTCTCCAGCGTCGGTCCATGTCCGTCGCTCCGGTCGAGAAGGTGTCGGTCGTCAACCCCTGCCGGAGCGGAGGACCACAGCTCCTCATTCCCTCGAACCAGGGCGCGGATCCGGAAGCGGGCGGACAAAGCTGGGGCGCGCGCGATCGGCGGGGTGTCCCGAAAAAGGGGGACTTGACCGGCGGCGAAAAGCACGCGCTAGCGCAGCCCCAGGCTCGCGATCAGCGCCGCGTAGCGTGGATCCGATCGCAGCGGCCTGACGTCGGCCGAGCCCCGGAGTTCGCGCAGCGTCCCGAGATTCCATCGCGTCCGGCCGAACCAGTAGAACGCCGAGTCGCGCTGCCCCTGCGCGATGAACGTCTGCGCGATGTACAGGCCCATGAGCGCCGCGTCGGGACGGCGCTCCACCTTCGTCAGCAGGGCGCGCGCGCCGGCCGGATTCCCGCACCGCAGCTGCACGCCGACGAGCGCGATCATCATCAGCGAGTTGTCCGGGGCCAGCTCGTCGGCCCGGTGCTGGAGATCGTACGCTTCGGCGCACCGGTGCTGGCGAGCGCGGACGACCGCCCACCACGCGAGCCCACCGGGGTGGGTCGGATCCACCATGTCCTTCGGCCCGCCCTTCCCCCGCGCGCTCTTCACTCCGGCCCACGCCTCGATCCCCGCCTTCACCGACATCAGGGCATCGGACAGCGGATCCAGCTCGCTCGCGCGCCGGATCTCCCGCAGCGCCTCCTCCTTCCGCTCCTCGATGCGGAGGAGCATCGCGTACCAGTGATGCGCGAGCGCATTCCCCGGCTCCAGCCGGATGGCGCGCTGGAACTCGGCCTCCGCGCGGGGCCAGTCGTGAGCGTCGATGTAGACCCCGGCCATCGAGGCGTGCGCCTCGGAGGAGTTGCTGTCCACGGCCACCGCTCGTCGCGCCAGGGCGTACCCGCTGTCCATCAGCGAGGGTGGTCCGAAGCCGAGGCCGGCCTCGACGACGTACGTGTCCGACAGCCCCGCGTACCCCGCGGCGAAGGACGAGTCGAGCAGGATGACCTGCCGGAAGAGGGCGTTCGCCTCGCGCAGCGAAGCAGGGTTGCGGCTCCGGAAGGCGTCGCGCGCGCGCAGATAGATCCCGTACACCACCGGATCGGTGCGTCGCGCCGCGGCCCCCGGGGGCGCCGTCAGCGCCGTGATCGACGCCTGGTGCCGGGCCACCGACTCCGCCACGCGGATCTCGAGCCCCAGCAGGTCGCTCGTGTCGCCGTCGTACGACTCCGCCCAGAGCGCCCGCTCCCGCGCGGCGTCGAACATCTGGACGTGCACACGCACGACGCGGCCGTCGCGCGTGATGCCGCCCTCCACCGCGCCATCGCAGTCGAGGGCGCGCCCGATCTCCGGGAGCGGCTTGCGCGCTCTCCGGTACTGCATCACCGACGTCCAGGAGATGACGCGCGGCCGCTCGTAGCGCGCCAGCTCGGTGATCGTCTCGTCGGTCAGCGCGTCGGCGACCGCCTCGAGCGAGGAGTCCCGCGACAGGTTCTCGATCGGGAGCACGGCCACGCAGCCGACGGTCGGTTCGGCCGTTCGCCCCCGACGCGCGGCGACGAGGAGGGCGAGGGCGACGAGAGCGGCACCCAGCGCACCGGAGGCCATGAGCCAACGCGGCCGCCGGAAGCGCCCTCCCCTCGAGGCGGATCCGGCCGAGCCGAGAGCTGTTTCGCCACCGCGATCGCCACCGCGATCGCCATCGCCGTCGGCTTCGCCGGCGCCGCCGCTCTCGCCATCGCCGTCGCGCTGGCCGTGGCCATTCGACATCGTCGCGAGGGCCACGACGCGCGCACTCGGCGGCATCACCGTGACCGAGACACCGTTCGACGCCACGGCCGTGCTCCCTGCCCCGTTGCTCCGCTGCTGCAGCTCGCGGACGAGCGCCGTGATTCGCGGGTCAGGACCAGCCCCCAGCTCCTCGCGCACCAGGGCTTCGTGAATCCGCGCGTGCAGCAGCGCACTCGCCGGCTCTCCCGCGGCGGCCAGCGCACGCATCAATCCGAGCGCGGCGCCCGACGCCAGCGGATCGTGGGCCGCGAGCTTCCGCCACCAGACCGCCGCACCCGCGGGATCGCCCGCCGCATCGCGTCCGACCGCCATCCGCTCCAGGGCCAGCGCGTACCGCCGCTCGAGGCGATCGCGCTCGACGTCCAGCCAGCGCTCCAGCTCCGGCGACGCGTCGGAGACGTGAAATCCCTGGAGGACGGGACCGCGATGGAGCTCCAGCGCCCTCGCGGTCTCGCCCGCGTCCAGCAGCGACTCGAAGTCGAGGGCGTCGCACCGGACGAGCTCCGGGTCGAGAAGCAGCTGGTCGTCCCCGCGGCGGATCACGGCGTCCGGACCGAGGGTGCGCCGGAGGAAGTGCACCGCCTGGTTCAGGGCGTTCCGCGCGCGCTGCTCGTCGTACTCCGGCCAGAAGAGCGCGAGCAGCTCGTCCCGCGGCTGCCCGCCCCGATGCTGCGTGAGGGCGAGGTAGGCCAGCAGCGCGGCGCGCCGGGGCTGAGCGGCGATCGAGGTCAGCTCCTGGCCATCCGCGGCTGCCACGCGAAGCGGGCCAAGAACGCTCACTCGGATGCGTGGACTCATCGAGCCCTCCCGCGGCCCGGCGCTCTCGTGCGCATGCGGCCAGCCGCGCACGGCGACCGGCAAGCGAGGGCCGCGAGTGAGCGAAGCTACACCTTGCCCGCGCAGGCGCAATCGGATTCTGGCCTGGGCCTGGCGCCCTGGCGCCAAACATCAGAGGACGCTCGGCCTCCCCCGCCGCGTCGACGTTTGCCCTCGAGGCGCATGCCTCAACCATCCAGGCGGCCGCATGTATGTGGCTACGTCCACGCGCTTCGGCGCGAGGTCTCGCCAGACGGCCTTCACCGTGTGAACGGGTCCCCAGGGCAGTCCCCACCAGCCATACGCCATCGACGCCACGAGCAGCACGTTCCGGTGCATCCGCCCGCGCCGATCCTCGGCCAGGTACGGCCCGACCGGGATGAGCACCGAGACGACGAGGAGCGAGAAGGCGCACCAGTAGGTGACGAGCGCCGTGTCCCGCCGCACCCAGACGCCGCGGTATGCGGCGCCGCCGGCGCGGATCTCGTCCTCGTTATGCGTCAGCCACCGCAGCAGCTGCTCGCGGTCGCGTTCCCGGCGCTCGAAGTACGCGGGCCAGCCGAGAACGTTGGCTCCGAGGAACAGGACGAAGATGGCGCTCGCCCAGTCCGGATCCGGACGGACGAGGAGGAACGCCATCCACGCCGTGAACGCCAGCGCGGCCAGCGCGCGCAGCCACATGGTTCGCCTCCTCGACGCCTACTGCACGCGGCGCCACACCTCTCGCATGCGAACGCGCGCCACCTCACGGCCATTCTCGACCTCCGGGAAATCGCTCTCGTGATACCAGCGATCGCCCACGACGCGGCAGGAGAACGTGATCTCGCGGCCGACGTAGCCGGGCACCGAGAAGAACTCGATGCGCTCGGTGTAGGTCGAGTCGGTCACGCGGTAGCTGCCGCCGCCGAAGCCGGTGTTCCGGTACGCGGCGAGCGAGTCCGCCACCGATTGCAGCGAGTCCGGGCCGGGCCGCTGGCCGACCCACGTGAAATGAGTTCCGGCGACCATCTTGATCTGCCGCCAGCCGGCGAGGTCCTCCGGTTTGCCATCCACCGTCAGCGACTCCATCGCCCAGGTACCCTGGACGGCGCAGCCCGAGCCGGATCCGTCCGCGACGGCACCGGGCATCGGCTGACGGACCTGCGGGCTCGCGACACACGGTAGCAGGAGAGCGACGACGGACGGCATGCACGTCTGTGAGATTCCCCTCATGAGCTCCTCCGGGGTGGGCGAACGTTCGCTGACCACGAGCCGTGTCGCGTGCAGGGCTTCTCTCGGAGCGGTGCGGGCGCCGCACGCGTACGCGAGAGCGGAGAGGACGACGTACCGCGCCACGCCGCGAGAGGAACGGCGATTCTCGTCGACGGGGCTCGACACGAAGACACCGCCATCCGGATGCGAGTTGGCTTCGGGAATGGCGCGATGCGGAGCCGCGCGCATCCCGTGCCGCCGCACGTCGCTCACGGCAAAACCTGAATGTCGCCACGCTGGATGTCGAAGATGCGGTCGTCCGGGATCAGCGACGCATCACAGTGGCTCAGCGCGATGGACTCGGTGCGCTCGACGAAGATGCTCGATGCCCGATCCGGTGACGGATCGCCCTCGCCATTGTCGATCGCGGTCAGGATGCCATATACCGTGTTGGTTCCGGCAGCGGTGGTCTCGTCTCCGAGCATCGCGAGTCGCGCCGTGCTGCCGTCCACGGTGAGGCAGAGGATCGTCCCATGGGCGAGGATCGACAGGCCGTCGGGCGTGAACCGCTCGAATTGCACCTCGCCTGACACGGAGCCATCGAGATGCTTCTCCGCGCTGACGGACACCTTGTTGAGGTTCCCGGCGGTCCCCACGACTTCCCAGTGTCCGACGAGAGACTGCACCACGGGATTCGGAACGTCGTCCCTGGACCACGTGGTGGATCCTTTCGTGCCGAGCGATCGCTCGGGACCCGCGGCGCAGGCGGCAAGGCTCAGGAGCAGCAGACTCCTGACGGCGATGGATGCTGACATGCTCTGCATGACGACCTCCTCGTTCAGGCTTCGGTGATCTGGCGGCATCACGTGACCGCCGGGCTAGGGACGATCGCGCCCCCTCGCCTGTTGACGGTGTAGCGGTGCGACGCGGAGAGCGTCGCGCCCTGCGCCGCGAGGAGCAGCACGCGCAGCATCATCGCGGTCAGCCGTGGCTCGCGTCGCATCGTCATGACGGCACCCCGCAGCTTCAGATGGTCGTATGGTCCAGTGAGCTGGACGCTCGCCGCCCGGACTACCACAGGTCCGAAGCGTCTGGCCCTTCCGCCCATGTCACCAGGGCGTGCAGCGCGGCCAGGCGATCGTTGTCCTTGCCCGTGCAGTGGCCGTACTGGACACTGGCCGCCTGGCGACGGAACCATGCTCGGTCACCGGCAGCCATGAGGCGCTCCGAGTACACGGTGTCGCTCAGGGCCGCCGGCAGCGCGGGGTCCCGGTCCGTGTAGAGCGACAGCACGGGTACATGGAGCTCGCCCGTCGGTTCGTAGTACTGGGCCCAGTAGTGCTCGGCGTACCATCCGGGCGTGAAGTGCGGGAGCGCGGCGTTGATCTCCGCCAGCAGCCCCGGGTCGAGCGAGGCGCTCGTGTACGTGCTTCGGTCGACGGGAAGCTCACCATGTCCGCGCGCGACGATGTCGTCGATCTCGCGCGCGTGCCGCACCACCTGGTCTTCGATGGACGCCTCCAGCTCGGCGTCGCTCGCGAACGGGATCGGCGTCTCGTCGATCTGCGCGATCGCGCGCGCGCCGTCCATGTTCGCGAGCATTGCCCGGCGCGCCGGCAGGCGCACCGCGGTCATCAACGTGCCGCCCGGCGGCAGGGTCATGCTCAGCGCGCTCCCTGGCAGCACCCCGGGGTAGAAGAAGTCGAAGAGCGACCGCGTATCGATCATGTATCGAAAGCGGCTGTACGGCCCACCGAGGATGCCGCATTCGGACACGACGCCGTCGAACTGCGTCGGAAAGGACTCGGCGAGATCGATGGCGATCAGGCCGCCCATCGACTGGCCATACAGGTACACGTGCGTCGGCTCGCCGAACGCCTGCGCGAACAGATCGAGCAGCTCGTGGGTGCGCTGCGCCCCGTCCTTCACGGCCCAGCCGTTCTCGCTGTAGCTGGAGTACGCGACCGCATACCCGTGCGCGCCCACGCTGTCCTCGACGGCCGTTCGAGCGAGTGCGGCGACGGGAAGGGCGGGATCCACGTAGCCGTGCGCGACGATGACCAGTCGGTGGTTCCAGTTGTCGGGCAGGAGTAGCGTGTAGTACGCGCCGCCGCTCGTGCCGGAGATCTCCTGCACCCACATGCTCGGAAGAGCCGCTGCTACGGCATCCGATGCTGCCACCGGCGCGGAGTCGCGGTCCGGCGCCGTGAGGCGAGCCGGTGCGCGGCGATCGTCGACACTGGAGCACGCCGCCGTGATCAGGAGGACGCCGATGCACGCCGCGGCGCGAGCCCGCCCTCGAGCGGTTCTGCGAGCGTTGTCGCATGCACGGACATCGCGGGCGCCATCGCGGACATCGGACTGCCACCTGGTGATCGCGGGTCGCATCTGTCCTCCACGGGCAGAGGTCTGTTACCGCCGCATCGTTCTCGATCCTGCGCTCCCTCAGATCGCCGGCCTGATGGTGAGCGCCAGCGTCGTGTGCTGCCACTCGACCCCGTTCGCCTCCGCGTCGACGTCGATCCGGGCGTCGCCACGCGCGACGCTCGGTCCGGCGACGAAGGTGATGGTCGCGCTGGTTCGGTCGCCGGTCAGCGTGGCCGGTTCGACCGTCGCGGTCAGGCCGCTCGGCATGCCGCTGACGGACAGGGAGACGGCGCCCGCGAAGTCGAGCCGGACGACGTCGACGCCCAGCGTGACGCTCTGCCCCGGGGCGATGGTGAGGCCGGGTCGCGCTAGCGTGAGCGCGATCCAGTGGGGGCTCGTGGCGTCGGAGCCGCCACAGGCGGCGAGCGTGACGGCCGTGATTCCGACCATCACGAGGCGGCGCATGCTGCCCCCTCCTGCGGCGGCGTTGATGCGGCGTATCGGCGCGCGATGCATGGGATTGTCCTCCGCGGGCGCGGCCGCGCAGGCATCGCAGCCGCCCGTCCCGATGGTGATGGGACGCGGCGGCAGCGTCGGCACTCGCGTCCCTACCCTCGGGCGGAGCGCGCTTACCTGCGACTCTCCTGGCCCTTACCGCGCACGCAACAACTCGGAGGAGCGGTCCTTATCGCAGTCCGAGACGCGCCAGGAGCGCGGGGTACCTCGGGTCCGACCGGAGCGGCGCCAGGTCGCGGGAGAGGCGGAACGTATAGTAGGACTGCATGCCCCAGCGCACGCGGTCGAGCCACGCGAACGCGGAATCGCGTTGCCCCAGTGCCGCGTACATCTCGGCGACCGGGATCGCCGCGAGGCCGATCTCGGGGCGGCGTGACAGCCGGGCGAGGAGCGCCCGCCCCTCCGCCGACTTCCCGCACAATTGGTCGACGCGGACGAGAGCGACCAGCAGCAGCGTGTTGTCCGGCCCCAGCTCCAGTGCACGCCGGTTCGCCTCGTACGCTTCGGGACACCGGTGCATGCGCGCCAGGTTCAGGGAGCGCGCGGCGAGAGTGGCCGGGTGCGTGGGATCGACGAACTGGCGCGTGTCGGCGAGACGTCCCGCCGTCCGCGCGCCCGAGAAGGTTTCGATCTGGATCACCCCTCCCCGGACCGCCTGCGAGAGTGGGTCCAGGTCGCGCGCGACACGGATCTCGCGCAGCGCCTCCTCGGGCCGGTCGACGATCACGAGCAGGACGGCGTACCAGTGGTGGGCGAGCGCGTTCCCCGGTTGCAGCTGGATCGCGCGCCGGAACTCGGCCTCGGCGTCGCGCCAGTCGCCGTTGTCGGTGAGAATCGCCGCCATCGAGGCGTGCGCCTCGGACGCGTTGCTGTCCACCGCGAGCGCGTGTTCCGCCAGGGTCCTCGCGCTGTCCAGGTACGCGGCGGGAGCCAGACCCAGCCCGCCCAGGAATCGGTACGTGTCCGCGAGCCCCGCCCACCCCGGGGCGAACGACGAATCGAGTCCGATCACCTGATGGAGGAGCGCGCTGGCGAGGCGGAGCGACGCCGCATTCCGGCTCCGGAACGCATCCCGCCCGCGCAGGTAGAGCGCGTAGACCAGTGGATCCGTCCGCCGCACCGGAGGCGCGTCCGGCGCCGCGGCCGCCGCGAGCGACATGAGCCGCCGCGCGACGACTTCGGCGACGCGCTCCTCCAGCCCGAGCACGTCACCGGTGTCGCCGTCGAATCGCTCGGCCCAAAGATGCCGGTCTTCCGGGGCATAAAGCATCTGCGCATCCACCCGCAGCGTGCCGTGGACGCGCGTGATGCTCCCTTCGACGGTGCCGTCGCAGTTCAGCTCGCGCCCGATCTCGCGCAGCGGACGTCGCGCCTGCCGGTACTGGAGCATCGACGTGCGGGAGATGACGCGTGGCCGCTCGTACCGCGCCAGCTCGGTGATGATCGCGTCGTGCAGCGCGTCGGCGATCGGGCCGAGCGAGGAGTCTCGCGTCAGGTTCTCGATCGGCAGGACCGCCACGCACCCGATGCTCACCGCGTCCGGCGCGCGATACCCGTGCAGGCGCAGGACGAAACCGAACAGCGGGACGACCGCGAGGGCCAGGATCACCCCCGCGCGCCGCGCGGCCGACGGCACGAGCGGAGCCGCCTTCGGCACGCGCGCGGCCACGGGGACGGCGGCGGCGGCAGGAATGGCGGCAGGAGCGGCGGCACTCGTGACCGGGGCGGAATCGGCAGGTGGGGCGTCCCCTCGCGCCTGCAGCTCGCGCACGAGCGCCGCGATTCGCGCATCGGGCGCCGCCTGCAGCTCCTCGCGAACCAGTCTCTCGTAGATGCTCGCGTGGCGCAGCGCGCCACAGCCATCTCCCGAGCCCGCGAGCGCGCGCATGAGCCCCAGCGCCGCGCCGGCATCGAGCGGATCATGGACCGCGAGCTTGCGCCACCAGACGACCGCGCCGGCCGCATCTCCGGCCGCGTCGCGCTCCTCGGCCGCGTGCTGCAGCGCGCGCGCGTACCGCCGTGCGACGCGCTCGCGCTCCACATCCAGCCAGTGGCCAAGCTCCGCCGCCGCATCCGGGAGGTGAAAGCCGTCGAGCAGCGGGCCGCCGTAGAGCTGCAGCGCTTCCATGGTACGGCCAGCGTCCAGCAGCGCCTCGAACTCCAGCGCATCGCACCAGACGACATCCGGGTCGAGCATCAGCCGATCGTCGCCGCGGCTGACGACGACGTCCCCGCCGAGCGAGCGGCGGAGGAAGTGCACCGCCTGGTTGAGCGCGTTGCGCGCGCGTGCCTCGTCGAAGTCCGGCCAGAAGAGGCCGAGCAGCGTGTCGCGCTGCTGCGGGCCGCGCGGCCGCGCCAGCGCGAGATGGACGAGGAGCGCGACGCGTCGCGGCTGGGCGAGGAGGGCGAGCGGCTCCGCTCCATCTCCCATCGCCAGGCGCCCTGTACCGAGCACACCGAGCCGAATCCGGGGCGCCATGCTGCCGGACCCTCCGCATGCGCGAGTCGCCCTGCCGCGCAGCGCATCCTGCGCGGTGCAACGAGGGCACGATCGCGAACGGTCGAAGCTACACACACCGGCGGCCGACGCAATCACCGCGCGGACGGCGGATCGGATTGGTATGCATACAGTCGAATGCTGCGGTGAAGGCAGCGGGCGCCATCGCGCAATCATTTGAATGTTCTTGCATTTCCCGTCGCCGGGCGCTAACAGACAGCACCTCGAGCGGAGGCTGGCCATGCGCACGACGCGTTCCGCACTTCGTCACGCCATGCTCGTGTGTGCCCTCGCCGCCATCCCGCCGGCGCGGCTCGCCGCGCAGGCGACGACGGCCACGGTGCAGGGCGTCGTCGCCGCCGACAGCAGCCGCGGGATCGCGCGAGCCACGCTCGACATCCGCAGCCGGGAGACCGGGGAGACTCGTCAGGCGGTCACGGACGGCGCCGGAGCCTATCGAGTGCTGGGGCTCGCCCCCGGTGCATACGACATCACGGCGCACGCGGTCGGCTTCCGGCCGGAACGTCGCGAGTCGGTGGATCTCGTCGTGGGCGAGCGGGCGCGGGTGGACTTCATCCTCGGCCCGAGCGGCGGGGCGGTGGCGCTGGCGCCCACCGTCGTCACCGGACACGCGCGGCTCGAGGTGGAGCATGCGGACGTCTCCACCACCATCCTCGAGAGGGACATCGAGCGCCTGCCGCTCAACGCGCGCAACGCCCTGGCGCTCGCGCAGATCACGCCCGGCGTGCGCGGCCGCGTCGCCGGCGCCTTCAACGGCACCCGCTTCACCAACCTCTACGTCGACGGCGCCGAGTGGAAGGGATTCGGCACCGGGGAGCTCGCCGGCCATCCCGACGCCGGATCCCTCATGCCGCAGGAGGCGATTCGCGAATATCGCGTGTCGCTCAATCCGTACGACGCCGAGTTCACGCGCGGCGGGTCGGTGGTCATGAACGCGGTGACGCACCAGGGAGGGAACGAGCGCCAGGGCTCCTTCTTCGTCTACGGACAGACGCGCGACCTCGTCGCCCGCGGCACCTTCGAGGCGGCGAAGCCGGCATACGAGCGGGGCCAGATCGGCGGCAACCTGCGCGGGCCCATCCTCCGCGACCGGCTGTTCTACGCCATCAGCTACGAGGGCCAGCTGACCGACGGGTACGTCAACGTGGTCCCGGTGCAGCCGTCGTACGCCCCGCACGTCTGGGATGGATTCCGCGGGAGCTATCTCGCGCCGGCGAGGAATCACGCGGCGATGGCCCGCCTGACGAGTCGCCTCGGGGCTCACACGCTGGACGTGAGCCTGCTCGGCCGCAGGTTCACGAACGTCGGCAACTTCGGCACGCAGGTCTCGAACGTCGTGCAGTCGCACGACGCCGCCGTCTCCAGCGACTACCGGGTCTGGAACGCGCAGGTGCAGGATCGGTTCGTCTCGGGCGCGTTCGTCAACGAGCTCGCCCTGCAGGTGCTCGACGACCGTGGGAGCGATCTCCCCCTCGTGCCCGGAGTGACGCTCCAGTATCCCGGCTTGCAGACGCGCGGTCGCACGAGCTACCCGCAGCTCTACATCTCCCGCCGCTATACCGTCGCCGAGAAGCTCTCCTACGCCCTGCGCGGCCTCGGTGGCGAGCACGTGCTCAAGAGCGGCGTCGAGATCGGGCGCCTGCACGGCAGCTTCTACGAGCCGACGAGCGAGGGAGGCTTCTTCCGCTTCCCGACGGATACCAGCACGCTGCCCTCCATCGCGCAGATCGGCCTCGGCTACGTTCACCCGACGACGACCGAGGATGCGCGCGCGACCGTCGGCAGCTGGGTCGCGGGCGGCTACGTCCAGGACCAGTGGCGGCCGGCGTTCGCCCACACGCTTCGTCTCATCGCCGGCGCCCGCTACGATCTCGAGACCGGGGCACTCGACCAGGGCTACACGGCGCCATGGGCGAGCGACACCGTCCTGCAGCAGGTGGTCGGGGCCCGCTACATGGACTCGCGGCATCGCCGGAACGATCTCGGCAACGTGGCGCCGCGCCTCGCGCTGACGTGGGATGTCGGCGGCAGCGGCCGCACCTCGCTCCGCGCCGGCTATGGCCGGATGTACGAGATCATCCCGCGCCAGGAGGCGCTGTTCGAGCAGCTCGCATGGAGCTGGCGCGTCAACGGGTTCACGAATCCCGGCACCACGGATCCCGCCGTGCTCCGGAGCCGGGTGCTGGCGGGAGGGGGCAGGGCGGTTCCCAACCTCACCCTCATTCCCGATCGGCTGGCCACGCCATCCAACAGGCAGTGGTCGGTCGGCGCCGGCCGGCTCTTCGGCGACAACCTCGTCCTCCAGGTCGACTACCTGGATCAGCAGCTGAGCCATCTGCCCGTGACGGTGCGGATGAACGGCCTGGTGAACGGCAAGCGCCCGAAGACCTCGCGGTACGGCGACATCATCCTCTGGGGCGACTTCGGCGACGCGACCTACCGTGGACTTCTCACCTCGCTGAGCTTCGAGCGAGGCGCCACGCGATGGACCGCCGCCTACACGCTGGCGTGGGCGCGGGCGGAGTTCCCCGCCGCGTCGAGCGACTACGGAGATTCCGCGTACTATACCATGCAGCCGAGTCCCGCCGACGAGCGCCATCGGATCGTGCTCGCCGGAACGACCGACGCTCCCCTCGGGCTGCAGCTCTCCGCGATCGGGACCATCGCCAGTCCCCAGCCGTTCGGGATCACGACGGGGACGGACTCGAACCAGGACGGCGTCCTCACCGACGACTCGCCGAACGGCATGCGGACGTCGCGCCGCGCGGGCTGGAGCAACTGGTATCGCAACCTGGACCTGCGCATCGGCAAGTCCTTCGGCGGCACACGCCACGTCACCGCCACCGCGGACGTGTTCAACGTCCTCAACACCGCGAATCACTCCGGCTACGTGGCGCTCGCGACCGCACCGGCGTACCGGCAGCCGCTCGCCGACTTCGCGCGGCGGCAGGCGCAGGTCGGCATCCGGTACGAGTTCTGATCCGCCGCCGGCGCGGCACGCCGCGCCCGTGAATCCGCCGTGCGCCCCGCGCACGGCGGATCGCGCGCGCGCACTTACCTCCCTGATAAGCCGCCGGTAAGCGGTCCCCGCCCTCATACGGGGGTCCTCGCTCTCCCAGCCCGAGCCGCCTCACATGCCGGGACGTCACGATCGCGCCGTAGCGCTTCGCCGGCACCCGTGCATCACGCCCCAGAGGAGGACATCATGCGCCGCCAGACCGTGCTCGCGCTCGCCGCCGCCTCGGTACTCGCCGCGGCGTGCGACGCTGCGCCGCCCGTGAGCCCGCGCAGGATCGCCACCGACCAGCTCCATCCGATCTACGTGGCCGAGGATTCGGCGCCATCGCGGGATCCACGCAGCTCCCGGCTCGTGCCATACCACAAGCTCGGAGACGTCAGGCTCGAGCGGCTGCCCGGAGGCGCGGCCGCGGCTCCCGACGGGGCGCCCTGAACGGGCGGAGGAGGCTCGGCCGCTTCTCGACCCGCGCCAGGTTGCCGACGGGGGACGTTGCTGCGCAACTTTCCCGCATACCGGAGGCAGCCATGCTCGTGAAGCATTTCATCGACGAGTACGCGCGCTATCGCACCCTCGGCGCGAAGGCGCTCGCGCAGGCACCCGACGACGCGCTGGCCCGGGTGCCGGCGCCGGAGTCGAACTCCATCGCCACCATCGTGCGGCACGTGAGCGGGAACCTGCTCTCGCGCTTCACCGACTTCCTCACGAGCGACGGCGAGAAGCCGTGGCGCGACCGCGACGTCGAGTTCGAGGAGCGGCCCGCGACGCGCGCCGAGCTGGTCGAGCTGTGGAACCGCGCCTTCACCGTCGCGCTCGACCAGCTCTCCGCCCTCGGCGACGACGACCTCGCGCGCACGGTGCGGATCCGCGGCGCGGAGCTCACGGTGCACGAGGCGCTGTGCCGGTCGCTCGCACACACCGCCATGCACACCGGCCAGGTCGTGCTCCTCGCGAAGATGTTCGCCGGCAGCGCCTGGCGCACGCTGAGCATCCCCCGCGGCCAGTCCGCCGCCTACAACGCGAACCCACGGGGCGAGCACGCGGCGACGCACGCGCGCGAGCTCGAGGAGCGGAAGTAGCGCCTGCGGCGGCCTGCCGCCGCCTCGCCCGGCGACGAGCGCCGACTCGGTCCGCGGTACGTGGCGGCGGGACGCCCGGCCGTCACCATGCGCGCTGGAGCAATGAGAGTTTGCGCATGTCGACCGCGCGCCGGGCGCTGTGACCTGCGTCATCGAGGGGGCGCCGGGGCGCCGGGGCGCCGGCTGCGCCGGTTGACGCTGGTACGGGCGAGGAGCACCTTTGCACGCCCCCCTGCATCCTCTCATGAGAGCCCTGAAGAGACCCCTCCTCGCGACGATCTGCGCGGCTGCGGCTGCCCTCGGTGCCTGCAAGGATTCGCTGTCCCCCGGGAGCGATGGCGGCATAACGATCACGGTCGGCGGCACCCCACAGTTCACGATCAGCCGGACGGGGGATGGCTACCCACGGGCCAACTGCGACGTCTCGCTGACGGCGCAGGGCTCGCGCATCGCAAACGTCACCTGGTCGGACGCGACCTTCTACTGGTACACCGGGCTCGATCGGACGAAGACGAAGGATTCCGCGATCGTGAGCGCGGCGGAGATCCAGGCGAGCTGGGATACCACGGGCATCTCGGCATATGGCGAGGCGGCCGGCGGCTGGCAGCTCTCCGACGGGCTCCCCTTCGACGCGGAGATCGTCTTCCGGTACACCGTCGCGGGCTCCGGGGGACTGAAGTCCACGCGCGTGCGCCTCACCTGCGGTCCCGCGGTGCCCGCGGGCACCGTCGCGCCGCCCACGGTATCGCAGCTCACGCTCCTGCCGTCGCGCGACCGGTGGCAGCCCGCCGACTCGCTGTACATCCAGTACGACGCGTCGAGTCCGAGTGGCGTCTGGTTCACGGAGGCCCAGATCCGCGGCGCGTTCACGCAGGACGTCGCGGCGAGCGAATCGCTTCAGACCACCCTCCAGCGCGTGATCCCGCAGCGCATCATCGACCTGGCCGCGCTTGGCCAGCCCCTCGTCGTCACCGTGTGGGCCGTCGACGCGTTCGGTCAGGGGAGCTATCAGCGGATCCAGACATCGCCCCTCGTGGACCTGACGCCGCCGGTGGTGCAGCTCCAGCAGGTGGACGGGACCTCCTACACGTCGACGATCGGCGGCACGTTCTTCGTCGGCGAGAACATCGGCTTCGTTCCCCACGTCACCGACAACCACAGCCTGGGCGCCGTCGTCTGGCATGCCACCCCGGGTACCGACGGCGACTCGATCCCGATCCACGGCGGCACCGAGTGGGGCGATTTCCCGAGGGCCGTTCCGGTGCGCGCCGACTGGGGCGACAGCGTGCAGTTCCGCTGGTACGCCATGGATTCACTCGGCAACGTCAGCGACACCCTCACCACGCCAGCGCACGCGTTCCGGGTGTACCCGACCATGGTTCGCCCGTCGATCACCGACAGTGTTGGCGGCCCCATCGACGGGACGGTGATCGACACGGCACGCGCGGCCGTCTACGTGCTGCAAGGCAGGCAACACCGCATCATGGTCCTCTCGCTCGCGACGCTGGAGCCCACGGGCACGATCGCGCTGTCCGGCCAGCCGGTCTCGTTCGACATGACGCCGGGCGGCGACTCGCTCGTCGTGGCGCTCCACGACAACACCCTCGCCGTCGTCGACCTGCGGCAGCCGACGGCAGCGCCCACGCTGATCGCGCTCACCGCCGTCGACACGCTCTACCAGTATCCCGCGCAATTGCGGATCGCGGCGAATGACCGTGCCTTCGTCGTGATGACGGCCGCCGAGGTATACGACGACTCGCTCCTCGAGGTGAACTTCGCCGCCGGCACGCAGCGCATCCGTGCCGACGCTGGCGGCCCCCTCACGGGGATCACCCGCTCGCTCGATCAGCGCGTGCTCGCGGTGGCGCGCGACGTCTGCGTCGAGCGGTACGATGCCGCGACCGACACCTTCGGCCCGTGCGTCGCGACGAGCCCGGACGTCGCGGTGCCAGCCATCGACCGCACCGGTCAGCACTTCGCCATCCATCTCACCGCGTACGACTCCTCGCTCGCACCGCTCCAGACCGTGCAGGCATATCGGGACCTCAGCGGCTGGCTCGTCCCATCGGCGCTCTCGGCGGACGGCGCCTATCTCTACTACGGCGGCGCTGGGGAATTCATCCGCGCGAGGGTCTCCGACGGCGCGATCCTCGATCGGACGGTGTCCGGGTTCAGCCCCTGGGAGATGCATCTCTCTCCCGACGGGAACTCGATGCTGCTCACCGAGGACGATCAATGGGCCGCCTGGAACCACATCGTCCTCGTCGACCTGCGCGATGCGGACGCGCAGGTGTTGCAGGCAGCACGCGCACCTCGCGCCCTGCCGATGCTGACGCGCGCGGCCGCGCGCTCCGCGCCCGCCGCGGTGCAGCGGAGTCCACTCGTGTCGCCGTCCGTGGAGTTGCGGCGCGCGTCGCCGCCGACGGCGCGGCCACTGCACCGGCCGCCACGCACCGGCGCTGTCCCGTCGCGTGCTCCGCGCTGAGCCGTCGCCCGGCCCGCGCCGCCCGCGCGACGCCTACGGCCTCCGTCGCGGCAGCGCGGTCGGCGGCAGCATGCCGTTCAGCCGCATGTAGTTCGCGATCTGGCTGTAGTGGTCCTCCAGGTCGAGCGCGTGGCCGAGCACCATCCCCGCGCGCGTCACGTTGCGTGTGTTGCCGTTGAACGTGAGGGGCACCTGGTCGGAGAGGTTCGCGTCGTCGAGCTGGGCGAAGGCGCTGTCGCAGAACGCGAACGACGCCTTGAGCTTCGAGACGAGCCGCTCCTTCGGCCACATCGCCTTGATCGAGTCGGCCGTCGCCGTGTCCTCCGGCGCCACGCTCGCCTTCCGCGTGCCGAAGGCGTTGCAGTAGAAGTAGTCGTCGCTCGCGAGGTGCTGCGCGATGTACCCGATGCTGAGCTGCGCGGGCGTCGGCTTGTAGGTGAACTTCGATTCGGGGATGGAGTCGAAGGCCTGCGCGAGGTTGCGCTGCAGCGCCATGATGCGGCCGCGGAAGGCGGCGGTGATCGGGCCGGCATGGCCGGGCGACGGCGGCTGCTGGGCGGCGAGGCTCGCGGGCAGGGCGAGCGTCAGGAGCGTTGCGAGCCGGATCTTCATGAGGAGCTCCGCGGTGGAGGGTGGGTCCGAGCGCGCCAGAGCGGTCCACGCTAGGTCGCACCGCCGGGAAGCGCCAGAGCGGGCCGGCGGCCCGGCGTCTCCCGACCGCGGCCGGCCGCCGCACGATGCTGGCCCGGCCCGCCCGCGCGGTGCAGAATTGGCCACCACCCTGTCGGAGGACACCCGAGATGCTGCTCGTGCTGCGGAAGACCTACGAAGACCTGAGCCAGGAGGCGGCCCGGCTCGTCGCCGACAGGCTCCGCCGAAAGCCCAACCTCGTCCTCGGGCTCGCGACCGGCAGCACGCCGCTGGGCCTCTACGACGCGCTCATCGCGAAGCACCGGAACGAAGGGCTCGACTTCTCCAAGGTCACGACCTTCAACCTCGACGAGTACATCGGGCTGCCGCCGTCGCACGACCAGAGCTACCACTACTTCATGCAGCAGTCGTTCTTCCAGCACGTGAACATCGATCCGCGGTACATCCACGTGCCCGACGGCATGGCGCGGGACATCGAGGCGCAGTGCGAGTGGTACGAGCAGCGCATCCGCGATGCCGGCGGCATCGACCTGCAGATCCTCGGCATCGGCGCCAACGGCCACCTCGCCTTCAACGAGCCCGGCTCGTCGCTCGGCTCGCGCACGCGCATCAAGACCCTGACCGAGCGCACCGTGCGCGA
This sequence comes from uncultured Gemmatimonadota bacterium, assembly GCA_946480295.1. The sequence goes on from CAMLIT010000045.1 coordinate 19,891, forward strand.
CAACGCGCGCTTCTTCGCGAGCATGGACCAGGTCCCGCGCTACGCGATCACGATGGGGATCGGCACGATCATGGAGGCCCGCGAGCTGCTCCTCCTCGCGTCGGGCGAGTCGAAGGCCGATGCGGTGAAGGCGGCGGTCGAGGGCCCGATCACCGCGATGTGCCCCGCGTCGATCTGCCAGATGCACCGGCGCGCGTACATCTTCATCGACGAGGGGGCGCGCTCGAAGCTGACGCAGGTGCCGATCGAGGAGGTCACCGGGCGCGAGTACGCCGCGCCGGGGAACCAGTCGCTGCGGCTCGGGGAGCCGAGCGAGATCTTCGGGGAGCGGCGCGCGCGGGAGCGGACGTAGGCCGCAACCCGCGCTCGCGCTACGGGAAGGCGACGAGCTTCCGCACGGTGGCGCCGGCACCGGCAGCCTCGCCGCGGTCGTCGATCACGTGCGCGATGGTTCCCTTCCCGCCGCCGAGCGAGACGGTGACCATGTCGTGCAGGCGCACCCGCGGCGCGACCGGCGCCTCGAAGGCGTGGTCCGCGACGACGGCCGGATTGCGGTTGAAGAAGCAGTAGCTGCCGAGTCCCCACGCCGCGTGCCTCGTCACCGCGGCGCCGACTCGATAGGCGGGATAGCCCCGCGTCGTGTCGCGCATCCACGCCGACTGGTCGGGGACGTCGTACGGCATCTCGTTCTGGAAGAAGTAGAGCCGCCCACCGTCGCCGTTCCACTCGACCTGCGTCCGCTGGTAGTGCTCCACGAACAGGCCGTAGATGGTCACGTCGTCGCCGTTCACGGTGAGGCCGTTCGCCGCGGTGTTGGACGTCCAGCCCACGCCGCGTCCGTGATCGGCACGCCAGAGCCACAGGTCGTCGGCGATCACGTCGTTGCTGTTGATCTCGAGCGACCGCGCCGCCCGTCCCACGCCCGCGCCGCCGATGCGGACGAACAGGTCGCTGAGCAGCGTCGGGTTGGACGCGTGGCGCGCCGACGAGCCGACGGGGCCGACCTGCACGAGCAGCGGCGAGCGGCTCGGCCCCGCGTCGACGAGGAGGCCGGCGACGACGACGCCATCCACGTCGGCCACGGTGACGGCGGTGATGCCGCTGTCGGCGACGAGCGTCGCGAGGCCGAGGCCGAGCACCACCGTGTTCGCGCGCCCGATGCGGAGCGGCGCATCCAGGTGGTACACGCCGGGCGTGATGACGAGGCTCTTCCCCCGGGCGAGCGCCTCGTTCATCGCCGCGGCGGAGCTGCCGGGCTTCACGATGACGAAGTCGCTCAACGGACGCGACGCGCCGGCGGGGCCTCCCGAGCCCCACGTCGTGCCCCGGGCGTCGGACCGGAGCGCCGGCACGAACACCCGCCACGCGCCGCGCGCGTCGACGTACAGGAACGGCTTGTCGCGGACCACCGGCGCGGTGTCGATCGTGGTGTACGGCGGTGTGGGGAAGCTCTGCGCCGGCGCGTTGCGGGTGCCGACGAAGACCATGTTCCAGTTCGCGCCCGTCCACCCTCCCAGCTCGCTCGTCCGCGTGATCCATTGCTGCTGGCTGCCCGAGCGTACCTCGCCGTCCACCTTCGAGTCGGCGAGAAAGCCGCCGCTCGACCAGCCGCCGTCGTCGAGCACGAGATCGCCGCGAACGTGCACCCGACGCATGGGGGCCGCCTGCGACACCGCCCAGCGGTCGAAGCCCCCGCCAGGATGCAGCGAGAGGTTCTCCGCCATCCGCCAGAAGTTCAGCGTCGCGTTGCCGTTCCTCCACCGGGCGTCGGCGCGCACGGCGCCGTCGATGATGACCTCGTCGGGGGAGAACCCGAGCCCCGCGACCTCGGTGTAGAACCCGACGCGCGCGTCGACGTGATACGTCCCCGGCTTGAACAGGAACGCGAACCGCCCCTCACCGAACTGGCTGGTCTCCTGCTGCCCGAACACGGAATCGAGCTTCGCCTGCACGAGAGTCGCGGGCATGCCCGGATCGAGGATGGCGACGTTGGGACCGAGGTCCGGATCGCTCGCTGCCGCGCGAGCGCGCGCGACGGATGCGGCAATGGGCGCGTACGGCAACGGACCCGCGCCGAGCTGCCCGAACCGTCCGCCGGATTCGACGAAGCCGCAGAAGGGGAGGACGAGCGCCGCCTTCCTGGCGAGCCGCGTGCAGCGCATGAGCAGATAAGGAACCGCCGCTCCCCGCGACGGACGGCGCTGCGTCTTCGCGAGCCTCATCGCGTCGCCTGGCGATGCGTCGCGCGCTCCACGAACGGGCCGATGGATGCCGCATCGGGATACACCGACTGCATGATGCCGCCGGCGACCGCGAGCAGCACGGGGACGAGCAGCGCGGGCACGACCGTCTGTCGCAGCGCGCTGACGATCCATGGCCTGCGCTGAACTCCTCTGGCCTGGCGATACAGCCCTGTGGCGAGGCCGGCGTCGAGAATGAGCTCCGCGAAGAAGGTGGGAGCGATCCAGACGACGTACACCGCGACGCCGAGCACGAGGACGGCGACGATCGCCACCGCGACCAGCGCGAGGAGCGCCCCCTCGTCCAGGTCGACATCGAATGCGCCGCTGCCGCCCGAGGCGGCGCTCGAGCCGGCCGCCTGCGGAGTCACGACGGCGCCTGCCGCGCCGAAGTCGCGAGAGGCGCCCCCACCGGCGAACCCGCCCCCGCCGCCGAATTCCGGCGTCGTGGGCGCCGGTGAGGACCACAGGTCCGTCCACGGAACCTGCACGACGTCGAGGTCGCCGAGGCCTCGCGACGACGACTCGCGAGGGTTCGCGGCGCGCAGGCGGAAGCGCGCGAGCCAGACGCGGAGGAGCGCGAGATACACGGCGTACGCGATGATCACGGCGAGCGGATACCGCGCCGCCATGGATCGCATGCCCGCGTGCAGGAGGCCGAACGAGGCGAGAAATCCCGCCAGTCCCGTGATGCCCACGAGGCTGAGCATGTGAAGCCGCGCCGGCGCCCGGACCGCCAGGCGATCGCGCAGACGTCGGATGGCGGATTCGCGAGGATCGCGGTGGGTCATGATGAGCGGTAGTCGGCGACCGCGTTAGGCGGAGGAACCTTGGGCTGGACGAGCGGATCGGTGCGCCGTCACTCCCGAGGCTTCGCTCTCGTGAAGACCAGCCGCAGTTCCAGCGCCCGCTCGTACCCCGATGCCGTCCGGTCGCCCGCCACCGACCATTCGGTGAGCCGCGCCGTGTCGCCGACGACGGACCCGATCGCCGGAAAGGGCCACTTCGTGAAATCCGGTTTCGTGCGCGAGACCAGGACCTCCACGCCACGTGCGGCGTGCAGCACGTGCAGCTTCGTGGTATCGGAGTCCTCGCGAAGCTGGTCGCAGCCCCTACGCGCCGAGTCGGCGACCTCCGGTGTCATCGCGACCATGCCCCCGCTGCCGGCGCCCTTCGCCCTGCCCTTCAGCTGGCGAAGCATCGCGCACGGCGCCGGGTCGAGGAAGTGGTCGTGCCGCGTCAGCGTGAGCGATGCGTCGCGGTCGCGAACGCGCAGCGTCGCGCGCACGATCGTGGCGGTCGTCCGGTCGCCAGCGACGAAGGCATCAGTGGTGTCGTGGAATGGGAGCGGGCGCTCGTTCACCGTCACGAGCTGGAACACGCGCTCCTGCTGCGTGCCGCCGTTCGTCCCGGGCAGGGGGGACGCGGGACCGGACGCCAGCAGCGCGGCGAGCGCAGCGAGGAGGGATCTGGCGTGCATCACCGTCTCCGCGCCGCCGCCTTCGCCCGGTTCTGCTCGACCTTGCGCCTGACGAGCCGGTCGACGAGATCGTACGGCATCGGCGCGTCGAGCGGGAACCTGAGATTGCCCTTCGGTCCCCGGTACGGCGCGAGCGCACGCTCGAGCCTCGCGTCGCCCGAGAAGGGGGGAAAGATGCCGATGTGCGACTTGAAGGCGGCGAAGTAGAGCAGGATGCCGTGCTGTGCAAAGGCGGGCATGCGATAGCTGATCCGCTCCTGCGCGCCCGGTGCCGCGGCAGCGACCGTGTCGCGGATCTTCTGCAGGGTCGCCCGCACCTCCTCGGGACAGCGGGCGATGTACTCGTCGATGGTCGCCGGTGTCGCGCGTGTCGCCATCGGATCCTCCCTCCCTGACGCTCGTTCGCCGCCGCCTGCGGTCGGCCTCCCCGTACGACGATACCGGCGGTGAACCCGGCCGTCCAGCGAATCCGCGGGACATGGACTTCGCCGACCGGCTCTGGCGGGAGCCGTCGCCGGCGCGCACATTCTCCGACGCTTCCACTCTCGCCCCGAGGTCACCTCCGATGCAACGTCGCACCTTTCTGCAGGGGCTCGGTGCCGCCTTCGCGCTCCGCTCCCTTCCCGCTTCGGCGCTCCGCCTGCCCCTCGGCGCCGCGCGCGTCGAACGCATCGGGATCCAGCTCTACACCCTCCGCGACGCCGCGCGCGCCAATCTCGAGCAGACGCTCACCGCCATCGCGGGAATCGGCTATCGCGAGGTCGAGCTGCTCGACTCGATGCGGAACTTCGGGATGCCGCCGGCGCAGCTCCGCGCCCTCCTCGACCGCCTGAACCTGCGCGCCCCGTCCACGCACATCTCCACGCAGGCGCTCGACGACCTGCCGCGGCTGATCGACGAGGCGCACGTCCTCGGGCACGACTACGTCATCGTCGCCTCGCTCCCCCTCGACGCGAAGACCGTGTCACTCGACGACTATCGCCGCTGGGCCGATCGGCTGAACGAGGCCGGCGAGACGGTGCGCAAGGGCGGGCTCTGGCTCGGCTTCCACGACGAGGCCGAGAACTTCAAGCCGATCGACGGCCAGATCCCGTACGACGTCATGGTCGAGCGCCTCGACCCGCAGCGCGTGCGGCTCCAGCTCGACGTCGGCAACGCCGCCGTGGGCGGCAGCGATCCGCTCCCGTACATGCAGCGCTACGCGGACCGCTACTGGCTCTTCCACATCAAGGACGCGTCGAAGCTCGGCGCGCCGCACGACTCGGAGCTCGGCACCGGCGTCGTCGAGATCGGGAAGATCCTCGCCCTCGCCGAGCCGCTCGCGCAGAAGCACGTCTACATCGAGCAGGAGTCGTATCCGGGCGCGCCGATCGACAGCGCGAAGCGCGACTACGCGTACCTGGAGAAGCTGCGCTTCTGAGGCGGCTCGCCGGCAACGGGCGATCGAAGCCGGGCGCGAAGCGGGCTGCGCAGTGGATCCGCCAGCCCGATTCGCGCGTGTGGCGTTCTGGCGCGGAACTTTCGTGACCTGGATCACACCCCCCCCCCCCGCGATCGCTACCCTCGCCCTGGAGCCGAGTCCGTGCGCAACATCCGCGACGCCGCTGGCGTCGAGTGGACGGTCTATCTCACCATCCCGAGCGTCACCGCCGGTCGCCGCGTGCAGCACCTCGCCGAGGCGTACCGCAACGGGTGGCTGGTGTTCGAATCGGCCGCCGAGAAGCGCCGCTTCGCGCCCGTGCCGGCGGAGTGGGCCACGCTGAGCGATCAGGCGCTCGCCGCGCTGTGCGGGGCGGCCACGCCCCAACCGCTGCACCGCCGCGCCGGCTCGGCGAGAGGCGACATCGAGACGACGGTCGCGCCCGCGGCGGCCCGGGAGCCCGACGCGACCGGCGAGCGCAAGCAGCTGCGCGGCGAGCTCCAGGAAGTCACGACGAAGCTGGTCGGTGCGCTGGAGCGCGTCTGCGACGACCGAGCCGGCGGCGACGGCGCGGAACGCCTCGACACGGGGGAGCTGATCCGCGTCGAGGAGACCCTCGCCATGGCGGCGGCGGTGGCGAAGGAGGCCGTGACCCTGCGTCGAAGGCTGCGAGCCGGCCCGGGCGAGCAGCCGTTCACCCGACCGGAAGGCCAGGACCCGCGCGCTCGCTGAGCGCCGCGGCGGCGACGGGAAGTCGAGCGAGTCGGCCGGCGCTCGCGACGGCGGCGATCTTGCGCGCCCGTGGCCGGCGCGCATCATTCCGGGGGTTCCGGCTCGGTGTTCATCGGACCGGGCGATCACGCGCACCCGGGGACGGGCACGCGATCGCCCGATCCGGGATCCGGCGCCCACGCACCACCGAACACCGATCGCGCGCCGAGCGCACCAGAGGACTCGCATGTCTCCGTCGGAGCTCGATCGCACGCCCGAGCGGGCGCTCCCGCGCGAGTCGCGGCTGGTGCCCGACCCGAGCGGCCGCAGGCTGTACGATCTCCTGATCGACAGCGCGACGGAATGCGCGATCTTCGCCCTCGACCCCGAGGGCCACGTCGCCAGCTGGAACGCCGGCGCCGAGCGGCTCAAGGGCTACACGGCGGACGAGATCATGGGCCGGCACTTCTCCGTCTTCTACACGGACGACGATCGCCGCGCCGAACTGCCGCAGGGCGTGCTCGCCACGGCGGCGCGCACCGGCCGCTTCGAGGGCGAGGGGTGGCGCGTGCGGAGCGACGGGACGCGCTTCTGGGCGAACGTGGTCGTCACGCCCATCCGCTCCGACGACGGCACCCTCCTCGGCTTCGCCAAGATCACGCGCGACCTCACCGCCCGGCGGCAGGCGGAAGCGCGCGAGCTCGAGCTGGCAGCCGAGCGCGGGGCGCGCGCCGAGGCGGAGCGCCGGAGCGCGGAGCTGGCGCGCCTGAACGAGCAGCTCCAGGAGCAGAGCGTCGAGCTGGAGGCGCAGACGGAGGAGGCCCAGGCGCTCACCGAGGAGCTCGAGCTGGCCAACGACGAGCTCCAGGAGGCGCTGCTGCGGGTCGAGGCCGCGGAAGCGGATACGCGGAGCATCCTCGAGAGCATCGCCGAACCGTTCGTCGTGCACGATGCCGACTGGCGATTCCGCTTCGTGAATCCCGCCGCCGCGCGGATCTTCGCCGCCGCCGGCCGCGTCGCCGCCGGGGAGATGGTCGGCCGCGTGGTGTGGGACGTCTACCCCGAGCTCGCCGGCACGGCCTTCGAGCGCCAGATGCGCCGGGCGGCGGCGGAGCGCGTCCCCCTCACCTGCGAGGCGTACTACGGCGAGCGCGACGAGTGGTCGCAGCTCTTCTGCTATCCCCTGCCCGACGGCGGCCTCGCCACCCAGTGGACGAACATCACCGACCGCAAGCGGACGGAGGAACGGCTGCGCATAACGAGCGAGCGCCTGCGCGACGTGCTCGCGCGCGAGCGTGCGGCGCGGGGCGAGGTGGAGCGCGAGGCCGCGCGCGTCGCGCGCCTGCAGCGGGCGACGGCCGCGCTCTCCCGCGCGACGACGCCGGACGCCGTCGCGCGCGTGATCCTGACCGAAGGGATGGCGGCGATGACGGCCGCCGCCGGGATCGTCTTCCTGCTCGACGAGGGCGGGGACCACCTCGTGCCCATCGGCGCGGAGGGGTACGACGCGAGCGTGCTCGCGGACTGGCGACGCGTGCCCGTCGGCGCGGAGGCGGGCGTCGCCGAAGTGGTGCGCACGCGGACGCCGGTGTGGCTGCCGGACCGCGGCGCGCGCGCGCGGAAATATTCGCACCTCATGCAGTCGCTGGCGACGACGCCGTTCGAGGCGTGGTGCATGCTGCCGATGATCGTGGGCGATCACGCGATCGGGAGCCTGAGCTTCGCCTTCGCGACACGCCAGGCGTTCGATCCCGACGACGCCCGCCTGCTGGAGACCTTCGCCGCGCAGGCGGCGCAGGCGCTCGATCGCGCGCGGCTCTACGAGGCGGAGCGCCGCGCCCGGACCGCCGCCGAATCCGCGAACCGCGCGAAGACGACCTTCCTCCACGTGATGAGCCACGAGCTGCGCACGCCGCTCAATGCGGTGACGGGCTACGCGCAGCTCCTCGAGCAGGGGCTCCGCGGCCCGCTCACGGCGGAGCAGCGGCACGACGTGAACCGCATCCGCGGCGCGGCGGGGCACGTGCTCTCGCTCATCAACGCCGTGCTCGACCAGGCGCGCATCGAGGCGGGAGAGGTCACCCTGCACGTCGAGGACGTGCGCGTGCAGGACCTGCTGGACGGCATCGAGACGTTCATCGCGCCGCAGCTGCGGGCGAAGGGACTCGCCTACCGCTGCGAGGCGTGCGCGGCGCGGCTCGCCGTGCGCGCCGATCGCGAGAAGTCGCTGCAGATCCTGCTCAACCTCGCCGGCAACGCCGTGAAGTTCACGGACGCGGGCGGGCTGACCCTCTCCGCCACCGACGAGGGCGGCCGCGTCGCGATCCGCGTCGCCGACTCCGGGCGCGGCATCCCCGGGCCGCAGCTCGAGCGCATCTTCGAGCCCTTCGTGCAAGTGAACGCGTCGTCGGCGGCTCCGCAGGAGGGCACCGGACTCGGTCTCGCGATCAGCCGCCAGCTCGCGCGGCACATGGGGGGCGACCTCACGGTCGAGAGCACCGTCGGCGCGGGCTCCACCTTCGCGCTCCATCTCCCGCGCGCGGAGGTCGGCGCGGGCTGAGCGTCGCCGATCGGCGGTCATGAAAGCGGCGGCGCGAATCGCCGCCGCTCACGTCACGCCGACGCCTCCGCCCACATCGGGTCGTCGTGGACCGCGGGGACGAACTGGAGGAGCGGCTCGTCCTGGAGCGCCTCGGTCGTCTTCCGCCGCGTCGGGAGCGCGCGGCTGAACTGCCGCGCCAGGAGCTCGGGCTCCGGCTCGCGCGACTCCGAGGCGCCGAACGCGCAGAGCCGGCATGGTCCCTCCGCGGGCACGAACACGCGGTATTCGGCCGCGACCGACGGGTGGCCCAGTCGCATGATCCGGCCGCTGATGCGCATGTAGTCCCGGATCTCCCAGGATTCCTCCCGCGCGTCGACGAAGACGATGCTGTGGCCGCGGGAGTAGACGAATGGCATGCGCTCAGGTGTGCGGGACATCGGCGAATTGCTCGAGGTGGTCCTGCCCTGCCCCGTCCTGCCCGCATCGGCGACGAGGCGGTCCGACACGTTAGGTGGGCCCGCAAGCGAATCCCGTGACTCACGTCACGGTGAGCCGCCGAGCTACTCGGCGGGACGATCCAACTCCGCCGCCCACCCGAGGAGCTCCTTCCACTGCTCCAGCGGTACGTCTCCCAGGTTGCCCTGCGCCGGGAGCAGCGCGGACTGCAGCGGGAGGAATCGCGACGACGCCGTGTCCGACTCGAAGAACAGGCCGGTGACGGACGACGTGGCCGTCCGGAACGGGGGAGTCGGCAGCGGCTCGTTGGCGAGCCGGCAGACGCGCCAGCGATGGCCGAACGCGCTGAAAGTAAGGGCCGTCATGGAATTCGCCTGGCCACCAGCGTCGGCGGCGGTGCGGGCAGATGTGAAGCGGGAGCGACGGCGATGAAGCTAGCGCCGCGGCGCGCGAATCGTGGTGACCGCCGTCACGCCGCCAAACGAGCGACGCCCGCGCCGCGGATAGTACACCGCGTCCACCGGCACGCCGCCGGGGAAGTCCCTCGCCTTGCCGGGATACACGGGCCGCGGCCGCGAGTCGATGTACGCCGCGATCTGCTGCGCCTCCTCGGCGGTCAGGGTCCCTGGCGCGTCGAGGGGCATCGCGTAGCGCACGAAGCCGGCGAGGGTGTACACGCGCGCCATCCCCGCGCCGTCGTTCCAGGAGCCGCGTCCCCAGAGCGGCCCGGGCGCGACCGTGCCGAGCGAGCGCCCCTGCCCGTCCGCGCCGTGGCACGCGACGCAGCGCCGCGTGAACAGCGCTCTCCCGCGCGCCGTGTCCAGCCGCGCGACGGCGATGCGCTCGGCGGGGGCGATCGTGTTCCGCCCCCGCCACGGCGGCGGCTCGCCCATCGGCTGCCCGCGGGAGATCCACGCGAGGTACGCGCTCAGCGCCTGCAGCGCCTCGCTGCCAAACGAGGGGGGCGTCCCGTTCAGGCTGCGCTGGAAGCAGCCGCGGATGCGCTCCTCCAGGCCGATGCTGCGCCCGGCGCGCGGGCGGTACATCGGGAAGAGCGCGGCCACGCCGACCAGCGGCAGCGCGCGATCCTTCTGCCCGGCGTTCAGGTGGCAGTTGCCGCACGAGAGCGCGTTCCCCACCGCGCGCGGCAGCTCCTCGCGCGTGTGCACGAACAGCCGGAGCCCGCGGCGGACCTGCCGCGCGAGGGCCGAATCGTCAGGCAGCGAGTCGCGCCCAGGGTCGCGCACGAGCGAGTCGACCGACGCGAGCCCCGCCGTCGCCGGCACCAGCGGCGCGC
>CAMLIT010000046.1 GCA_946480295.1 uncultured Gemmatimonadota bacterium
CCAGAGCGCCTCCGCCGCGTAGATGTTCCCGAGCCCCGCGACGAGGCGTTGATCGAGCAGCGCGGGCTTGATCGAGCCGCGCCGCGCGGCGAGCGCCGCGTGCAGCCGCGCCGGCGTGAGCGCGGGATCGTCTGGCTCGGGGCCGAGGCCGAGCGCGGGGGGCGCGTCCGCGGGATGGAGGTCGATCGTGGCGAGGGCGCGCGGATCGTCGAGCACGACGCGCGTGCCGTCGGTGAAGTCGAGCGCCGCGCGGGCGTGACGCGGGAGCGGCGTGGCCGCCTCGCCGACCTCCCAGTCGCCGCTCATGCGGAAGTGCACGTGCAGCGCGCGGCCGTCCTCGAGCCAGAGGAGCTGGTGCTTGCCGCGCCGCTCGACGCGCGCGACGCGCGCGCCGCGCAGGGAGCGGCGCTGCGCCGGCGTGAGGCGGCGCGCGAGGGCCGGGTGCAACAGGCGAACGCGGCCGATCGTGCGGCCGACGGCGCTGGCGCGCAGGATCTGCGCGGCGCGTTCGACTTCGGGGAGCTCGGGCACGAGCCTCGCTGATGGGAGTTGACCGGCGTCGAGGGGCTGAGGCAAGTTGTCGCGGTGAGTACGGCAGCTCAACGGGTGCATCCCACGGCCGTGCACGAAGCGCGATCGCCCGCCGTCCGGCGGGCGATCTTCGTCGTACTCGCGCTCAACGCGATCGTGCTCGTGACGAAGTTCATCGTGGGCGTGCACACCGGCGCGCTGACCGTGCTCGGAGCGGCGCTGGAGTCGGGGCTGGACCTGCTGAACAACGTCATCGGCATGGTGCTGGTGACGATCGCCGCCCGCGGGCCGGACGAGGACCACCCCTACGGCCACGCGAAGTTCGAGACGCTCGGCGCGCTCGGCATCGTCGGCTTCCTCTCGATCTCCTGCTTCGAGCTGCTGCGCGAGGGGATCACGCACGTCGTGACGGGCGGGACGCCGCCGGTGACGGAGGGGCGGGACGTGGTCGTGGTGGCGGCGACGCTCGCCGTCAACGTCTTCGTCGTATGGTTCGAACGGCGGCGCGGGCGCGAGCTCGACAGCGCCTTCCTCCTCGCCGACTCCGCGCACACGGGGAGCGACATCCTCGTCACGCTGCTCGCGGTGGCGTCGCTGTGGCTCGCGGCGCGCGGGCTGGACGGGATGGACGCGGTGCTGGCGATCGTGGTGGCGCTGCTGATCGCGTGGAGCGGATGGAACATCCTCCGGGAGTCGATCCCGATCCTCGTGGACCAGCGCGCGATCGACGCGCACGAGCTCGCGCGCGTGGTGTGCGCGATCCCATCGATCGTCGACGTGCGGTCGATCCGGTCGCGCTCGACGGCGTCGGGGGTGCTGTTCGCCGAGGTGACGATCGTGGTCGCGCGGTCGACGACGGTGGAGGACGCGCACGAGCTGGCGGACGAGGTCGAGGCGGCGATCGCGCAGGAGTTCGGGGCGAGCGAGGTGACCGTGCACGTCGAGCCCGCGTGAGGGCTTGCGCTGGCGGCGTCGCGTCCTAGGTTACGGCGTCCCCGAATCCTCGATCTGCATGGCACAGCGACCGGCCCGTTCGCTCAAGCACGAGTACGAGCTGTACATCGAGCAGGAGATCGAGAACTACAAGGAATCGGTGCCGCGCAGCGTGCTGCTCGGCATCGGGGACGAGGCGGTCGCCTCGTTAGGTGCGCAGGCGCAGCTCGCGCTGACCGAGCTGCTGCTGTGCGAGGAGGTGGACCGCATCATCTTCCGCCGCCTGCGGCTGCCGAGCTACGACACCTGGCGGCGCCGGCGCCTGAAGCTGCTCGCGGAGCTGCGCCGCCCCGAGCACTGGGGGCTGCGGCCGGATGACGTGCTGGTGCGCACGGTGCGGCCGAATCCCGAGGCGCACGTGCTCGTCGCCGGCGCCTTCGAGGAAGCCTCCGCCCTCTACCTCGCGGCGAACGGCTGCGAGGTCACGGCCGTGAGCACCGACGCCGAGCCGGTCGAGCGCGTGCTCCAGGCGGCGTACGAGGCCGGACTCGCCGGACGCGTGCACGGCTGCGTGGGTGATCTCGCCGCGTGGGCGCCCGAGCGCGACCTGACGGCGGTGATCGTCACGCCGACGGCCCTCGAGGGGCTCTCGCCCGCCGAGCGTGCGCACGTGCTCGCGGTGCTGCAGTCCGCGACCGCCGACGGCGGCGTGCATCTCGTCCAGGCCATCGCGCAGGGGCAGAAGGGGGTGACGGTGGAGGAGCTGCGGACGCGCTATCAGGGATGGACGGTATCGGTGGACCAGACCGCCGCGAACACCTTCCTGGCGTGGAAGGAGCTGTCGTGAGGCGCATCGAAAGGACACAGGTGCATCGATCCCGCGCGTGTCGAAATCACACGGACCGGCCGAAATCGGCCGGTCTTTTCTTTCACAAGCTGTTGATCTGCAGCGACTTGCCTCGCGTCGGCCAGCTGGCACCCGTGCTGCTATGGGGTGCGCGCAGTGGGAGGGGCCGGACGTTGGCGGCGAACCGTTCTCGTCGCCGCGTCCGGCCGCGGCGGGGTGAGGGGACTCGAGCCGAGGCTGTGACCTGGATGAAGGCAACTAAAGGCGACAAGCAGAACCAGGAGCCGATGGGGATCGTGATCTCGCAGGGGTCGCGAGTCGATCGGCCCTCGGTGTTCTGGGCATACGTCTGGGCACCGGCGCCCGAGCCCGCGGTCGAGACCGTGGAGCACAAGGCGGCGTAGCGGCGACGTTCGTTCGAGCGCCCGTGAGCGTGGAAGGCGCCAGTGGCACGAGCCACTGGCGCCTTCGTGCGTCTGGTGGGGCGCGCTCCGGGCCCGACGGGAACGAGCCTTGCCCGCGTCGCACGCGTGATGCGTACGGACGAGTGGGAGGAGGAGCGACGAGCGCTGCTCGGCCGGAGGATCTCCGAGCTGGGTCTCACGATTCGCGGGACGCGCGTGGAGCGCCTCGTGAAGAAGCTCCATCGCGAGCTCGAGGCGAAGCACGTCGCCTATCGCCCCCCGGTGTATCTCAGCGACGAGTGGGGGTGCCCCGACGGGACGCCGCTCATCGGCGTCCCGTTCTATCTCGTGGATCCGCGGCTCGAGCGCATCGAGTCGGAGATGTCGGCGGGGATCGAGGACGACGCGGAGGCGATGCGCTACCTCCGCCACGAGTGCGGGCACGCCATCAACTACGCCTATCGATTGTACGAGCGCGCCGAATGGCGCGCGCTCTTCGGCTCGATCGCGCAGCCGTACCAGGAGCGCTATCGCGCCGATCCCTTCTCGCGCGCGCACGTCCGACACATCCTCGGCTGGTACGCGCAGAAGCATCCGGACGAGGACTTCGCGGAGAGCTTCGCCGTGTGGCTCACGCCCGGACTCGACTGGCGGCGCGAGTACGCGGGCTGGCCGGCGCTGGCGAAGCTGGAGTACGTGGATCGCGTCATGCGGGAGCTCGGCGCTCAGCCCCCGCCGTCGCCGCCGGCGCCGACGCCTGACGACCTGCCGGTGGACGCGATGGACTACACGATCGCCGAACATTACGCGAGCGCGCGCGAGGAGCTGCCCGTCGCCGATCCGCGCCAGTTCGACGTGGACCTGCGGCGGATCTTCCTCTCGTCGGAGGAGGCGCCGAGCGGCGAGTCGGCGCGACGCTTCGTCGAGCGTCACGAGCGCGAGATCGTGAGCCGCATCTCGTACTGGACGGGGGAGCCGCCGTCGGTGGTGCGCTCCCTGCTCGCGCACCTCGCCGGCCGCGGCGACGTGCTCGGGCTGCGCGTCGGCAACGTGGAGGCGGCGGTGCTGATCGAGCTCACCGCGTTCGGGACGGCGGTGGTGATGAACCATCGCTACACGCGGACGCTCGTGCCGACGGCGCGGGGCGGCAACGGCGAGGGCGGGAGCGCGGGGCACGAATGAAGGTCGCCATCCTGCACACGAAGGAGGCGTGCGAGACGCCCGTGGACCCGGTGCTCGCGCAGCTCTCCGCCGCGGTGCAGGCGAACGGTCACGCCGCGCAGCTCGTCTGCGTCGCCGACGACCTGGAGGTGCTCACGACGTCGCTGCGGCGGGCGGCACCCGACCTCGTGTTCAACCTCGCGGAATCGTTTCGCGGCAAGAGCGCGCTCGAATCGAACGTCGCGGCGGTGCTCAACCTGCTCGACCTGCGCTACACCGGCTCGAGCCCGGCGGGGCTGCTCGTGGCCGGCGACAAGAGCCTGACGAAGAAGGTGCTCGGCTTCCACGGCATCCGGACGCCGGAGTTCGCGACGGTGTACCGCGGCGCGCTGGACTGGGCGGGCGACATCGCGTTCCCGCTGATCCTGAAGCCGCCGCAGGAGGATGCGTCGCTCGGCATCACGGCCGGCTCGCTGGTGCACGACCTGCGCGAGCTGCTGGCGAAGATCGACGAGCTGCAGAGCCGCTTCCACCAGCCGGTGCTGCTGGAGCAGTACATCGACGGCCGGGAGTTCTACGTCGGCGTGCTCGGGAACGCGACGGCGCAGCCGCTGCCGATCATCGAGCTCGACTTCTCGGCGCTGCCGACGGGGATGCCGCGGATCGCGAGCTGGGAGGCGAAGTGGGGCGACGATGCGGGAGGCGGGGCGGCGTTCGCGGGGACGAAGGCGATCTTTCCCGAGGATGTCGCGCCCGATGTCGTGCAGCGGATGCAGCGGGTGGCGGTGGACGCGTTCCAGGCGCTGCGGCTGCGCGACTACGGCCGGGTGGATCTGCGGGTGACGCCGGCGGGGGAGATCTTCGTGCTGGAAGTGAACCCGAACTGCTACCTGGAGCGGGAGAGCGAGTTCGCGCGGGCGGCGGCGCGGGCGGGGTTGTCGTACGAGGCGCTGGTGGCGCGGATCATGGACCTGGCGCTGGCGAGGTATGCGAGATAGCGGGAGGCGGGAGGCGGGAGGAGGGAGGCGGGAATAAAGAAAGGGGCCGGCGCGAGGCCGACCCCTTTACTTCTTCTGCTAGTGAAGAGCTTAGCGCTTCGCCTTCTTCGCAGTCTTCTTCCGCGTGGACTTCTTCGCGGTGCTCTTGCGAGCGCTGCTCTTCTTCGCGCCCTTGCGGGCAGTCTTCTTTGCGGCCATGTGCATCTCTCCATGAATGGAGGTTTTGCTCTCGACCGATCCCCCGGTGGACCGGCGAGACGACAGCCTCACGCCGAAGCGTTTCGGCCGCCGCTACACGCGACTCCGCGGAGACGCGTGAAGATGGTGACCTACGAAAGCCAGGTGGCGCTCCCTCACTGACGACGAGCCACGCGAAACGTGACGATCGGCGCCGGTGCGGCGCGGATCGGAAGGCCAGCAGCGCGTGCAAGCAGCGCGCGCGAAGTCGGTGTCGGAGGTGGAGCGGTCGCCGAAGGGGAGGACGGTGAGGCTCGGCGATGGGGAGGCGAGGGGCCCGGTCGTCTGGCGACCGATGGCGGGGCTGCCAACAGCGGCGCTGTCTCTCGCCGCGACTGCGTACATCGATTGCTCGATCACTCGTCGCGTTTGGGCCACGCAGTACCCTCGCTCTGCACGTTGGTCGTGTACCTGCGCGAATATAGGACCCACAGAAATCTCACGCAATACCTTTGCCACCTTCCGCTTACATGCGCGACACGCGGCCAGCGCAGCATCACGTGCATCGCGCGCTCGTCGTGCGCGCGTGGTGCAGCGTCGTCGCGCGGCGCGCGATGCGCCGCACGAGTGCGTGCGGCCCCCGCTCGGCGCGCCGCACACTTCCCTCGCCGTCAGTGCAGTGCGAGGTTTTTTGGGGAGCGCGCGCCACGGCGGGCGCTCGACCGAAACACCCAACAACCTGGGAGCGAGACGCGCGTGAGAGCGCTTGTGAAGGCCGCGGCGGGACCGGGCTTCGTGCTGAAGGAGGTCCCCGAGCCGCGCATACGAGACGACGAGGTCCTGATCCGGGTGCGGCGAGCCGGCGTCTGCGGGACGGATGTCCACATCTACGAGTGGGACGCGTGGGCGCAGGGCCGCTGCAAGCCGCCGTTCGTCGTCGGCCACGAGTTCGCGGGCGAGGTGGCGCAGGTCGGCAAGCTGGTGACGGACGTGCGCGAGGGAGACCGCGTGACGGCGGAGGGGCACATCGTCGACGGCCGCTGCCTGCTCTGCCGCACCGGGAACTCCCACGTCTGTCCCTACACGAAGATCATCGGCGTCGATCGGGACGGCTGCTTCGCGGACTACATCGCGATGCCGGCGACCAATGTCTGGCACCTCGATGACAACATCTCGTTCGACATCGGGGGGATTCACGACCCGATGGGGAACGCGTTCCACACCGCGCTGACGACGGAGATCCCGGGCGCGACCGTGCTCATCACCGGATGCGGGCCGATCGGCCTCTTCGCCGTCGGGATCTGCAAGGCGGCGGGCGCGTCGCGCATCATCGCCTCGGACGTCAACGACACCCGGCTCGAGCTGGCGCGGCGGATGGGCGCGCACGACGTCGTGCATCCGCCGGAGGCGGACGAGGTCGTGCGCCGGCACACGGACGGCCTCGGGGTGGACGTGGTGCTGGAGATGTCGGGCGTCCCGTCGGCGATCCACCAGGCGTTCAAGCTCGTGCGCGTCGGGGGACACGTGCAGATGCTCGGCATCCCGGCGAAGCCGATGGAGGTGGACTTCGCGACGGAGGTGATCTTCAAGGGGATCACGATCTACGGCGTCGTCGGGCGGCGGATGTACGACACCTGGCACCTCGTCACGCGCTTCCTGCGCTCGGGCATGTTCGATCCGACGCCGGTCATCACGCACCGCTTCCCGCTCGAGGCGGCCGACGAGGCCATCCAGGCGATCAAGACGGGAGCGGCGGGGAAGGTGATATTCGAAGTCAGCTGACGCGAAGGGCGAGGGTTCAGGGTCGAGGGTCGAGAATCGCAGTGGAATAGTGATGCAGGAACGAGGAACGAGTACCGACCCGTCACGCCCTCTCTCGTTCCTCGTTCCTATTTCCTCGTTCCTGCTGCTCTCGACCCTCGACCCACGACCGTCGACCCTCACCACACGACCATGTCTCTCAATCGGAACTTCACGAGCGGTCTCGAGGCGCAGCTCGAGCAGTTCAAGCGCGATCGCGTCTACAAGCGGCTCAACTTCCTCGATTCGCCGCAGTCGGCCCGCGTGAAGATGGAAGGACGGGGGGAGGTGCTCATCCTCTCGTCGAACAACTACCTCGGCCTGTGCGACGAGCCGTCGGTCGTGCAGGGCGGGATCGACGGGCTCGAGGCCTACGGCGCGGGCACCGGGAGCGTGCGGTTCATCTGCGGCACCTTCGCCGTCCACCGCGAGCTCGAGTCGGCGCTCGCGCGCTTCGTCGGCACGGAGGGCTCGCTCACCTACGTCTCGGCGTGGAACGCCAACGAGGGGCTGACCGCGACGGTGGTGGAGGAGGGCGACTTCGTCATCTCCGACGCGCTCAACCACGCGTCGATCATCGACTCCATCCGCCTGGCGAAGTCGATCACGAAGTGCACGTCGGCCGTGTACAAGCACGGCGACATGGACGACCTGCGCGAGAAGCTCGCCGCGGCGAAGGACGCCCGGCGCCGGCTGATCTGGACGGACGGCGTGTTCTCGATGGAAGGCGCCGTGGCGAAGCTGCCCGAGATCCTCCAGCTCGCGCGCGAGCACGACGCCGTCGTGATGGTGGACGACTCGCACGGCACGGGGGTGCTCGGGGCGACCGGCCGGGGGACGGCGGAGCATTTCGGCGTCCTCGGCGAGGTGGACGTGATCACCTCGACGCTCGGCAAGGCGCTCGGGGGTGCCGCGGGGGGATTCGTCGCCGGCTCGGCGGCGCTCGCGGACTATCTCACCCAGCGGTCGCGCCCGCAGCTCTTCTCGAACGCGCTGCCGCCCACCGTGGCGTCGAGCGCTCTCGCGGCGGTGCGCTACGTCGAGGCGCACCCGGAGCGCGTGCAGAAGCTGCGCGACAACGCGCGCTACTTCCGCGAGCAGATCATCGAGGCGGGATTCAAGCCCCTGCCCGGCGAGACGCCGATCGTCCCGATCATCGTCGGCGAGACGGCGGCGGCGATCCAGATGAGCGACCTGCTGCTCGCCGAGGGCGTGTTCGTGACGGGCTTCGGCTATCCGGTGGTGCCGCAGGGGCAGGCGCGCGTTCGCTGCCAGATCTCTGCGGCGCACTCGCGCGACGACCTCGACGAGGCGGTGCGCGCCTTCCGGAAGGTCGGCCGGAAGCTCAATGTGATCTGACGCACCTCACGGTGATGATCAGCCGCTTCCAGCTCGCGACGTTGCTGCCGCCGATCCGCTCGACGACCGCGCCGTAGCGCTCCCCCTCGAGCATCGAAGGCACCAGCCAGGAGGCGACGTCCGGCGAGAGATGGCCGATGACGTCGCCTCCCGGCGCATGTACCCACACGTTCGGCGGCTCGGTGCCCGGAGGATCGGGCACCAGGATGAGGCGCTCGCCTTCGTGCAACCGATCCACCACGGCGGACCGCCGGCCGAAGATCGTTCCGTAGACGGCGGTCGTGAACTGTTCCGCGCCTGGGGACACTGACGACATCGGCTCCTCCGTCCGACAGGGTGGGTGTGCTGGGCGCGCGGGCACTGGCCTTCCCATACTATGATGGGGGTCACGGAAACACACGTGCCAGCGTGACCAGTTGCCGGCTCTGTCGTCCCGGTCATGACAAGGTTGGGCGCGGTACGTAGAACTCAACGCCGAGGTTGACATGCGAACCGTTCGTGCTCTGTGGACTGCCCTCGCAGTCGTCATGTTGCTGCCGGGGGTCGGAGCGGCGCAGAGCGGCAAGCCGTTCAAGGACGCGTGGTTCTGGGGGATCAAGGGCGGGGGGCTCGTCTACGGCGACATGGCCGCGAACGGCACCTCCAAGTACACGCAGGCGCCGTCGGTCGGCGCGGACTGGATGATCACGCGGACGCATGGCGCGCTGTACGCCAGCTTCTCCCAGGCGTTCTTCACGACGACGCAGATGGTGGCGACGAGCGCGGGCGACACGGTCGGCCAGCCGGTGACGCTGAAGGACATGCGGCGCTTCGACATCGCGGCGGTCGGCTTCCCGGGCGACAACTCGCGCATCCGGCCCTACGCCGGCCTCGGGGTCTCGCTGAAGCAGATCGCCGACGCGGAGCCGCAGCAGGTGCCGAACGACTACGAGGCGAGCGTCATCCAGACGTACCGCACCGGCTTCTCGCCGCTCGTCATGATCGGCACGCAGTTCCGGCTCAGCGCGATCTCCGCGTTCGTGCAGGCGACGGCGAGCCCGGCGCAGAAGAACATGTTCCTGTACAACAGCAAGTCCTTCCACCTCGGCTACGAGATCGGCATCCGCTACAACGCGGGGACGTCGATCGAGCGCGAGTAGCGCTCACGCTGCCGAGCGGGAACGACGAACCCCGGCGGGAGAGGCTCTCCCGCCGGGGTTCGTGCGTCGTGGACGGAGGTCAGCGCGGAGCGGCGGCGTCGAGCACGCGCTCCATGACACGCAGGGCGTTGCCGCCGAGCACCTTCGCGACGTCGGCGTCGGCGTAGCCGCGCTCCAGCATCGCCGGCGCGAGCCTCGCGAGGCACGTGACGTCGCGCATGCCGGCGGGGAGCAGGCCGCCGACGCCGTCGAAGTCGCTGCCCACCGCCACGTGGTCGACTCCGGCGACGGCGATCATGTGATCGAGGTGGTCGAGGAGCACGGAGAAGGGCGGCGCGGGGAGCGCGGCGACGAGCGCATGGCCGCGTCGATCCATCTCCCGGCGCACGGCATCCTCCTCGCTCGGCGACGACGCGGCGGCGAGGCGCGGCGCGAACTCGGCGTCGAGCTCGCGCGCGACGCGGTCCTGGACGGCGAGGAAGCCCGCGTCGAGGAAGCCGGCGTAGAAGTTGAGCCCGACCACGCCGCCGGAGGCGGCGATCGCCCGGAGCTGCTCGTCGGTGAGGTTGCGCGGACTCGGCGCGAGGGCGCGCGCGTTGGAATGGGAGGCGACGACCGGCTGGGTGCTGGTGGCGACGACGTCGTCGAAGGTGGCGTCGGAGACGTGGGAGACGTCGACGAGCATGCCGAGGCGGTTCATCTCGCGCACCACTTCCCTGCCGAAGTCCGTGAGGCCGCCGGTGCGCGTGCCGCCCTCGCCGAGCGAGGAGCCCGCCCAGTCGTTCCCGTTGTTCCACGTCAGCGTCATGCAGCGGGCCCCGAGGCGGTGCAGCTCGCGCAGGCGGTCGAGGGAGCTCTCGATGGCGTGTCCGCCCTCGATGCCGAGGAGGATGGCGATCCGGCCGAGCGCCCGCGCGCGCCGCACGTCGGCGGCGCGGGTGGCGAGGAGGAGCTCGTCCGGGTGGCAGGCGACGAAGGCGTGGACCGCGTCGAGCTGCGCCCGCGCGCGGGCGAACGACTGGTCGGGGCGCATGCGCGCGTAGCGCGCGTGGACGAACACGGCGAGGAACTGGCCGGTGATGCCCGACTCCCGCAGGCGCGGCAGGTCGGTCTCGCCCTCGTCGGGCTGGAAGCCGGGCCGGTGGCGCACGTCGGGATCGTAGCCGTCGTCGACGATGCGGGTCGGCAGGTCGTTATGCAGGTCGACGACGATGGCGTCGGCGAGGATGCGGGCGGCGCGCTCGGCGACGGTGGCGGGGGCGGGGGCGGTCACGCGCGATGCGGCCGCCGCGGGAAGTGCGCCGGCGTCTTCGAGACGCACGGGTTGTCGGTGATGAACCAGCGGAGGGGCCAGTCGGCGGACTGGGTGATGCCGATGCGCGGCGTGACGGTGACGTCGGCATCGGGCACGGGCTCGGCTTCCCTGATGAGGAGGGGCGGGCGCTGGAGGGGGTGCCAGTTCATGCCGCCGTCGATGCCGAGGGCGAGGCAGAGCTTTCCCGGTCCGTTGGTGAGGTCGACGGCGCGGCGGGCGCGCGGCCGGCGCGCGCGCATGAGCGATTCGCCGGCGAGCGGCTCGACGGCGCGAACGAGGACGGCGCTGGGATGGTCCTCCTGGCGCGTGACCGCGTTGAAGCACCAGTACATGCCGTAGATGAAGTAGACGTACGCGATGCCCGGCGGGCCGTAGAGAGGCGCGGTGCGCGCGGTGCGGCCGGCGGCGGCGTGACAGGCGAGGTCATGCTCGCCGAGGTACGCCTCCGTCTCCACGATGCGCCCGCTCGCGACGCCGTCGCGCGTGCGGCACTCGAGGACCATCCCGAGCAGCTCGCGGGCGACGACCTCGGTGTCGCGCTCGTAGAACGCGCGCGGGAGCGCCGGCGCCTGACGAGAACGCCGCGCGGCAGGCGCGGCGTTCCGGGTCATCCCTCGCTGCTCCGCGCGGCCTTCTTGGCTCGCGGGCGCCGCGCCCGTTTGGCGCCGGCTGCCGCGCGTCCGCGCTTCGGCTTCGCGGATGGCGCCGCCTCCTCGGCGGGCGCTTCGGCCGCGGGCTCCGCCGCGGCGGCGGGCGTGACCTCGGCGCTCTCGGTGGCCTTGCGCGTCGTCTTGCGCCCCCGCTTGCGACCGCCGCGCTTCGTGCCGCGCGCGGGCTTCTCCTCCGCTGGTGCAGCCTCCGGCGCGGCCGTCTCCGGCTCCGCGGTCGTCGGCTCGACCTCGTCGATCACGCCGACGGTCAGCAGGTCCGGCGGCGGCGCGGCGCCGCGCCCACGCCCGCGTCCCGTCACACCGCGCGGGCCCATGCCGAGGCGCGGGCTCGGCGCGGCGGTAGCCGCCGGCGGCGCGTGCGCGGCGGCGGCCTGCGCGAGCTGCTCGGCGACGGGAGCCGCTTCCGCGGCGCGGCTGACCTCGAAGTCGTCGCCGCGGCGCCGCAGGTCGAGGATGCCGGCATCGTGCGCGTCCATGAGGATGCGCGTGAAGAGCCGCTCGTTGAGGCTCTCGCTGTCGCGGCCGAGGATCTGGCGCGCGCGCTCGCGGACCTGCGTCGCGCGCACGGGCTCCTCGCCCGGGGTGAGCGACTCGACCGAGCGCCGGACGAGATCGAACGCCTCGGCCTTGGTGAGGCGCTCGCCCGACTGGCCGATCTCCTTGCGCGGCGGACGCGCCTCGGGGACGTGGGCCTCGCCGACCGCGGTGTCGGGGGTGAGCGCCGCGGCGGCCGCCTCCTCGCCGCGCGGGCGCGCGGAGCGGTCCTCACGCTCGCGACCGCGACCGCGGCCACGCCGACGGCGACCGCGCTCCTCCGGCGCGGCCTCCATCTCGCGCGGCGCCTGCTCGCGCGTGGACGGCAGCGGCACCGCCGTCTCGACGGGCGCCTCGTGCGCCTCGCCAGCGCGCGGGAGATCGACCTCGAGCTGCCCGTTCTCGAGCTTCGAGACGGAGATGAGCCCGCGCTGCGCCGCCTCCTGGACGAAGCGCGAGAACTTGGACATGCCGAGATCCTTCTCATCGAAGGTGTTGTCGATCTCCTGCATGACCTGCTTCAGGCGGTCGGAGCGCATCACGTCGCCATTGCGCTTCATGCGCTGGATGGCCTCGGAGACGAGCTCCCACGGATCCCACTTGTGAGTGGCCTCCTCCTCCTCGTTCGCCTTCACGAGCCCGGCGAGGGCGTTGTAGCTGTAGTACTCGTCGCAGTTCTGGACGAGCAGGTCGCTCGACGACTCGCGGATGCCGACGCCGATGACGTACTTGCCGTACTCCTTCAGCTTGATGACGAGGCTGGAGAAATCGGAATCGCCCGAGAGGAGGATGAAGGTCCCGATCTCCGGGCGAGTGAACACGAGCTCCAGGGCGTCGATGGCGAGGCGGATGTCCGTCGCGTTCTTCTTCGAGGACCCGTAGGCGGGGGCGAAGATCAGGTCGATGGACGCCTCGGACAGCGGCACGATGTACTGCGGGTAGCGCCGCCAGTCGGCGTAGGCGCGCTGCACGGCGACCTTGCCCTTGATGATGTCCGACGAGAGCAGGTTGCGGAGCTCCTTCCCGAGGTCGGAGCGGATGCCCATCGTGACGTTGTCGAAGTCGATGAGCAGGGCGGCGTTCGGCGCGTGGATCGGGGTATGGATCGGGGCGGCGTGCGGGGCGAGCATCGCCTGGGGCCCGCGATGCACGAGGGCCGAGTGGGCGCGCGAGGGCGTCGTGCGCGAGTTGCGTGAGTTCATGAACTTCCCTGCGGGCGTGCAGGCCCGTGGTTGGCTCGGACGGCCTCCCGTCCGAGCTCGCGACCCTCGACCGCTCCGCTCCCGGTCACCGGACGGCGGTCGACATGGCGTGCGAGATCTGGATTCGTCGGCCGGGGCGTCGCGCGGGGAAGGAGGCCATTCGCCCCGTCTCCGCCAATGCCCCGCCACTGCGATGGCGCATGAGGGCGCCGCTCCTCTCGATGTGCGCCGCGAGCCACGCGGGGACGGCCGTCTGGCCTCCGCCGCGTCGGCGGTCCCGCGGAGCGCCGGACCGGGCGCCCTCCGCAGGCAAGCGCATCCGGCCGACGATCATCCCCGCCCCGGCGAGGATGGGACGACCCATCCTTCGGGGGCACCGCCAGCTGCCGCGGAGAGGGTCGCGCTGCGACACCCTGCTCCGACGACCCGGCGTGGGACATCAATGCTCGGCCGGATTCCACATCGAACACATAATGTACATGTGGCGTCCAGCGGGCGTAAGTGCATGGCCGGGAAGCGGGAAGCGGGAAGCGGGAAGCGGGAAGCGGGAAGCGGGAAGCGGGAAGCGGGACGCGCTGGGGGACGAGGGACGAGGGACGGGGGCATCCCTGCCTACCTCCGCCGTGCGTGGCGCTCCTCCGCCGGCCGGCATCACACGGGGGGGGAACACGGATGCCCACGGATGCAGGGCGGATCGGCGCGAATCGCTTCGCGTGGCGCGACGACTCCTCGCACCCAGCGGACGGTCCGGGATCGGAAGCCCGCTCGTGACGCCCATTCGCGCCCATTCGCACCTCTTCCGATGAATTCGCGTCTGCTCTTTGGAGGCGGCTGGGTAGAGGGATGAGCGGCGGCGACCGGACGCGTGGTGCGACGCGCTCTCGCACCAACAGGGGCGATCCGCGGCATCCGCGACCTCCGTCGAATTCGCATTCCCCTCGGCGTCGATGTCATGGGCCACGCAGGACCCGACGCACGGCGGAAGGAGCCAGCCCGGACGCGTCCCTCGTCCCTCGTCCCCATCGCCTCCCGCCTCCCGCCTCCCGCCTCCCGCCTTCACTCCCCCATCGCCTTGAGGATGACCCGCTTCGGGCGCTGGCCGTCCCACTCGCCGTAGAAGATCCGCTGCCATGGGCCGAGGTCCAGGGCGCCGTTGGTGACGGGGACGATCACCTCGTGGCCGATCGTGATCGAGCGCAGGTGGGCCGCGGCGTTGTCCTCGCCGGTGCCGGTGTTGTGCCGATAGCGCTGCGGATCCCAGGGCGCGACGTCCTGCTCGAGCCAGTCGAGGATGTCCTGCCAGAGTCCGGGCTCGTGATCGTTCACGAACACCGAGGCGGAGATGTGCATCGCGGAGACGAGCACCATCCCCTCGCGGATCCCCGCGGTCGCGCGGCAGCGCTCGACCGCGTCGGTGATGTCGAGGATCTCCTGCCGGCGCGTCGTGTCGAAGGTCAGATAGTCGGTGTGTGTCTTCATCGGAAATCGGTGCGGTTCACGTGTGGTCCACGCGCGATTCAGGGTGGTCGAGGGTGTGCACAATCTGTATGTTTCATTTCGAAACCGCAGTCGCGAGCACCGCGTACGGAGACCCTGTGAAGCGAGTCGGATTTCGTGGACGGCTCTTCGTCATCCTGCTGTCGTTCGCGCTCCTCCCATCCATCCTGCTTTCTCTCGCCTGGGGCGCCACGAGCTGGTGGGCCCTGCCGCTCGTCGGAGCGACGGCCGCGTGGGACAGCGTGGCCGCGACGGGGCAGCGCGCGCTGACGGCTGCACGCGCCGCGCCGCTGACGCGGTCGCAGCGGCTGGCGCTCGCGGAGCACGAGCGGACGCTGAACCTGAGCGCGGTGCGGGCGAAGCAGGCGGGATTCATCTTCCGCCGCGCGGCGGGAGCGGCGGCGGTGCTGGCGGTGGTGGTGTGGCTGGCGCTCGCCCTCGTGGCATCGCGCGTCGCGGGACACCTGAGCCGCAACCTGAGCCGGCCGCTGCAGGAGCTCGTCGGATGGACGGAGCGCATCGGGCGCGGCGAACCCCTGCCCATCGGCCCGCCCCGGAAGGGGGCGCCGGAGTTCGAGGTGCTGCGGCGGCGCATGCGCGAGATGGCGCGAGAGCTGGAGCTCGGCCGCGCGCGCGCGCTCGAGGCGGAGCGCTCCGCTGCGCTGCGCGAGACGGCGCGCCAGGTCGCGCACGAGCTGAAGAATCCGTTGACGCCGATCCGCTTCGCGGTGGCGCGGCTGCGCCGCGACGTGCCGCCGGAGCTGGCGGAGACGGTGGAGGTGCTCGAGGTCGAGTCGCGGCGGCTCGAGGAGATGGCGCGCGCGTTCTCGCAGTTCGGGCGGCTCCCCGAGGGCCCGCCGGCCGACGTCGACATCGGCGAGCTGGTTCGCTACACGGCGCGCGCGACGGTGCCGGAGACGATGCCGCTGACGGTGAACGTCGCCGAGGACGTGCCGATGGTGCGCGGCCACCACGATGCGCTGGCCCGCGCGCTCTCGAACGTGATGATCAACGCCGTCGAGGCGTGCCGGAGCGGGGGCAGCGTGTCGGTCGACGTCCGGCGCGCGCAGCGTGACGGGGGCGACGCGGTGGAGATCGCGGTGGCCGACACCGGGTGCGGGATCGCGCCCGAGCAGCTCCCGCGGATCTGGGAGCCGTACGTCACGCACAAGCCCGGCGGCACCGGGTTGGGGCTCGCCATCGCGCGCCAGACGGTGCTCGCGCACCGCGGCGACGTGGTCGCCGAGAGCACGCCGGGTGCCGGGACCCGCATCCGCTTCGTCCTTCCGGTGGACGGTTCCTCCCTCGCGGACGCGCGGACGCCGGCGCGTGCGTGATCACCCGATGTCCTTCCCTCACCTGCCGACCGTATGTCGATGCCCGCAGCCTTCCTGCTCGCCCTCCAGACCCCGATGCCGCCGATGATCCCCGGGCCGGAGATTCCGTTCGAGGCGGTGATCATCGTGAAGTCGTTCTTCATGACGATCGCGGTCATCGCGCTCGGCATCCCGATCATCCGCGCGCTGAGCAGGCGCTTCCTCGAGCGGCCGCCGGTGGCGCCGCTGGTGACGGGGGACATCATCGCGCGGCTGGAGCGGATCGAGCAGGCGGTGGACGCGATGTCGCTCGAGGTGGAGCGGATCTCGGAGAACCAGCGCTACACGACGAAGCTGCTGGCGGAGGGCCGGGCAGCGGGACAGGTGGCGGCGCCGGCGGCGACGCCCGCCGCCGGGCAGCGTTAGGCACCCGGGGCGATGCCGACCGTCCTCATCGTCGACGACGAGCCGAACATCCGCCGGATGGTGGGGGCGCTGCTCGCCGCGGAGGGCTACGAGGTCCGCGACGCGCAGGACGGCGCGACGGGGCTGGCGCGAGCGCTGGAGAGCGAGCCGGACGTGCTGCTCCTCGACCTGATGATGCCGGGTGAGCTGGACGGCCTGGCGACGCTGGCCCGCGTGCGCGAGGCGCTGCCGGACGTGCCGGTCGTCATGATGAGCGGGCGCGCGGGGCTCAGCGACGCGGTGCGCGCGACGAAGCTCGGCGCGTTCAACTTCCTCGAGAAGCCGCTCAGCCCGGAGGGGGTGCTGCTCGCCCTCGGCTCGGCGATGGAGCTGCGCCAGGCGCGCCGCGAGGCGCGGGCGCTGCGCGCCGACCTCGGGCTGGCGGGGGAGATGGTCGGCGAGAGCCCGGAGATGGCGCGCGTGCGCGAGCTGATCGCGCGCGTGGCGCCGACGGACGCGCGGGTGCTGATCACGGGGGAATCGGGGACGGGCAAGGAGCTCGTGGCGGCGGCGATCCACGTCGCCAGCGGCCGCCGCGACCGGCCGTTCGTGCGCGTGAACTGCGCCGCCATCCCGCGCGACCTCGTGGAGAGCGAGATGTTCGGCCACGAGAAGGGGGCGTTCACGGGCGCGACGGAGCGGCGGATCGGCCGCTTCGAGCTCGCGCACACGGGGACGCTGTTCCTCGACGAGGTGGGCGACCTCGGCGCGGAGGCGCAGGCCAAGCTGCTCCGCGCCATCGAGGCGAAGGAGATCGAGCGCGTCGGGGGCGGGAAGCCGATCCGGGTGGACGTGCGCATCCTCGCCGCGACGAACAAGGATCTCGGGCGCGCGGTGGCGGACGGCAGCTTCCGCGAGGACCTGTTCTTCCGCCTCAACGTCATCCCCGTCCCCGTGCCGCCGCTGCGCGAGCGGCCGGGCGACATCCCCGCCCTCGTCAGGCACTTCTCGCTGCTGCACCGCGCGCGCACCGGCCAGCCGATGCCGGAGTGGACGCCGGAGGCGCTGTCGCTGTTCGCGCGCTACCGCTGGCCGGGGAACGTGCGGGAGCTGGCGAACATCGTCGAGCGGCTCGCGATCCTGCACGCGGGGCGCGTCGTCGGCGCGGACGAGGTGCGGGCGGTGCTGCAGCTCGACGGGGGCGCCCAGCTCGCCGCGGCGGCGCCGCTCCCCGACCCGGCGGCGCTCGAGCGCTCGCTGAGCGACACGCTGGACGACTACGAGCGCACGCTGATCGGGCGGGCGCTGTCGCTGGCGAGCGGCAACGTGGCGGAGGCGGCGCGTCGGCTGAAGACCGACCGGCCGAATCTCTACCGCCGGATGCGGCGGCTCGGCATCTCCCTCGGCGACGAGTGATCGCGACACACCCCTCCGACCTCGCCCGTGGACACGCGCCGCTGCGGCGCGTCCGGGCCGCGCGCGGCAAGTCGTTGCCGTCGACTCGTTTGGCGCCTCGGCCGCGGGCCGGTACGCCCGATGCCCCGCCGGCGCGGCGAGCCCTCCACGACCTGACGACCATGCGAACCGCGACCCTGGCGCTCGTCCTCGCCCTCGTGCCACTCGCCGCCCACGCGCAGGAACGGGACACGATCCCGGCGGTGCAGGCGCTGCCGCGCGACGTCGTGCGCGAGGCGACGGACCTCTTCAACAATCCATCGACGCGGCGCGCGACGGGGCCGTTCGACGTGGCGCGCGACAGCGTCGTGCGCGGGGACCTCGCGGTGCTCACCGGCCCGCTGACGATCGCCGGCCGCGTCGCGGGCAACGTGCTGGCGATCGATGCCGACGTCATCCTCCAGCCGAGCGCGCACATCGACGGCGACCTGCTGGTGGTCGGGGGCGACGTCGAGGGGCGCGACGAGGCGTACGTGGGCGGCGAGCTGCGCATCTATCGCCAGTCGCTGCACTACACGATGGAGGGCGGCCGCATCGTCGCCGCGCGCGACTCGACGGCGTACGAGGACACGTGGTGGCGGCGCTGGGAGCGGCGCCGGTCGCGCAACTGGAGCAAGCTGCAGATCGCCTCGGCGGGTGCGTACGACCGCGTGGAGGGACTGCCGATCGACCTCGGTCCGCAGATCCAGCGCATCACCCCGTGGGGGCGGCTGCGGCTCGACGCCTACGCCGTGGTGCGCACCAGCGGGAGCTTCGGCCCGGGCGAGAGCGACGTCGGACACAACGTGCGCACGGAGGTGCAGCTCGGGCGCCGCAACGGCCTCGCCGTGGGCGGACGGCTGTTCAACGTCGTGAACGGCGTCGAGGACTGGCAGCTCACCGACCTCGAGACGGGGCTCGCCTCGTTCCTGTTCCACCGCGACTACCGCGACTACTACGAGCGGCACGGGGCGAACGGGTACGTCAGCGGCTTCCTCCGTCGCGGCGTGAGCCTGACGGCGAGCTTCGGCGAGGAGCGCTGGTCGTCGCGCGAGGTGCGCGACCCGTTCACGCTCTTCCGCGACGACGCGATCTGGCGCCCCAACCCGCCGGTGGACGAGGGGCTGGCGCACGTGGGCTCGCTCACGCTCAAGCTCGACACGCGCAACGATCCCGCGCACCCCGCGTCCGGCTGGTACATGGTGGCGGACTGGGAGCGCGGCGTGGGCACGCTCGCGCGGCCGTTCCTCGGCGCCGGGCCCGTGCCGGGCGGTCCGCCGACGCCGACGCACACGGACTACGCGCGCGGCTTCCTCGACGTGCGGCGCTACAACCGCGTGTCCCCGGACGCGCAGCTCAACTTCCGCATCGTGACGGGGGGCTGGCTCGCCGGCGACCCGCTGCCGCTGGAGCGGCGCCTGTCGGTCGACGGCCCGGGGGTGCTGCCCGGCTATGCCTTCCGCGCCGACGTGGGCAACAGCGTCGGGACGTGCACCGCGACCACACCGGGGATCGTGCCGCAGGCGTCGTGCGACCGGATCGCGCTCGCGCAGGTGGAGTACCGCGGGGACCTCCACTTCAGCATCGGCGAGGATGGGTCGAACGCGCACTTCGAGTCGAGCAACGTGCTGCACTTCCAGACCGACGGCGTCTGGGTGCTGTTCCTCGACGCGGGGCGCGGCTGGATGGTGAACGGCGCGACGCCCGCGACGGCGACCACCGCCGGGATGACCTACCGGAGCGGCGAGTTCCCGCCGCTCAGCACCTTCCGTTCGGACCTCGGCGGCGGGCTGGATCTGGGGCTGTTCGGCATCTACGCGGCGAAGGCGCTGACGTCGAACGAGCCGATCCGGTTCTTCGTGCGACTCGGACACCGCTTCTGATCCGTGCGACGGCTGCTCGCTCTCGGTCTCCTCGTCGCCGCGACCTCCGCGTTCGCCCCGCCGCTCCGGGCGCAGGACGCGCAGATGTCGATCGCGCTTCCCGGCGCGAACGGCGCGCCGACGGACGGGCCGACGATCGAGTCGGCGCACCTGCTGACGGCGAAGACACGCGAGCTGCTGCTCAACGGCTTCCCGGCCGACCTGCACTACCGGCTGGAGCTGTGGCGCGGGGGCGGATGGTTCGACGACCTGGAGAGCGCGACGGAGTGGGACGTGTTCGTGTTCTACGATCCGGTGCGGCACGTGTACCAGGTCGTGCGCCAGCGCGGGCGCCAGCGCGAAGACTTCGGGGCGTTCGGCAGCATCACGTCGGCCGAACAGGTGATCGATCGGGCGTATCACGTCGCGATGGCGCCGCGGCGCGCGGGGGCGAAGTACTACTACGCGCTCTCGCTGGACGTGCAGACGCTGACGGAGAGCGACCTGGACGCGCTGCAGCGATGGCTGCGCGGCGACTTCGAGCCGGCGGTGCGCGGGAAGAACAGCCCCGTGTCGGCGATCAGCAGCGGGATCGGGACGCTGCTGTCACGGATCCTCGGCGGGGACAAGCGGCACTACGAGCGGAGGTCGGAGGGGTTCAGGGCGGAGTAGGGACGCGGGACGTGGGGCGCGGGACGCGTGCATCCCTTGCTCCTCCGCGGCATGCATCGGGCTCCGTGGTCAGGCGGGCATCAGACGTTGGGGGACACGGATTCGACGGAGCCCACGGATGCGACGGATCGCTCCTCCTGGCGGGACGCCTCGTCGCACCGCGGCCGGTCCAGTTACCGGATCCCCCACCACCGCCGCCGATTCGCCCGATGTCCGTTGAGATTCGCGTCTGCTCTTTGAAGCCGGCGTGCGTCGGGCTCCGTGGTCGGGCCGGCTTCACACGATGGGAAGACGCGAATGACCGCGGATGAACTGCCGAATCCGTGCGAATCGCTTCGCGTGGCGCGATGGCACCTCTCGTCCAGCGGCCGGTCCGGGTACCGGCTCCCACACCCCTGCCCCCTTCCGCGCCGATCCGCGTTCTCCGTCGAATCCGTGTCAACTCTCTGGAAGCTGGCCGGGTAGAGGGGCCAGCAGTGGCGCGAGGGAACCGGACGGGTCGAGGAGCCGGCACTCGTCCCTCGCCCCTCGCCTAGTTGTGCCCGTGATGCGGGATCAGGGGGACGACGCTGGGTGTGGGATGATGACCCAGCTCCTGGGCGTCCTGCTTCGCGCCGTGCTCGAGGTACTCGAGCTGGTGCAGGATCTCGTCGCCGTAGAAGGCGCGGATGTAGCGCGCCTGCTTCGGGGTGAGCTTCCGGACCGCCCAGCTCAGGTGCACGAAGTGCGGCTCGACGGGATGCGTCATCGGGTGCATCCCGATCTCCTCGGGGAGCCGGTTCCCCTTCCGCGTGTTGCAGGGGCTGCACGCGGCGACGACGTTGGTCCAGTCGTTGGTGCCGCCGCGGGAGAGGGGGATCAGGTGGTCGCGGGTGAGCGACTCGCGCGGCTTGAGCTCGGAGATGTGCCGCCCGCAGTACTGGCAGCGGTAGTGGTCGCGAGCGAAGAGGAAGGTGTTGGTCACCTGCCTCCGGAAGCGCCGGGGCACGTGGATGAACTTCGTGAGGCGAATGACGGCGGGACGGGGCAGCGTCAACCGCTCGGAGCGGACCACCCTGTCCTGGTCCGCTTCGACGATCTCCGCCTTGCCGTCGATCACGAGGCGGAGGGCTCTCCGCATCGGGACCATCGTCAGCGGCTCGAACGACGCATTCAGTGCCAGACAGCCAACGATCATTCGGCCCTCGTTGCCCGCAATCACGTGCGCGTGGACGTGCGCCGGCGCTCTACCCTTCGGAACCTACGCTTCGGGCGGCAACCCGACAAGACAGCGCCCGGCCATCATGACCGGGCGCGTGGTGTCGTGCGTCACTTACCGACGGCGGCGGGTTCGCCGACCATCGTCAGCCACCCGTGTCTGTCGGGGATCTCGCCGCGCGCGATGCCCAGATACTCGCGCTGGATCGCCCTCGTGATCGGGCCGGGCTTCCCCTCCCCGACCGGGATGCGGTCGACGGAGCGGATGGGGGTGATCTCGGCCGCGGTGCCGCAGAAGAACAACTCGTCGGCGACGTAGAGGAACTCGCGCGGGATCTGCTGCTCGCGCACCTCGTAGCCGAGGTCCGCGGCGAGCGTCATTATGGAGTCGCGGGTGATGCCCGGGAGGATCCCGCTGGACAGCGTCGCCGTGTACAGGACGCCATCGCGCGCCGCGAAGAGGTTCTCGCCGCTCCCCTCGGCCACGTAGCCGAAGGAGTCGAGCATGATCCCCTCGAGATACTTGTCCTGCCGCGCCTCCATCTTCGAGAGCTGCGAGTTCAGGTAGTTGCCGCCGGCCTTCGCCATGGTCGGGAAGGTGTCGGGCGCGGCGCGGCGCCAGCTGGAGACGCGCACGTCGGCGCCGTTCTCCATCGCCTCCTTTCCGAGGTAGGTGCCCCAGTGCCAGGCGATGATGAAGGTCTCGAGGGGCACGCCGTCGGCGAGCACGCCCATCTGCTCGCCGGTCCGCAGGACCACCGGGCGGATGTAGCACTCCCTGATGTCGTTCGCGGCGACGGTGTCCACCGCGGCCTGCACGAGCTCGTCGACCGAATAGCGCAGCGGCAGCCGGTAGATCTTGCAGGAGTCGATCAGCCGGCGCATGTGCTCGCGGGCGCGGAAGATCGCGCCGCCGTTGGGCGTCTCGTAGCAGCGTATGCCTTCGAAGACGCTGGAGCCGTAATGAACCACGTGGCTCATCACGTGGATCGTGGCGTCTTGCCAATCGATGAGTTGGCCGTCGCGCCAGATCCTGGACGTGCGGCCGGAGGTCCGGTCTGCCATCGGAATGTCCTTTCCGGGTTCGGTTGGATTCTAACGACCGGCGCGGAGGGCGCGCCAGCAGCGTGTCAGGTTGGGGACCGATGCTCGCGCGACCATGCGCGGAGCGCGTCGGCGGTCCGCTGCACGCGGCCGGCGAGCGCCGGATCCTCGTCGAGGACGTGACCGTCCTCGAGGAGGACCCGGCCGGCGACGGTCACGAAGCGGGCCCGTGCCCCGGTGGCGGCGAAGACGGCGGCCGTCTCGGGGTCCACGGTCGGGGCGAGGGTCGAGACGGCGAAGGCGGCGAGGTCGGCCGCCTTCCCGGGCTCGAGCGATCCCACGCGGTGCGCGAGCCCGAGGGCGCGCGCCCCGCCGATGGTCGCGAGCTCGAGCATCGTCCGCGCGGAGAGCGCGCCGGGCGCACGCAGCCGCGCGCGCTGCCAGAGCAGGGCGAGCCGCGCCTCCTCGAGGATGTCCATGCGATTGTTGCTCGCCATGGAATCGGAGCCGAGGCCGACGACGACGCCGCCCGCGAGCAGCTCGGCGAGGGGAGCGACGCCGTGGCCGAGCTTCGCGTTCGACGCGGGACAGTGCGCCACGGCGCAGCTCGCGCCGGCGATGGTGGCGATGTCGTGCTCGTCGACGCGGACGCAGTGGATGAGGAGCGGCTGGACGTCGAGCACGCCGAGCCGGTGCAGGAGCGCGATCGGCGTCCCGGCGCGCGGGGCCACGTCGATGCCGCGCCGGCGCAGGCCGTCGGCGAAGACGCCGCCGCCGTCGCGCACGAGGTGCATCTCGACCTCGCTCTCGGCGATGTGGATCGCCATCGGGAGCGTCGCCTCGCGCGCGTAGGCGGCGGCGGCGCGGAAGAGGTCGTCCGAGACGGTGTACGGCGCGTGCGGCGAGATGCCGACGCGCACGAGCGGCGTCTCGAGCGGGCGGAGCGCGTCGATCTTCGCGCGTAGCCCGGCCATGGACTCGGCGCACTGCGCGGGATCGGGGCCGAAGACCTCCTGGAACATGATGCCGCGAACCCCGCGTTCGCGCATGGCGTCGAAGGCCACGCCGGAGTCGCAGGTGTCGGCGTAGGTCGTGACCCCCGCGCGGATCCCCTCGCCGACGCCGAAGCGGGCGGCGTCGAGCATGCGCTCGCGGTCGAGCACCGCGCGCTTGGAGGAGTTGAGGGTCGTGATCCAGCGCGGGAACTCGAGGTCCTCGAGGAAGCCGCGCATGGCGGTGAGCTCGAGGTGCGTATGGGTGTTGACCAGCCCCGGCATGAGGAGGACCTCGCCGAGGTCGCGCGCCTCTCCCGCGGGGGCGCCGGTGCGCGGGCCGACGTACGCGATGCGCCCCCCCTCCACCGCCACCGTCCCGTGCTCGATCGGCGGACTGGTGATGGGCAGGACGTAGCGGGCGTGATAGCGAATCACGCGATGCGGTGGATGGAGCGGGCGAGGCGCAGGCTGCGCGACCCGTGGACGAGGGGATCGTACAGCTCCGTCTCGGGGACGCCGAGGCGGCGGACCAGCTCCAGCGGGAAGGAGAGGTTGGCGACCTGCTGGATGGTGTGGCCGTCGGAGCCGAGGGAGAGCCGCATGCCGCCGTCGAGCGCGCGCCTGACGAAGCGCTCGTGCGGCTGGTAGCGGTTGGAGATCTCGAAGGCGATCCCGGCGGCGGCGAGCGCGCGCACGGCGCGCTCCTCGCGTTCCTCGGTCCACAGCTCCTCGATGGGAAGGGCGCGGAAGCGGAGCGGCAGCAGCGTGGGGTGCGCGAGGATGTCGACGGGCATCTCGCGCGCGAACGCCTCGAGGTTGTCGAGGTGCGCCGCCATGTACGCGTCGGGGGTCAGCCCCTCCGGGATGCGCCGCGCGAACGCGTGCACGAGCTGCCCGTCGGGGAGCCAGATGGCGTGCAGGGAGCCGATGCGGTGCGTGAAGCGGCGCGCGAGATCGTCCGGCAGCTCGCGCCACAGCGTGTCGTGCCAGCAGAACTCGCCGCCGCGCATCACCGGGTGCCGATCGAGCTCGTCGAGGTACGCGCGGACGCCGTCGAGGGTCTTCACCGAGCGCGCGACGTCGCGCGAGATGTGGTCGGCGACGCTCGGCCGCACGCCGCGTTTGGCGGCGAGGTCGACGACGGCGTCCACGGTGAGGGCGCCGTCGGACATCGTGGAATGCGCGTGGCAATCCAGCGGCTGCCAGGTGGTCATGGCCGCCTCGGCTTCGCCTGGGGCAGGGCGAAGGGATTCATCGTGTCGGCGGCGGGGCGGCGGTCGCGGAAGATCGAGTCCTTGCGGAACACGGTGGTGTCCCGGCGCAGGCGGAAGGTGTCGCGGCGCTGCGGGCGCGGCGTCGGCGTGACGCCCGACGGGGGCGGCGCTCCCGGGCGCGGCGTCGCCGGCAGGGCGAAGGGGTTCTGGATGCTGGTGGTCGTGTCGACGCCGAGCGTGTCGGGGGCGAAGCCGGTGTGCACGTCGCAGGGGCGCGTCGGCTCCGTGCCCGGGATGTAGACCTCGGTGTACACGAGGCTCGGCGGGCAGTAGGGCGTCGCGAGCAGGCCGGTGGTCTGGTCGACGGTGCGCGTGATGATGTCCTCGGGGCGGGGCCAGTCGCGCGGCGCGGGCTTGAAGCGGTACACCTCGTTCATGAACGCCGTCCACGCGGGCGCGGCGAGGAGGCCGCCCTGCGCGTTGCTCTTGATCTTCTGCGGCTTGTCGAAGCCCATCCAGACGCCGGCGACGAGGTCCGAGGTGTAGCCGATGAACCAGACGTCGTTGCCGTCGTTCGTCGTCCCGGTCTTGCCGCCCGCCGGGTGGTGGAAGTACTGGCCGACGGCGCTGTAGGCGGTCCCGCGGCGGACGACGTCCTTCATCATGTCCACCATGATCCACGCCTCTTCCGGCGAGAGCACGGCCTCCTGGACCGCCTGCGGCGCCCACAGCACGTCGCCCTTCGAGTTCTCGACCTTCGTGATGCCGATGGGCGAGGAGCGCGTGCCGAGGGTGGCGAAGGCGGAGTAGCCGGCGATCAGCTCGATCGGATAGACGTCGGCGGCGCCGATGTTGATCGACGGGTAGGGCGGAATGGGCGAGGAGATGCCGAACTTGCGCGCCATGTCGATGACGCTCTGCTCGCCGAGCTCCATGCCGAGCTTGATGGCGATGATGTTGCGCGACTGATAGAGCCCGCGCCGCATCGTCATCGGCCCCTCGAACTTCATGTCGTAGTTCTGCGGGGTCCACGTCGAGCCGTCGGGCTGGCTGACGACGACCGGCGAGTCGTCGATGATGTACGAGGGGGGCCGGCCGTTCTGCACGGCGTCGGCGTAGACGATCGGCTTGAAGGTGGAGCCGGGCTGGCGGAGGGCCTGCGTGGCGCGGTTGAACTTGGAGTCGTCGAAGTCGCGGCCGCCGACCATGGCGCGCACGGCGCCGGTGCGCGGATCGAGCGCGACGAAGGCCCCCTGGAGGTAGGGCGAGTTCGGCGCGTTGCGCTCCTCGTCGTTCTCGCTCGCCTGCGCGAGGTACTGCTCGTACGTCTCGTGGTGGTACGGTCCGTAGCGCCCCGCCTCGATCGCCTTGAGCTGGTGCTCGAGGGCGCGCTCGGCGGCGGACTGCAGGTCGATGTCGAGGGTCGTGTAGACCTTCAGCCCCTGCTCGTAGAGCTGCCGGCCGAACTTGTCGTCGAGCTGCTGCCGGATCCACTCGACGAAGTACGGCGCGATCTCGCCGGATTCGACCTTCGTCGCGAGCTGCAGGGGATACGCCTTGGCGAGGCTGGCGTCGGCGTCGCTGATCACGCCGTCGCGGCGCATCAGCTCGATGATGGTGTTGCGCCGCTGGATCGCGCGCTCCGGCGAGCGGCGCGGGTTGTAGCGCTCGGGCCCCTTGGGGAGCGCGGCGAGCGTGGCCGCCTCGGCGAGGTTCAGGTTGCGGACGGACTTGCCGAAGTAGCGCTGCGCCGCGGTCTCGACGCCGTAGGCGCCGTTGCCGAGGTAGATCTGGTTCAGGTACAGCTCGAGGATCCTGTCCTTCGAGTACTTCGCCTCGATCGCGCGCGCGACCTTGGCCTCCTTGAGCTTGCGGACGAGGGTCTTCTCGCGGCTGATGCGCTCGGGGAAGATGTTGCGCGCGAGCTGCATCGTGATCGTGGAGAAGCCCTGCGAGAAGCCGCGGTGCACGAGGTCGTGCAGGGCGGCGCCGAAGACGCGCTGCCAATCGATGCCGGCGTGCTCGTAGAAGCGCTTGTCCTCGGTGACGACGAAGGCGTCGCGGACGACGGGCGGGATGTCGGCGAGCTTGACGAGGGTGCGCCGCTCGAGGCCGATCTCGGCGAGGAAGCGGCCGTCGGCGGCGTAGAGCTTCGACGTCTGCCGCGGCTGGTACTCCTCGAGCACGTCGACGGAGGGACAGCGCCCGGCGTTGCAGACGAGCGCCCAGCTCGCGTAGGCGAAGCCGACGCCGAACGCGAGCACGAAGGCGAGGGCGACGAGGAACCAGCGCTTGAGCCGCGGATAGCGGCGCCGAGCGCGCGATGCAGGGGAAACGGCTGCCATTACCACTGAAGCTAACCGGCGGTCCGCGGCCGCAGCAACGCGGCGCGAATGACATTACTCCTTTGCCCGCCTATCTTTGTGCCATGCCATCTCATCCGTTGCTCGACGAGCTGCAGTGGCGGGGGCTCGTCTACCAGCAGACCGACGGACTCGCCGACGCGCTGCGCAGCGGCACGGTGACCGGCTACATCGGCTTCGATCCCACGGCGGCGAGCCTGCACGTGGGGAGCCTCGTGCCGATCATGGGTCTCGTGCACCTGCAGCGGCACGGGCACCGGCCGATCGCGCTCGTCGGCGGCGGCACGGGGATGATCGGCGACCCGAGCGGCAAGGCGTCGGAGCGCACGCTGCTCGACGCGGCGCAGGTGGCGGCGAACGCGGCGGGGATCCGGTCGCAGCTCGAGCGCTTCCTCGATTTCGACGCGATCGAGAACCCCGCCGAGATGGCGAACAACGCCGAGTGGCTGGGGAGCCTCGGCGCGATCGAGTTCCTGCGCGACGTGGGGAAGCACTTCACCGTGAACTACATGATGCAGAAGGAATCGGTGAAGGCGCGGCTCGAGTCGGGCATCTCCTTCACGGAGTTCGCCTACATGCTGCTCCAGGCGTACGACTTCCTGGCGCTGCACCAGCGCCGCGGGGCGACGCTGCAGATGGGGGGCAGCGACCAGTGGGGGAACATCACCGCGGGGATCGAGCTCATTCGGCGGGTCGCAGGCGCGGAGGCGCACGCGCTCACGCTCCCCCTCGTGACGACGTCGTCGGGGACGAAGTTCGGCAAGACGGAGGCGGGGACGATCTGGCTCGACGCGGCGCGCACGTCGCCGTACCGGTTCTACCAGTTCTGGATCAACATCGACGACCGCGACGTCGGCCGCTACCTGCGCTACTTCACGCTGCTCGCGCGCGAGGAGATCGAGGCGCTCGACCGCGCGACGGCGGAGCGGCCGGAGAAGCGCGAGGCGCAGCAGGCGCTCGCGCGCGACGTGACGCGGCGCGTCCACGGCGAGGCGGCGGTTCGGGCGGCGCAGGAAGCCTCGCGCTTCGTCTTCGGGGCGGTGCCGGCACGCGAGCTGTCGGCGACGGCGATCGAGACGCTGCGCGACGAGCTCCCGGTCTTCACGAGCGGCTCGCTCGAGCTGGCGGCGATCCTCGAGGCGGCGACGCAGGGGGACGAAGCGCTGTTCAAGAGCAAGAGCGACGCGCGGCGCATGATCCAGCAGGGTGCCGTCCGCATCAACGATCAGCGCGTCGCCGCCGACACCGCCGCCATCGACGCGGCGGAGCTGCTCCTGGGGCGGTTCCTGATCCTGCAGAAGGGGGCGAGGAACAAGGCGCTGGTCGAGATCGGGGACGGCGGACGAAGGACGCAGTAATTGGTTGTTGGTCATTGGTTCTTGGCGGGCCGCTCGGGATGCTTCTCGTGGCATCCCGAGCGGCTGGCCAAGAACCAACCACGAAAAACCAACGACGTCGTCCGCCCGCCCTACGCCATCGTCCCCAGCGCCCGCCTGACCTCGTCCCGCGTGTTGTAGAAGTGGGGTGACAGCCGGATCGCTCCCTCGCGGACGGAGTGGACGACGCCGGCGGCCTTGAGGCGCGCGCTCGTCGCCACGGGGTCGCGCGGGCGCACGGAGACGATGCCGGCGCGGCGGTCCGGCAGCGCCGGCGTCACGAGCTCCACGTCCGGCTGCGCCGCCGCCCAGCGCACGATGTCGTCGGTCAGGGTCGCCACGTGCGTCGCCGCCGCCTCCGGCCCGATCTCGAGCAGCAGCTCGAGGCTCGCGTTCATGCCGGCGAAGTCCTGGAAGGGGAGGGTGATGAACTCGAAGCGGCGCGCGTCGTCGCGGTAGGTGAGGTCGTACTGCGTGAGGCGCGTGAAGTCGTCCGAGCCCTTCACCGCCATCCAGCTCACCGCCCACGGATCGAGGCGGGTGATCAGCTCGCGACGGACGTAGACGAAGCCCGTCCCCCACGGCGAGAGCAGCCACTTCTGCGCGCCGCAGGCGAGGATGTCGATCTCGCACGCCTTCACGTCGAGCGTGCGCGCGCCGAGGCCCTGGATGGCGTCGACGATGAAGTACGCGCCGCGCGCGCGGCACGCGCGCCCGATCGCCTGCAGGTCCACGGTGTAGCCGTTGGCGAAGCTCACCCACGACAGCGCGACCGCCTTCACCGCGGCGTCCTGCAGCTCGGCGCGGAGCCGCTCCTCGTCGACGACGCCGTTCACGCACGGCACGCGGCGGTGGATCACGCCGCGCTCCTTCGCCACCTGCATCCACGGGTAGATGTTCGCCGGGAACTCGAGGTCGGGGGTCAGCACGACGTCCCCCGCCGCGAGCGGGAGGGAGAAGGCGGCGAGGTTCAGCCCGTACGTCGTGTTGACGGCGAGCGCGATCTCCTCGGCGTCGGCGTGGATCAGCTGCCCCACCAGCTCCCGGCCGCGGGCGAGGGTGCCGAACTGCAGGGAATCGCTGAGGAGGTGGGGACGGGCGCGCCGGTCGTTGAA
The DNA here is from genome assembly GCA_946480295.1 of uncultured Gemmatimonadota bacterium. Next base: position 29,562 of record CAMLIT010000046.1, read on the forward strand.
CTCGGCCACCGCCTCGACGGCGCGGCGCGGCAGCGGACCGGTGGAGGCGTTGTTCAGGTAGATGGATTCACCATCGGCCGCCCAGGCGAACTCGCGCCGGCGCAGGTCGTTGACGTCGTAGGTCATGGTCTGGCGATGTCGGGGAGCCCGGCGCCGCGCGGCGTGCCGGCGCGCACGGCGCGCGGGTCGAGGGCGTCGCGCAGGGCGTCGCCGAGCAGGTTGAAGCCGAGCACCGCCGCGCCGATGGCGAGCCCGGGGAAGACCGACGTCCATGGCGCGTGGCGGAGCTGCTCGAGGTCGCGGCCGTCGGCGATCATCGCGCCCCAGCTCGGGGTCGGCGGCTGCACGCCGAG
>CAMLIT010000047.1 GCA_946480295.1 uncultured Gemmatimonadota bacterium
AGGATGCGCGGGCGGCCGCAGAGCGCGTGCGCGCGGCCATCGCCGACGTGCGGCAGGCCGAAGCCGCCCTCGTCGCCGTCGCCGGCCAGGGGCGCGGCACGGTGGTGGTGCGCGCGCCGGCCGCGGGACGCGTCCTGCGCATCCCCGAGCGCAGCGCGCGCGTGCTCGCCGCCGGCACGCCGGTCGTGGAGCTCGGCGACCCGGCGACGCTGGAGGTCGTCGTCGACGTGCTGTCGAGCGACGGGGCCGAGGTGCGCCCCGGCGACCCCGTGCGGCTGACCCGCTGGCGAGGCGAGGCGGACGCGCCGCTCGCCGGGCGCGTGCGCTATGTCGAGCCGGCGGCGTTCACGAAGGTCTCCGCCCTCGGCGTCGACGAGCAGCGGGTGAACGTCGTCGTCGACGTGCCGGGAGCGCCTCGGTCGTTAGGCGACGGCTTCCGCGTCGACGCAAGCATCGTCACCTGGGCGGCGCCGCGCGTCCTCGCCGTCCCCACGAACGCGTTGCTCCGCGAGGGCGCCGGCTGGAGCGCCTTCGTCGTCCGCGCCGGCCGCGCCGTCCGGCGGCTGGTGCGCGTCGGCCACCTGGGCGCCACCACGGCCGAAGTGCTCGACGGCCTCGCCGCAGGCGACGAGGTGATCGTCTTCCCCTCCGACCAGGTCGCCGAGGGCGTGCGCGTCACGGCGCGGCACCCGTGACGCACGGTGGGAGCCGAGGGAGCGCGGCGGATGCACGCGGCCGCGCTCCCTCGGCCGCCCGTCACTGCTTCTGATAGACCAGCGTGTACCCGCTCGAGATCTCGGTCAGGGTCGTGCCGCTCACCGAGCCCTGGTACTGGATCCCGCCGTCCGTCTGGTCGAAGAACGTGATCGAGCCGTTGTTCGACGAGTACGTGCCGATCTCGTCCTCCGGTTGCACCGTCGTCCCCGTGCTGCCGGTGTACTGGTAGTAGATCGTTTCCTGGTAGTTCGCGTTCGAGTTCAGCCACAGTGTGTCGGCGACGATCTGCACGTCCGCCCCGCTCGTCTGGTCGACGCCGAGGTCGTAAGGCAGGGTGCCGCCGTTCACGGTGCGCAGGACGTAGCGGCCCTGGACCGAACCGGACGGGCCGGTGTTGTCGGAACACGCCGCGAGTCCTGCGAGCGCGGCGGCGGCGACGATGACGAACAGGCGTTTCATGTGGTTCTCCTCCGTGGGGGCGGTATCACTGATGCGCGTCCCTCTCGCAGAGGTCGTACCCAGGCCCCTCCTGTCGGGTCCGCCGCCCGAAGGCCGCCGCCGTCCGCCGCGGCCTCCGGGCGCGTGACGTGGATCACGGCTCCCGCACCACCGGCGGGAGCGGGAGGTCGATCTCCACGTTCGGCAACTTGCCGAAGCCGGGAACGTCAGTCACGGGCGCGCTGCCCAGCGAGTCCAGCGCCTGCTCGATGACCGCACCGCTCCGGTCGGCGTAGCGCGTCGCGCGCTCCTCCGCGAGCACGTAGCCGCGGTCGCGGGAGCGCGCGACGTCCTGCCGCGTCGCGCCAAACGACAGCGCGGCCGCGACCTCCCGCACGCTCGCGCGCGCGACATCGACGAGGATGACGTCCGCGTGTTCGCCGTGGGCACGCTCGATGAACGCCACGTGTCCGCCGAGCGGGATCGACGTGCTCGCCGCGAGGATGGCGCGTCGCCCGCCGCCGCGTGGCGCGGCTCGCGGCGCACCGCTGCCCGGCGCCGGCGCGGCGCGCGAGAGGAGCCCCGACCCCGCAGCCGCCGACGGGACGCGGTCCGCCGCGACCCACCCGATCTCCGTGCCGCACTCCATGCCGTTGTCCTGCCACGAGTACCACATGTACGGGTCCTGCGTGACCCGCATCAGCTCGTAGTTCTCCCAGCACGAGGAGGTCGTGATGATGTAGCCGTCGGTTCCGGAGGAGCCGCCGGACGAACCCCCGCCCCCGCCTCCGCTTCCCGTGATGCTCCCGCCGCCGTCCGACGTCGTCGTGCTGTCGACCGCGCGAGTTCCCGGATCCGGAGAGGTGGGACACAGGTGCGCGTCGTTGGTCAGGCTCTGCGCGGCGCTGGCCAGTCCCTCCTTCGTCCCGGCGCCGCCGAGCGAGATGCCGCCGATCGAGATTCCGATCTGTGCCGGCGCGAACCACGCCTGGAACGTCGTCGCTCCCTGCGCGCGCACGCCGCACGTCGGGGCGCCGAACAGCGTCATGCTCCCGGTGAGTCGATGCGTGCTGCACGTGGAGAACAGCACGTCCGCGCAGCCGACGAGCTCCCCGCCCCCGTTCGCCAGCTCGGCGGAGATCGGGCCGTAGTCATCGGCGCTTCCCACGAGGCTGAACGACGTGTTGATCGTGCCGACGTCGCCCTGGAAGGTCATCTCGCCCATCACGAAGCTGTTCACCGTGTTGCCCGGGCTGAGCTGGCCGCCGTAGAACACGTAACTGTCGTGGGTGAGGATCTTCGCCTGGCGCAGCGTGATGGCGCTGTCGGACGGCGGCAGGAGCGACCGCAAGACCGCCTGCCGCCGCGTACGGACCTGCCGCAGGTGCTCCGCGTACTCCGGCCGTCCCGCGTCGGTCCAGCGTGTGGCGAGGGATTGGAGCAGTGAGTCGGACGTGTGCCCGGTGTAGATCGGGCCGACGAGCGGCGAGGCGGGCGCCGGCGCGATGGGCCGGGCGGACGGTGGGACATCCGGCGGCATCGTCAGGGAGCGGTCGGCGCAGCCGGCGACGATGCCGGCGCCCGCGGCCGCGAACAGGGCGGCGAGCGCTCGAGTGAAGTATCGCATCTTTTCTGGATCTCCGAGGTGTGCACGGCGTCGGCGCCGCGCGTGCGGCACCCGCCGAGGTGGTTGTCGGTGGTGACTGCGAGGAGTCGCCTGCTCGGCGTCCCGCGCGCGACTACGGTGCGCAGGCGGGGGAGAGCAGACTGACGACCATGACGGAGCGGTGGTCGGGGCGGAACCAGCGGCCCCAGGCCATGACGATGCGTCCGTCGGCGGCGCGGCCGAGGCTCGGCGCCGTGAAATCCTGCGTGTCCTGCGGCGAAATCGACGAGTGCCAGCGGCCCTCTCGCCATACGGCGCTGAGGCGCGCCGGTGCGCCCGGGCTGTGCCCCGCGACGACGAGCCCGCGCTCCGTCGCCAGCGCCTCGAGATCGCCGACGCCGTCGGGCGCCAGCAGCGGCGGCTCGGTGTGCCACGAGCGGCCCCCGTCGCGCGAGATGGAGAGCCGGATGCTGTCGCCCGCCCCCGCCCCCGCCCCCGCCGCGCCGGCGCCGAAGGGACCGTGCCCCGGCGCTGCCTGCCGCCACACCGCGCCGACGAGCGCCCCGAGCTGGAAGAGCCGCGGCTCGTATGCGTCCTCCATGGATCGGTCGCTGATCGCGATCGGCTCGGTCCACGTCGCGCCGCCGTCGTCGGAACGCGCGACGAACAGCCGCGACGAGAGTGGGCCGCTCGCATCCCGCGCGCTCCCCTGGAAGAGGAGCAGGAACCGGCGGGCGTCCAGCACCTCGAGCTGGGGATAGAGCCGCTCCCGTCCCGCGAGCCACGCCGTCGAGTCGGCGCGCCAGCGCCCGCCCGCGTTCGACAGGTGGAGCACGCCGCCCCCGTTAGGCAAACCGACCGCCACGACGGCGTGCACCGAGCCGTCGCGCGCGCGCGTCACGTCCACTCCGGGCCGGAACCACAGGAGCCACGACTTCGCCACGACGCGCTCGGGCCGGCTCCAGCCGGATCCGTCGAGCTCCGCGGCGTAGATCTCCTGCACGTCGTTCCTCGTCGTCCCGGGATCGATCGCGCTCCCCCACAGCACGGCGGCGCGCCGGCCATCGCCGATCGCCTGCGGGAAGACCATCGGGCGGTGCAGCTCCGGCGGCGGCCGCAGCGCCTCGAACCGGCCATCGTCGCGGCGTACCACGCCGACCGCGAAATCCGACAGCGCGCCGGGCTCGCGCCTCGGGCCGCGCCCCCACGTCGCGACGGGCTGCGCCGTGGAATCGTACGTCGCCGTCGGCGAGCCGATGAACACGGTGGCACCGCCGAGCGGCACGATCGCGGGTCGCTCGACGTAGACGCGATCGCCGTTCGCCGTGCGCACCTCCTGCCCGGCGGACCAGCCGCCGTCGCGGCAGGTATCGGCCGCGCGCCGCGCCTGGGCGCCGGCGCGCGCGGCCAGTCCGGCGACCGCCGCGACCGCGCACGTCGGCAGCAGGATGGCGGGGGTGAGCAGCGCGCGTGCGCGCCGACGATCCGCGCGCGCGGTGCGCGATGCGACGTGCGTCACCAGCGAAGGCAACATATCCATCACCACGGGGCATCCGGCGCGTCGTCCGCGCCCTGTACGCTCCGGCGGGCCGTGCATGCGGGCCGGCGGTCGTCAGCGCGCCGCCATCGGCGCGTGACTCCAATCGTACCTGAACGTCTGAACAACGAGATCCCCAATCCACGCGACGCAGGTCATTCCGTTGCGCGGCCCGGGGCGGCACTTGCCCGCCCGGCGCGCACGCTGCATCGTCGCCTCTCGCGTGACGCCTCCCGCTTCCCGGAGTCCGTATGCGACGCTTTCTGGCTCTCGCCGGCGCGCTCGCGCTGTCCGCGACCGCGCTGCGCGCCCAGCAGCTCACGGTGGTGCGCTCCGCCGCCGTCCACCTCTTCCCGTCCGCGGAGTCGCGCCGCATCGGCGCCGTGCGCGCCGGCCAGAAGGTGTTCCTGCTCTCCGAGCTGCGCGGCTACGATCGCGTCGAGCTGCCCGACAGCAGCGTCGGCTGGATCTACGCGGAGTACCTCCGGCCGCGGACGTCGGATGCGCTCGTCGTCAGGCAGGCGGGCGCGCCGGCCGTCCGCGACAGCGCCCATGCCGTCGCCGCGAGTGGCACCGCCACGACGACGACCACGAGCACGGCCGCGACCACGACCCCGACGCGAGCGACCAGCGCGCCTGCCGACACGGCGCGCGCGGAACGGGCAGCCGGCGGCCCGGCCGCCGAACCCTCCGCCGACGTCGCCGCGCTCCCCCACCCCGCGCCGCGCGAGGAGCACGATCCGGCGTGCGCCGACGTCGGCAGGGGGAACGGCGCCCGCACCACTATCGACACCGCGACCGACCTGCTGAAGAATCGCGTCGACGAGGGCCGATATCACGACGTCGCCTTCAGCGAGGTGCTCCGCCTCCCCTGGCGCGGCCTGCCGGTGCGGCGCTACGAGTGGACCGACGAACAGCGCCGCCAGGTGGCGAAGGACGAGGGCGCGGCCATCTCGCTCGTCGGCTACATCATCGGCGCGACGCGCGAGGGCAGGGAGCAGACCAACTGCGAGCTCGGCGCCGCCGACTGGCACGACTGGCACATCTGGCTCGTCGCCACCGAGGCGGAAGCCTCGCACCGCGACAAGCGCCGGGCGGTGGTCGTCGAGGTCACGCCGCGCGTGCGCCGGCTCGACACGGGCCGCTTCGACCTGCAGCAGATCAGGCGGTGGGCGCGCGAGGGCCAGCGGGTCCGCGTGAGCGGCTGGCTCCTCCTCGATCCCGATCACCCCGATCAGGTCGGGACGTCCCGCGGCACCATCTGGGAGATCCACCCGGTGATGAAGATCGAGCCGGTGCCCTGATCCCGGCTCGCCCTCACCCCGCCCGTCACGCCGCGGCCAGCGCCGCCTGCACCGCCACGGTGAGCGACGCCGGCGTGAAGGGCTTCTGGAGGAAGCCGCTTCCCGGATCCACCAGCCCGCGCCGCAGCACCTCGTCGTCCGTGTACCCGGACATGAAGATCACCGGGACGTCCGGCCAGTGCTCCCGCAGCTGCTCCACCAGCCGCCGCCCGCCCATCTCCGGCATGATGACGTCGCTGAGCACGAGGTCGATGCGACCGTCGTGCGCCCGCGCGGCCTCCAGCGCCTCGCGCCCGTTCGCCGCTTCCAGCACGGCGTAGCCCTGCGCGACGAGCACGCGCCGCGCGAGCCTGCACACCGCGACCTCGTCCTCCACGAGGAGGATCGTCCCCTGCGCGCGCGGTGCCGTCGTGGGTGCGGTCGGCGCGTCCGACGCCGCGTCGCCCTCGCGCTGGGCGCGCGGCAGCAGGATCGTGAAGGTGGAGCCCCGTCCCGGCGCGCTGTCGACGAACACGTGTCCGCCCGACTGCTGGACGATGCCGTACACCGTCGCCAGGCCGAGCCCCGTCCCCTTGCCGACCTCCTTCGTGGTGAAGAAGGGCTCGAAGATGCGCGCCACGATCTCCGGCGACATGCCGACGCCGCTGTCGCTCACGAAGATCGCGGCGTAGCGCCCGCGGCGCGCGCCGGCGCGGTCGAGCCGCGCGTCGCCCGGCTCCACTCCCGCGATCTCGATGCGCAGCGTGCCCCCGTCCGCCATCGCGTCGCGCGCGTTCACGGCGAGGTTGAGCACCACCTGCTCGAGCTGCCCGCGATCGGCGTGCACGGCGATGTGCTCGCCCCTCGTCTCCACGACCACCGTCACGTCCTCCGGGATCAGCCGGCGGAGCATCGGCTCGAGGTCGTGCACGACCTCGTCGAGGTCGAGCACGCGCGGCTGGAGGATCTGCCGGCGGCTGAAGGCCAGGAGCTGCCGCGTGAGCGCGGCGGCGCGCGTCGACGCCCGCGCGATCTCCTGCACGTCGTCGCGCCGCGGGTCCTCCTGCCGGAGTTCGTCCAGCAGCAGCTCGGCGTGCATCTTGATCACGGTCAGCAGGTTGTTGAAGTCGTGCGCCACGCCGCCCGCGAGCTGCCCGATGGCCTCCATCTTCTGCGACTGCCGGAGCTGCTCCTCCAGCGCGCGCTCGTTCGTCACGTCGCGTCCCATGACGATGATGCCCTGCACGGCGGGATCGGCGAGCAGGTTCTTCGTCGAGAACGCGTAGGCGCGCCAGCTTCCGTCGCGGTGCCGCAGGCGGAGCTCCCGCGCCGCCGCGGCTCCCGGCGCGCGCTGGAGCTGCTCGAACATGGAGCGCGCCTCCGGCAGGTCCTCCGGATGCACCAGCTCGAACACCGAGGTGCCGGCGAGCGCCGCCGGGTCGTGGCCCAGCCCGTGGTCGTACGACGGGCTCGCGTAGCGCAGCGCGCCATCGCCGCCGAGCACCGCGACGAGGTCCGACGAGTGCTCCATGATCGAGCGGAAGCGCGCCTCGTTCTCGCGCAGGGCCTCCTCCATGCGCGCGCGCTCGACCGCCGCGGTGAGGACGTTGGCCACCGACTCGACGAAGTCCACGTCCTGCTTGCTGAAGCCGCGCTGCGTCAGGCTGTCGGTGGCGAGCACGCCGTACGGCCGCTCGTCCCCGCGCAGCACGACGCACAACCCGCTCCGCACGCCGGCGCCGCGGAGGTACTCGGGCACGACGAACCGCGATTCGGCCGCCGCGTCGGCCATCACCACGCTGCCGTTGCGCTCGAGCGCGTACATCGCCCGCGCCGCGGCCTCGCAGGGGAGGGGAAAGCTCACGCGGTGCTGCTGCCAGCCGTGCGACGCGCGCCAGACGAGATGCCCCGCGTCGTGGACGAGCTCCGCGACGTAGCTGAACTCCACGCCGAGGGTCGCGGCGACCACCGTCGCCGCCCGCTGCAGGAGCTGCGACAGCGGGCCGCCTTGCAGCGCCTCCTGGCTCAGTCGCGCCACCATCGCCTGCTGGCGCGCGCGCGAATCGAGCTTCGCCTCGGACGCGCGCAGGGCCTCGGCGGCCCGGTGCTGCTCCGTGATGTCGCGCGCGATCGACAGCGCCGCGGGCGCGCCGCGCTCCGCGCCCAGCGGCACGGCGCGGATCTCGAGCCACCGCCGCGTGCCGCGCGCGCCCACCAGCTCCACCTGCACCGTGCCGGGGCGCCCCGCCGTCGCCGCCGCGTGCACCGCGGCGAAGCGCTCCTGGTCCGGCGGCACGATGAGCTCCTCCACGCGCCGGCCCTGGACCTCGCCGTACGACTCGACCTCGAGCAGCGCGAGCCCCGCCGGGTTGATGTCGAGCAGGCGGCCCTCGGCATCGAGCGCGATCACCGCGTCCGGCTCGGCGTTCAGGATCGCCCGCAGCCGCTCGCGCTGCCGCTCCACCTCACCCCGCGCCTCGCGCAGCGCCCGCTCCGTCTGCTGCTGGGTCGAGCGGTCGCGGAGCATCATCAGCAGCCCGAGACGTCGTCCGCCCGGGCCGAACAGCCCGGCCAGCGAGATCCCGACGTCCACCGGCGTACCGTCGCGGCGCAGTCGCCGACCGTCGTACCACGGGAGGGGGGAGGCCGGCGCCGTGGCGACCTGCTGGCGCAGCGACGCCAGCTCCGACGCGTCGACGATCGGAAGCGGCGCCCCGATCACCTCGTCGGCGCTCCAGCCGAACAGCCGCTCCGCCGCCGGGTTCCAGCTCGTGACCCGGCACGCCATGTCCGTCACGACGATGGCGTCCGGCAGCGCATCCACGGGCACGGCCGTCCCGCCCGTCGGGGACGGCGGCACGACGGAGAGGGATGCTCGGGGGAGGGGATGCGACACGGTAGGCGGGACCGATGAGAGACGCCTCGGAGCTTCCGCGCGTCACGCTTCCCGCCGCACCGCGTGGCGGCGAAGGTTTCGGCGCGGTCGGTCGAGACTCTCAGGTGAGCGGCGTCCATCGGCCGCTCGCCCCCGTTCTCCCCTGGCCGCGATGACCGACGTTTCGCTTCCTCTCGACGACGCTCCGCTCCCCGCCTCCGCCGTCCGCATCCTCCTCGTCGAGGACGACGAGCCGCTTCGCCGGATGCTCGCCCGCTTCCTCGGCGCCACGGGCTACGTCGTGGACAGCGCCCCGAGCGGCGAGGCCGCGCTCGTCGCGCTCGCGAGTCGCCGCTACACCGTCATGCTCTGCGACATCCGCATGCCGGGGATGAACGGCCTCGAGGTCCTCACCCGTGCGCTCGCCACCGACCCGGACCTCTGCGTCCTCATGCTCACCGGCGTCAACGACGCGGCGACGGCGAAGCGCGCGCTGGTCGAGGGAGCGCTGGACTACCTCACCAAGCCCTTCGAGCTGTCGGATCTCCAGCTCGCGATCCTCGGCGGCCTCCAGAAGCGCCGCGCGGCGATCGAGCGGCGGCGCCTCGACGAGTGGATCCGCGAGGAGGTGGCGCACCGTACCGAGGAGCTCGAGCGGGAGAAGACCGCCCTGCGCGACCTCTCCGTCGGGATCGTCGAGACGCTCGTCAACGCGATGGAGGCCAAGGACGTCTACCTGCGCGGCCACTCGCTGCGCGTCGCCCAGTGCGGCGCGGCGATCGCCACCGAGATGGGGCTCCCCGCCCACGTCGTCGAGCAGGTCCGGCTCGCCGGCCGACTCCAGGACGTGGGCCGCATCGGCGTGCGCGAGTCCGTCCTCAACAAGCGCGAGACGCTCACCGAGGGGGAGGTCGAGCACATCCGCGACCACGTCCGCATCGGCGTCGAGATCCTCGCGCCCCTGCACCACCTCGGCGACGTGCTGACCTTCATCGCCGACCACCACGAGCACTGGGACGGCGGCGGCTACCCGCGCGGGCTGCGCGGGGAGGAGATCTCCATCGGCGGCCGCATTCTCGCCGCCGCCGACACCTTCGACGCCCTCACGAGTCGGCGCCCCTATCGCGAGCCGATGGCGCCGCAGACCGCCGTCACGTACATGGAGACGCTCGTCGGGTCGGCGTTCGACCCGCAGGTGTTCGCCGCGCTCGCCCGCGTCGCGCACCGCCACCACCTGCAGTACCGGCAGACGCCCGGCGGCGGCATCGCCGCCTGACGCGTCGGCGGCCTAACGACGGAACAGGTCGAGCGACTTCACGGCGACCTGCCACACCCCCCAGCCGAGCGGGATCCCGACCAGCGCCCAGGCGAGGAGGATCTCGACCACCGTGCTGGGGCGCGGGTGCGTGCCGGGCGCCGCGTCCGGCGTCGTCGTCGTCGTGCTGCGTTCGTCCATGATCACGCCTCCGCGAGCGCCGGCCCCTCGCCACCGAGCTGCGGCGCGGCGAGCGGCCTGACGAGGAAGTTGCACACGAGCCCGACGAGGAGCAGCCCCGCCATGATGTGCATCGTGACGGTGTACGCGTCCGCCTTCGCCACGCCGTGCTCGATCTGGTACTCCCGGATGTAGTTCACGAGCACGGGGCCGAGCACGCCGGCGACGGACCACGCGGTGAGCAGCCGGCCGTGGATGGCGCCGACCTGCATCGTGCCGAAGAGGTCGCGCAGGTACGCCGGGATCGTCGCGAAGCCGCCGCCGTACATGCTGATGATGACGACGTAGCCGACGACGAACAGCGCCACGCTCCCGGCGCGCCCCGTCGCCGGCACGAGCGCGTACAGCGCGGCGCCGAGCAGGAAGAAGGTCGCGTACGTGCGCTTGCGTCCCACGTAGTCGGAGAACGACGACCAGAAGAAGCGGCCGCCCATGTTCGCGAGGCTGAGGAGCCCGACGAATCCCGCCGCCGCGCTCACCGCGATCGCGCCCGGGAACATCTCCTGGATCATCGGCGACGCCTGCCCGAGCACGCCGATGCCCGCCGTGACGTTGAGGCAGAGCACCGCCCAGAGAAGCCAGAACTGCGGCGTCCGCACCGCGGCGTCCACCGTCACCTCGCTCGCCGCGGCGAGATGCTCCGGCTGCGCCGCCGGGACGAACCCCGCCGGCAGCCAGCCCGCGCGCGGCACCCGCACGGTGAACACGCCGAACATCATGCACGCGAAGTACAGCACGCCCATCGTCACGAACGTCGCCGCCACGCCCGGCGAGGTCGGCGTGCGGAAGTACGCCATCAGCGTCGTCGACAGCGGCGACGCGATCATCGCGCCTCCGCCGAAGCCCATGATGGCGAGCCCCGTCGCCATCCCCGGCCGGTCGGGGAACCACTTGATGAGCGTCGAGACCGGCGAGATGTAGCCGAGCCCGAGGCCGATCCCACCCAGCACGCCGTAGCCGAGGAGCAGGAGCCAGAACTGGTGCGTCGCGACGCCGAGCGCGGCGACGAGGAAGCCGCCCCCGAAGCAGCACGCCGACGCGAACATCGCGCGTCGCGGGCCGACGCGCTCCAGCCACGCGCCGAACACCGCGGCCGAGAGTCCGAGGAACACGATCGCCAGGGAGAAGACCCAGCCGATGGTGCTCAGCTTCCAGTCGTCAGGCGCGGAGGCCGTGTGGCCGATGAGCTTCGATAGCGGCAGGTTGAAGACGCTGAAGGCGTACGCCTGCCCGATGGAGAGATGGATCGCCAGTGCCGCGGGAGGTACGAGCCAGCGCGAGTACCCCGGCTTCGCGATCGAGTGATCGCGGTCGAGGAACGACAGGATGGACATCCGGCCATTCTCCGTGAGAGCGTCGCGACAGTATGCTGCCGCGCGCTGCTCCGGGAAAGCGCGCGTTGCTCTCGCTGCCGTCGCGCGCGACGCCCGCGCGACAGACCGCGGCCGGCTACCTCATACCACTGGCCGACTGGTCCGCTGATCGACCGATCGTCTCAAGCCGCGCGTGGCAGGTCGGCCGCCGGCGTTGTTGCACCGTCTCGCACCGACACGAGCCGCAGCTGCGCCAGGATGGCCGTCGCCCGGTCGAGGATCGCGCGTCCCCACGGCTGTCGAATCGCCCACACGACTACGGTGCTCACGCCGGCGCCGAGGAGCGCGCCCCCGAGCACGTCCCCCGGATAGTGCGCGCCGACGTACACGCGCGCGATCGCGACCCACGCCGCGAGCAGCACGAGCCCCGTCCCGATACGCCGGTGGAAGGCGAGGATCATCGCCGCGATCGCGAAGGTGAGCGTCGCGTGATCGCTCGGGAACGACGTGTCCGTCGAGTGGTGGATGAGCAGCGTGGCGTGACCGGCCAGGAAGGGCCGTACGCGCGGCAGCGCATCGCCGACGATCTGGCCGATGCCCAGCGCGAGGAGCGCGGAGCCGCCCGCCAGGATCGCGGGAATCTGGAAGCTGCGCTTCCACGAGGCCCAGAGGGCGACGAGCACGACCGCGAAGAGCAGCGGCGAGAGTTGCGCCGCCGCGATCATCGCGAGGTCGAGCACCGGATGGTGTCCGGCGAGCCCGTTCACGGCACGGAAGAGCCTGGCGTCGAGGGCGCCCGCGGAGGCGATCATGCTCGTGTCCATGGTCGGTACTACACCGCGGAACGCGGTTCGGCTCCGGCCGTCAAGCGCGGCGTTCAGGCGCGCGGCAGGACGAGCGTGAAGGTCGTGCCGATCCCCGGCTCGCTCTCGGCGCTCAGCTCCCCGCCCATGCCGCGCGCGAGGTCGCGGCTGATCGCCAGCCCGAGGCCGACGCCGTCGTGCGGCGCCCGGGGGCGCGTGGCGAGCTGCACGAACGGCTCGAAGATCTCCTCCAGCTTCGCCGCGTCGATGCCGATGCCCGTATCGCGGACGCACACCCGGGCCAGGCGCGGATCGTGGGGGCTGGCGCCGGACTCGACGACGATCTCGCCGCCGGGCGGGGTGAACTTGATCGCGTTGGTGAGGAGGTTGACGAGGATCTGCTCGACCTTGCTGCGGTCCGCGCGCACGGTCACCGGCGCGCCGCCCGCATCGCCCCTCGCCGCGCGGCACGTGAGCGAGCCGCCCGTGACGAGGGGCTCGAGCATCGAGGTGACGTCCTCCACGACCGGCGCGAGCGCGACGTCCGCGATCGCGTACTCGACGCGCCCGCTCTCGATGCGCACGAGGTTGAGGACGTCGTTGATCAGCGTGAGGAGCTGCTGCTGGTTGCTGCGCACACGCCGGAGTGCCTCCTGCTGCGCCGTGCTGACGGGCCCGTGGATGCCCATCTCCACGAGCTGCACGTGCCCCGCGATCGCGTTGAGCGGCGTGCGGAGCTCGTGGCTCATCACGGCGAGGAAGTCGCTCTTCGCCCGGTTCGCCGCCTCCGCCTCCTGGCGCGCGGCGTGTTCGCTCTCCAGGAGCCGTTCGCGCTCGGCGAGCACCGCCTCGAGGTCGCGCCGGCTCGCGATCAGCGCCTCCTCCGCGGCCTGCCGCGCCGTCAGCGCATCGCGCAGCCGGCGCTCCAGCTCCTTCCGCTGCTCGATCTCCGCCTCGAGCATCTGCGCCCGCTGGCGCAGGAAGAGGATCTCGTGCGCGTCCGCCCGCGCGTCCGCCCGCGCGTTCGGGCGCCCGTGCCGCTCGGGCACGAGCACGTGCGTGTGTTGCGCGCAGACGGCGCGGAAGTGCTCCGCGTCCGACGCCTTGTAGAAGTGGCCCATCGCGTACGCACAGAGCAGCGAGAACTCGTACCGCGACGCGAGCCCGTTCCACAGCTCCTCGAGCCGGATGGCGCCCTCGGTGTTGCCGCGCGTCCAGAGCAGGTCCACCATCTCGCCGTACATGCGGAGCACGGTGTCGGCGCGCCCGCTGATCGTGCGCTCGACGCTGCGGCCGATCAGCGCGTCGAAGCGCCTCGCGTCCGGCACCGACTCGACGACGATCTCCGACAGCGCATCATCCGCATCCACCCAGGCCAGCTGACCGGTGCGCGTGACCTGGTCGAGATCGAAGCCCTCGAGGCCGAGCCTTGCCGAGAACGCCTCCCGGTGCGACTTGGTCGCGACGAGGATGACCGGCTCGCCGACCGTCAGCCCGGCGGCGACGAAGTCGGCCACGGCCGCGACGAGGAACGACTCGTCCTCGTAGAACTGGACACTGTGCCCAGGCGTCGTCGGGGCGAGCAGAAGCTCGTGGCTGGACGGCTTGCCGGCTCCGTCCGGTCGGGCACGAATGGGTTGCATGATCGGATCCCGCTGCGCGCACGGACACGGCGCCCGGCCACGAGAAGGGCCGGGCGCGTGTCGTGCTGGTCGTGAGCGGCTGGCCCGGGCAGCAGCATTCCGAATGTTCGTGCCCGTCACCGTACCGGGCTCGCTGAGGCGACCCGGACCAGCCGCATGCCGCTTCCGACAGTGCTGCAGGAATCGCACCGCGTTCGCCCGCGCCGGCCAAACGATCCCGGCGACCGGGCTATATTTGGACCACCAACTCAACGGAGTGGCCTCGGCTCGATGCGAACCGCGACAGTGGCGGCCCAGATGCTCGTGCGCCTGCTGGGCGTCGTCCTGATCGTTCTCGGCGTGCTGTTCTGGACCGGCATCGCCCGGTCCCTCATCCCCCTCCACATGCTGCTCGGCCTCCTGCTCGTGCTCGCCCTCTGGGTGCTCGCCGCCCTCGGCGCGCGGGCGCGCGTCGGCACGGGGCTCGTCGTCGTCGCCGTGCTCTGGGGAATCGTCGTCCTCGTCGTCGGGATGGTACAGACGCGCCTCCTGCCGGGCGCGGCGCACTGGGTGATCCAGGTGCTGCACCTCGTCATCGGCCTCGTCGCGATGTCGTTCGCCGAGGTCGTCGCCGGCCGGATCAAGCGGGGGACGGCAGCCGCCTGAGCCCCGCGGCGCGTCAGCGCGCGGGCGCGAAGTCGAAGGGGATGGCGCCGTGGAAGGGCACGGCGCATCCGTCGACGATGGCCGGCGTGAAGCGCCAGCCGGTGAAGACCGCGAGCACCGCGCGCGCGAAGCTCGCGTCCGTGGCGCGCCGCACGGACAGCGTCGCGGGGATCACCTTCCCCGTGCCGTCGACGACGAACGACAGCTCGACGCGCCCCGCCGTCCCCGACCCGCGCAGCTCGTCCGTATAGCGCGGCAGGCGCTCCGCCGCGGCGGGCGCGAGCTGCCGGTCGAGCCGGCGCAGCGGCACGCGCGCCCGCAGCACGGGCGTCCCGCGGGCGCGGGCCGAATCGCTCGCCGCCAGCACGAGCCGCAGGGGGACGGTATCGCCGCGCGCCGACGACGGCAGCGGCACGAACGTGCCGAGCGAGTCCGCGGCGTGGATCGCCGCGAGCACCGCGCGATCGAGCAGCGGATTGAGCGACGTCGTGAGGACGCGCGCGTCCACCACGCCGCCGCGGTGATCCATCGTGATGCCGTACAGCGCGTCGAGATCGAGGTGGGCGCCCGTCACGTGCTCCGCGTCGTCGCCCGGCATGCGGTGCCCGATGTACGCTTCCATCCCGAGCGGCGTCGGCACGGCGATCACCGACGCGATCTCCGCGGCGATCCTCGCCCCGTACTCCGCGGGCACGCCCTCGTCGGCGGTGACGGGCTGCACGACCGCCGTGACGAGCAGCGTGACCGAGTCCTTCGTCGCCGCGTTCGCCGTCGCGCACGCGCGTCCACGCTGGCCGCGAGCGTCGCGCGCGCCGGCGGCGGTGCACAGGACGATGGCGAGGAGCGCGCCTGCCTGACGACGATGCCGCATGTCAGCCGCCGGCCCGCCGTCGCCGGCGGTCCGGCACCTACCGGAGCTGCTCCAGCCGCGCGCTCACGCGCGCGCCGAGCACCTGGTCGCCGACCCGGTCGGCCAGCTCCCGCGCGCGCTCGTAGCACCGGATCGCCGTCTCGAGGTGGTCGTCGCGCATCGCGTTGAGCTGCCCCATGATCTCGAGGCATTCCGCCTGGCGCAGCTCGTTGCGCGTCGCCGAGAAGTGCCCGAGCGCCTCGCCGAGGAGCGCCTCCGCCTCCTCGAGGCGGTGCAGGTCCACGAGCGCGTGGGCCTTGTTCTGGATCGCGAGGATCAGGATGTCGAGCGCGTCCACCGCGCGCGCCACCGACTCGGCGCGGGTGCCCAGCTCCAGCGCGCGCACCGCGTCGCCGCCGTCGCGCGCCGCGGCGGACGCGTTGTTCAGCGCGATGCCGATGCCCAGGGTGTACTCCGCCTCCTCGAACGCCGTCACGCTGTCGGAGAAGAGCCGTTCGGCGCGCGCGAAATCGCTCTGCTGGGCGGCGATCGCGCCCAGGTTCTGGAGCAGGATGCCGCGCACCCGCGGCGTGCGGGCGTGCGCGAGCGCCGCCCGCGCCAGCGATTCAGCCTCCGGGAAC
This sequence comes from uncultured Gemmatimonadota bacterium, assembly GCA_946480295.1. The sequence goes on from CAMLIT010000047.1 coordinate 15,847, forward strand.
ATCCCCCGGAGCTGCCAGACGCCGACCTCGACGTTCATCGCCTCCGCGACGAGGTCCTCCTCGCCCACGCCCTCGGCGAGGCGCACCGCCTCGCGCGACTCGCGCACGGCATCGTCCCACTGGCACATGCTGCGATAGACGCGGGCGAGGCGCAGGTGCGCCTCCGCGTGCTCGGCGGAGGTGGCGCCGGCCGTCAGCGCCGCTTCGTACGCGGCGATGGCGCGCGCGCCGAGCCCCGCCTGCTCGTAGCGCAAGCCGCCGTCGAGGTGCACGCGGGCGCCCAGCAGGGGCGGTCCGCCCGCGCCGTTCAGTGGCAGGTTGGCTTCCGACGCCGCGTCGCTAGTAGGCGACGGCATATCCGGAGAGGTGCCCCGTCGTGAATGTCAGCCGATGAAGGGTCGTGTCCACGGTGCCGCCCATCTGCTGCAGCACCGCGTCCGTCGAGTCGACGTAGACCGCCTGCAACGCCGCTCCGGAAGGTATCGCGCCCGCCGGACAGCGCGAGTAGTCGAGCGTCACCTGGACCGGCGTCTGGAAGAGGAAGCTCGTCAGCCCGACGGCGTGGATCTCGACCTTCATGTCCTGGGACTTCGGCACGACGATCTGGAAGACGGTCGGCTGGAGCACCGCGTTGGCCGGAATCGCGATCGAGTTGCCGCCGAGCGAGAGCGTGCCCCCGAGCACGCCGATGATGGCCGTCGGCCCGTCGACGGTGCTGTCCACCGGGCAGGCGGCGAGCGTCGGCGCCGCGACCACGTCCCGTCGAGGAGGTCCCGCCAGCCCGGGCGATGACGCCGGCTGGTCGCAAGCGATCGCGGTCCCGATCACCGAGGCGGTGATGATCCAGGTTAAACGTTGCAGTCGCATGCCGGAGCTCCTCGACGTTGGGGATGTCTCACGATGAGAATGGCTGAGGTGGGCGTCCCCCGCCCATGATCCCGGTCACAAACCGCGGGAGCGCCGGTCGCGCGCGCCCGCTCGTCCCGCCGCGCGTCACCAGATCCGCGCGCGCAGGCTGTCCGGGCGCACCATGGGGTCGCCGTCCCTGCAACCCCAGGCCGCCCGAAATTCGGGCATGTTGCTCAACGGACCGTTCACGCGCCAGACCCCCGGCGCGTGCGGGTTCGTGTTCACCTGCGTCCGCGCGGCCTCCGGGCGCTGCAGCTCCCGCCAGACCTGCGCCCAGGCGAGGAAGAAGCGCTGCTCCGGCGTGAAGCCGTCGATGAGACCCGGCCGCCCGTTCTGCGCGAGGGCCTTCTCCATCGCCCGGTAGGCGATCGTCAGCCCACCGAGGTCCGCGATGTTCTCGCCGAGCGTCAGCCGGCCGTTCACGTGCGTCGCCGAATCGACCACCGTGTACGCGTCGAACTGCTCCACCACCCGGTCCGCCTGCGCCTTGTACTTCGCCGCGTCCTCGGCCGTCCACCAGTCGCGCAGGTTGCCCTGGGCATCGAACTGGCGCCCCTGATCGTCGAAGCCGTGCGTCATCTCGTGCCCGATCACGGCACCCATCGCGCCGTAGTTCACCGCGTCGTCCGCCGTCGGGTTGAAGAACGGCGGCTGCAGGATCCCCGCGGGGAACACGATCTCGTTCATCGACGAGTTGTAGTACGCGTTCACCGTCGGCGGGGTCATCCCCCACTCGCTGCGGTCCGTGGGCTTCCCGTACTTCGCCCAGTTCCGCGCTTCGGAGAACTCGTTCGCGTGCCGGAGGTCCTCAGCGTACTCGCCCGGCTCGATCGCCAGCGCGCTGTAGTCGCGCCACCTGCCCGGGTACCCGATCTTGCGCGTGAAGGCGTCCAGCTTGGCGATCGCCTGCTGCTTCGTGGTATCGCTCATCCAGTCGAGCGACTGGATGTCCTCGCGCAGGGCCGCGCGCAGGTTGTCCACCATCCGCAGCGCCCGCGCCTTCGCCTGCGGCGTGAACGTCCGCGCCACGTACTGCTGGCCCACGGCCTCGCCGAGCACGCGATTGGTCTGCGCCGCGCAGCGCCGCCAGCGCGGCAGCTGCTCCTTCGCGCCGGTGAGGAGCTGCCGGAAGCGGAAGTCCTCGTTCACGAAGGCGCTGCCGAGAGCGGGGGCCGTCCGGTCGGCGAGCTGCCAGCGCAGGTACGCCCGCCAGTCCGCCGCCGGCACCGTCGCCACCAGCGTGTCGAGCGCGGCGAAGAACGCCGGCTGCCGCACGTTGACGTCCGCGACGACCGGCGCATGCTGCGCGCGGAGGAACCGCTTCCAGTCGATGTGCGGCGTGAGCCGCTGGAAGTCGGCCAGCGACATCCTGTGGTACACCGCGTTCGGGTCGCGCATCTCCACGCGCCGCATGGACGCCTCCGCGAGGCGCGTCTCGAGTCGCATCACCCGCTGCGCGTCCGCGGCCGCATCGGCCGGCGACTCACCCGTCAGCTCGAGCATCCGCTGCACGTGGTCGACGTACGCCTCGCGCAGCTTCGCGCTCCGCGCATCGGTGCGCGTGTAGTAGTCGCGCTCGGGCAGGCCGAGCCCGCCCTGGCCGGCGACGGCGATCATCTCGCTGCTCCGCTTCGTGTCGGGCGCGGTGCCGATGCTGAAGGGCGCGAGCCCGTCGGTGTGCTCCAGCTTTCCGAAGGCCTCGGCCACGTCCTCCGCGTCGCGGATGTGGGCGATCTCCGCCAGCTCGCTCGCGATCGGCCTGGTGCCGAGCGCCTCGATGCGCGCCGAGTCCATGCACGCCGCGTAGAACGCGCCGACCTTCCACGTGTTGCTCCCCGGCGCCTCCCTCTTCAGCGACCGCGCGTCCTCGTCGAGGATCTGGTGCACGACCGCCTCGTTCCGGTCGCTCACCTCGTCGAAGGTGCCCCAGCTCGTGTACGCCGCCGGGATCGCTGCGCGCTTCAGCCACCCGCCATTGGCGAACTCGAAGAAATTCTGGCAGGCGGCGCAGGTGGTGTCGAGGTTGGCGCGGGAGAGCGCGGGAGTCGGCGTCGTCGCCGTGGGCTGCTGCGCGGAAGCACGCCCGAGCGGCAGCGCGATGAGCAGCGCGGCCGCGAGGGAAGAGACTCGGGTCATATGGGATAAGATGCGGGTTGGCCTGGCTGGCATCTACCCCGGGGAGGGGCGAGGGGTGCGGGCGGGCTGAGCCGTGGGGCATACATCGCACGGGGGGGACACGGATTCGACGGATGAACCGCACGGATTTGCGCGGATCGTTCCGAGTGGCGCGACGGCGCTCTGCGCCGCGCTGCGCTCTCTCAGGATGACACCACCGCCCCGGCCTCCGGCTCCCGGCACCCACCCGTCCGATCCGTGACCTCCGCGGCATCCGTGTCCAATCGGCGTTGATGCCGTGAGCCACGCACGACCCGACGCACGGCGGACGTGGCCCGACCGGGCGCGTCCCTCGTCCCTCGTCCCTCGTCCCTCGTCCCTCGTCCCTCGTCCCTCGTCCCCCCGCCTCCCGCCTCCCGCCTCCCGCCTCCCGTCCCTATTCCCTCCCCACGCTCACCCCCACCCTCCACGTCACGAACTTCGCCTCGGTGTACATCGGGGTGATCGCGATGTCGCCGTTAGGCAGGTCCTGGATGCTTCCCGGCTTGAGGTACGACCGCTTGCCCTGCGGTGCGTGATAGGTGGCGCCGAGGTCCAGGCTCACGAGCGTCCGCCCGCGGTGCAGGGGCACGTAGATGCCGCCGCCGGCGAGCCAGGCGAAGCCGGTGTCCTGATGGTTCGTCGTGCTCGCGAAGCTCTGGTCGGAGGAGGTGCCCTGGATGCTGCTCTGCGTGACGAAGCTCGCGAATCCCGCCGATCCCGAGACATACGGCCGGATCCAGCCGCGCGGCGCCATGAGCTGCAACCCGAGGCCGCCCGTCCACACGTCGTTCGTCGTCGTCACGTCCACGGTGATCCGGCCGCCGATCGTCGGGCTCAGGGGCACGCGTTTGTGCTCGCTCCCGTACTGCACGAGCCCGAGCCCCGCGCGAAGGGCGACGATGCCCGCGCGGTCCAGTCGCATGAGCCCCGCGCCCTCGATGCCGTAGCCGAAGCCGATGTTGTTCGCGAGCTCGCCGACGGGGCGCATCTGGACGCCGGCGAACTGTCCCGAGAGGCGCCGCGCGAAGGGCGTGATCGCGTTCGCCGTGTCCACGCGCAGGTCGATCGGCGGCCTGGCGTCGGGATCCGGATCCTGCGCGCGCGCGACGGAGGGGAAGAAGAGGAGTGCGAGGCACGTCGCCATCGCGCTCCAGCGAAGGGACCGCGCCGCTGTCATGGGCTCACCCTCCTCGAAGGAAAGCTGCTCGTCGCACACCCCTCGACGCAGCCGACGTGCCCGCCCGGTCCGCGAACACGTGCCGATGCAAGTGGCTGTCCCCGAACGGCTTGACTCGACCTCCGCCCGCCCGGGCGTGTCGCGTCGCGCACGGAGTGTGGCAACGAGCGGACGAGTGGTGTCCGCGGCGAGAGACGCCGCGGGCGGACTACCGCCGGCCGCGCTCGAGCGTCTGCGCGACGGCGGCGGCGAATCGTCCCCCGTCGCGCAGGGGATCCTCGAGCGGACCGTGTCCGCCCGTCTGCGTGCGCACGTGCTGGCCGTGTCGGAAATCACCGATCACGAGCATGTAGGCGACGCTGTCCCCCGGCTGGAGCATCACGACGCCGGTGATCGCGATGGCGGCGTGAGCGGCCCGCGCGAGGCGCACCGGATCGGCGGGATAGCGTCGCAGCTGCGGGAGATTCGTCTTCACCACCTCGAACCCGTGCGCCGCGAGCTGCGCGCGCAGGCTGTCCGCCATCTCCCGCGCCGGCCCGGCGAGCGTCCCCGGGCCGCCGATCCCCAGCTCGGTCGCGACGACGGCGCGGTTCATGTCGGGCGGTTCGGGGATGAACGTGCGCGACGCCGTCTCGCCGCGCAGCGCGTCGCGCACGATCGAATCGGGGTTCACCGGGAGCGGCGGCCTGCCGGGCACCTGCTGCCGGCCGAAGCGGAGCGCGGTCAGCGAATCGAAGCGGAACACCTGCACACCGCGCAGCCGCGCCAGCTCGCGCATCGAGTCGGCGATCGCATGCTGGAGGTGCGTGCGCAGCGAGTCGAGATCCGGGCCGGGGCCGAACGCGCGGCGCTCGCCCCGGTTCCGACGCACCGAGTCCAGCCGCGCCTGCACGGCGGCGGCGATGGCGAGCGAGTCGGCGTGCGTCAGCACCGGCGCGCCCTGCTGCCTGGCGCTGTCGCCCGCGGCGGTGCGGGTGCTGTCGGGTGCCGCGACGATGCGGACCGCCTCGGGCCCGTTCGCCGTGCGGTGTGCCAGCGTCAGCGCGAGCGCGGAGGCCATCGCGATGGTCAGCACCGCCGTGACCGCGGCGACGGCGCGCCGCGTCGGCCGGCGTTCGCGCGCGGGCGCGGCCGCGCCGCCGCCGTCGGGGGACGTGATGTCGTCGAGTACCGCCTGCAGGGCGCGCGCTGTTGCCGGACGCGCGCCCGGCTCCTTCTCCAGGCAGCGCATGACCAGCGTCGCGAGCACGGGCGGCACCTCGGGCACGATCTGCGCGAGCGGCTTCGGCGTCTCGGTGAGCTGCGCGACCATCATCGCCTGCGGCGACGACCGGCCGGCGAAGGGGGGCGCGCCCGAGAGCAGCTCGTACGCGAGCAGCCCGACGGCGTACACGTCCACCCGCGCGTCCGCGGCGGGGTCGGCGGCGAGCTGCTCCGGCGCCATGTACGCCGGCGTCCCGATGATCATCCCCGACGTCGTCACCGTGATCGCCGAGAGCGAGGCTCCGAGCGCCTTCGCCACGCCGAAGTCGGTGATCACCGCGTGCGCGCCGCTCATCAGCACGTTTGCCGGCTTGATGTCGCGGTGGATCACGCCGTGCTCGTGCGCGTAGGCGAGCGCGTCGACGACGTCGTGCAGGATCCGGATCACCTCGCGCACCGGCAGCGCGCCGCGGCGCTCGAGCGCGCTCTTCAGCGACTCGCCGCGGATGAACGGCATCGTGTAGTACAGCAGGTCGTCCGACTCGCCCGAGCTGAGCAGCGGCACGATGTGCGGGTGCTGCAGCGCGGCGGCGAGCTGGATCTCCCGACGGAAGCGCTCGCGGTTCACTCCGGCCGCGAGCTCCGGAGGCAGGACCTTGATCACGACGTCCCGCTGCAGCGCGCTCTCCGTGGCGACGAACACGCGGCTCATGCCGCCGCCCACCAACTCGCGTTGGATGACGAAAGCCGTGCCGAGCGCGCGCTGGAGGCGCTCGCGGAAGGGGTCGCGCGGAGGGTCGTCGATCACGTCCCCAAGATAGCGTCGAACCCGGGGCGCGACACGAGTGGAGCGCGAACCTTGCAGCCGCCTTCCGCGCCACGACCAGATTCAGGAGGACGAATCATGGCGTACGACGACTATCGTCGCTCCGGCCGGGACTGGGACGACCGCTACGGGCCCAACCGAGGCTGGAACGAGAACCGGGACGTGGACTGGAACGCTCGCCGGGGAATGGGCCCCCGCGACCGAGAGCGCAACCTCGGCTACGGCCGCCCGGACTACGACCGGGACGAGTGGGCCGGCCGCGATCGCGAGATCGGGCGTGGAGAGGGGGGCTGGAACCGCGGCTACGGAGCGTACGGCGGCTACGGCGGTCGCGGGGACTACGACGAGCGCGGCGGCTATGCCGATCGCGGAGGCTACGCGGATCGCGGCGAGTACCGGGGTCGCGCTGGCTACGCCGATCGCGATCGTGGCTACGGCGCCTCCGGCGAGGGCTACGGCGGCCGGATGCGCGAGGATCGCATGCGCGAGGACATGGACCGCGACATGGGCCGCCATCGCGACTACGACCGCGATCGCGAGCTGCGCCGCGGCGAGTGGGAGCGCGGGCGCGACTACGGCTACCGCGGCCGTCCGGCCGACCAGCCCGACTTCGACTGCAGCCGTGGCCATGGCAATTACGACGACTCCGATCGCGGCTGGGGGCTGGACCGCGACTACGGCAACGGCGAATGGGGCCGCGGCGCCAGCCGGAACGCCAGGCGGGATCGGGATGACTGGTGAGGAGCAGGGTCGAGGGTCGGGGGTCGAGGGTCGAGCGGTCAGGGGCGAGCGGTGAGGGGTGAGTGGTGAGGGGGGAGTGGCGCGTGCCGAGATGCAGGCGTGCGCCTCGCCCCTCACCACTCGCCACTCGCCACTCGCCACTCGCCACTTCAACTCTCGACCCTCGACCTTAAACCCTCGCCCCTCGCCCCTACTGCAGGAAATCAACGACGATCCCCTTCCCCAGCGCGCTCGCCAGCTTCGCCGCGTCCCAGTTCGCCAGCCGCACGCAGCCGTGCGAATTGTCCAGGCCGAGCAGGTCGGGGCGCGGCGTGCCGTGGATTCCCACGTGCTCCTTCGACAGCGCGATCCACACGATGCCGACGGGCGAGTTGGGTCCGGGAGGCAGGAGCGCCTCGGCGCCGCCGTCGCCGTCGTTGAGCAGCGACGGATCGTACCGATAGGGCGGATCCCACTCCACGCCGACCACGTGGTACGTCCCTGAGGGCGACGGGTTGTACTCGGAGCCGACCGTCGTCGGGAAGTGATAGATGATGCTGCCGTCGGCAGCGAGCGCGTGGACGTACTCGCCGCTCTTCGACACGTGCACCTTCGCGATCCGCCGGTCCGGGCGCGGGAAGCGCGGCGATCGCGCGTCGAAGGCGGGCACGTTCGGCACCCACAGCCGCGTGCCCTCTTTCAGGTGCAGCAGGTCCATCCCCGGGTTGAGCTGCCGCAGCACGTCGGCCGTCGTGTGATAGCGCTCGTCGAGCTCCTCGAGCGCGTTCACGTAGCACATGCACGGCAGCTTCGCGTCCGCGTACACGCTGCGCGGGATGTCGACGAAGGGGCCGCGCAGCAGCGCCTGGTTCACGGTGATCTGCTGCGCGCCCGGGAGGTCGCCGACCTCCTGCACGAGCGCCGCGTACGTCGCGCTGTCGAGCTTTCCCGTCGGCGTCAGCCCGCGCTCCTGCTGGTAGAAATAGACCGCCTTCTGCGTGTTCTGCCCGGCCCGGCCGTCGAGCACCCCGACCGAGAAGTTGGCGCGGTCGAGCAGGATCTGGGCGCGCATGACGCCCGGCCCGTCGGCGGCCGCGAGCTCCGCGGCGTCGGGGGTGTCGCCGAGCGTCTCCGGGGTGATCGCGCGGAAGCCGACGTGCGCGGCCCGGGCGGTGCTGGCGTGAGTGGTGTCTCGCGCGACCGACGCCGCGCGCGATGGCGCGCGCGGCACGGCGCGTACCGCGACGGGGATCGCGCGGGGCGCCGCCGGGTGCACGTCGAGCTTCGCGAACCGGCGCCAGCTCGAGTCGCCCTGGTACGAGATCGGCGCGAGATCGGGATCCTTCGGAGCGATCGCCGGCTCGGGCACGGAGACCGGCTGGGGGCGGCAGGCGGCGACCGCCATGAGCAGCGCGATCGCGATCGGACGGATACGGGACATCGAGACCTCGTGGACTGCGGTGCCCCACATAGATCACGAATCGTACCGGCGCCGATGGCCTCGCGTCGCCGCGAATGGCATATTTGAGCACCAGCATTGCCGGACCGGCCCATGACCGCCAAACGAAACCTCGACACCGTGCCGGATGCAGGCGCCGCGCCGCTCCGCCCGGTTCTGGTCGGCAGCACGCCGGCCGCCCCCGGCGCGCACGTCGAGCGCAACCCGGGCACGCCGCTCGATCTCGACATCGTGCGTGCCATCCACGTGAACCGCAGCGCCGTCGAGCGCCGTGCCGCCACGATCGGCACGCGTCGCACGGTGAAGAAGCAGTGGCAGGCCGCGTGGCTGCTGCGCGCGATCACGCTCATCGATCTCACCACCCTCGCCGGCGACGACACCCCCGGCAACGTCCGCCGGCTCTGCGCCAAGGCGCGCCATCCGCTGCGGGACGACCTGCTCGATGCGCTCGGCGTCGAGCACCTCGACATCCACGTCGCCGCGGTGTGCGTGTACCACGCGCTCGTCCCCGTGGCCGTCCGCGCGCTCGAGGGCTCCGGGATTCCCGTCGCGGCGGTCTCCGCCGGCTTCCCCGCCGGCCTGAGCCCGTTCGAGCAGCGCCTGGACGAGATCCACGCCTCCGTCGCCGCGGGCGCGCGCGAGATCGACATCGTCATCACGCGCGCCCACGTCCTCACCGGCGATTACGAAGCGCTGTACGACGAGGTGAAGGCGTTCCGCGCCGCCGCGGGCGACGCGCACCTCAAGGCGATCCTCGCCACCGGCGAGCTCGCGACGCTCGGCAACGTCGCGCGGGCGAGCATGGTCGCCATGCAGGCCGGCGCCGATTTCATCAAGACGTCCACCGGCAAGGAGTCGGTGAACGCCACCCTCCCCTTCGCCCTCGTCATGGCGCGGATGATCCGCGAGTACCACGAGCGCACCGGCTACGCCGTCGGGTTCAAGCCGGCCGGCGGCATCCGCTCCGCCAAGAACGCGCTCGAGTACCTGTACCTCATGAAGGAGGAGCTGGGCGACCGCTGGCTGCGTCCCGACCTGTTCCGCTTCGGCGCGAGCGGGCTCCTCACCGACATCGAGCGCCAGCTCGAGCACCACGTGACGGGTCGTTATGCAGCGGCCCACCGACACCCGATGCCCTGACCATGGCCACGGTCGCCGAGATCTTCGACACGATGGAGTACGGTCCCGCGCCGGAGAGCGACAGGCCGGCGCGCGAGTGGCTCGCCGCGCACGAGCGCGCCTTCGGCCAATTCATCGGCGGGCGCTTCACCGCCCCCGATGGCGACACCTTCAACGTCGTGAATCCCGCCGACGGCGCCGTGCTCGCGCGCGTCGCGCAGGGCTCCGCCGCCGACGTGGACGCCGCCGTCGCCGCCGCCCGCGCGGCCCTCCCCGCCTGGCAGGCGCTCGCCCCGCACGCGCGGGCGCGCCACCTCTACGCCCTCGCGCGCGGCGTGCAGAAGCACTCGCGCCTGCTCGCCGTGCTCGAGAGCATGGACAACGGCAAGTCGATCCGCGAGACGCGCGACATCGACATCCCGCTCGTCGCGCGCCACTTCTACCATCACGCGGGCTGGGCGCAGCTCCTCGATAGCGAGTTCGCCGGCTACGGCGGCGTCGGCGTCGTCGGCCAGATCATCCCGTGGAACTTCCCGCTGCTCATGCTCGCGTGGAAGATCGCCCCCGCGCTCGCCGCCGGGTGCACCATCGTCCTCAAGCCCGCGGAGTTCACGCCGCTGTCGGCGCTCTGCTTCGCCGAGATCGCTCACGAGGCGGGGCTCCCGGACGGCGTCCTGAACATCGTCACCGGCGACGGCCGAACCGGCGCGCTCGTCGTCGAGCATCCCGACGTCGACAAGATCGCCTTCACTGGCTCCACGGAAGTCGGCCGCATCATCCGACGCGCCACCGCGGGCTCGGGCAAGAAGCTGAGCCTCGAGCTGGGCGGCAAGAGTCCCTTCCTGGTCTACGACGACGCGGACCTCGACAGCGTCGTGGAAGGCGTCGTCGACGCGATCTGGTTCAACCAGGGCCAGGTCTGCTGCGCCGGCTCGCGACTCCTCGTCCAGGAAGGCATCGCCGACCGCCTCCTCGCCAAGCTGCGCGCGCGAATGGAGAAGCTCCGCCTCGGCCCGCCCCTCGACAAGGCGGTCGACATGGGCGCCATCGTCGCCCCGGTGCAGCTCGAGCGCATCCGCGGCCTCGTGCAGCGCGGCGTCGAGGAGGGCGCGACGATGTGGCAGCCGTCGTGGGCCTGTCCCTCCGACGGCTGCTTCTATCCGCCCACCCTCTTCACCGACGTCCAGCCCTCGAGCACCATCGCCCAGGTCGAGATCTTCGGCCCCGTGCTCGTCGCGATGACCTTCCGCACACCGGAGGAGAGCGTCGCCCTCGCGAACAACACGCCCTACGGGCTGGCCGCGAGCCTCTGGACCGAGAACATCAACCTCGCCCTCGACATCGCCCCGAAGCTCAAGGCCGGCGTCGTCTGGATCAACTCGACCAACCTCTTCGACGCCAGCGCCGGCTTCGGCGGCTACCGCGAGAGCGGCTTCGGACGGGAAGGGGGTCGGGAGGGGATGTGGGAGTATCTGAAGCGGGAGGAGGGAGGCGGGAGGCGGGAGGCGTCACGAGGGTCGAAGGTGGAGGGTCGAGGGTCGAATGGCGCTCGCCCCTCGACCGTCGGCCCTCGACCCTCGACGGGAGCTTCGCTCCCGGCGATCGACCGCACCCCCAAGCACTTCATCGCGGGCAAGCAGGCCCGCCCCGACAACGGCTACTCGCGCCGCGTCCTCGGTCCGGACGGCACCATCGTCGGCGAGGTTGGCGAGGGGAACCGGAAGGACGTGCGCAACGCCGTCGAGGCGGCGCATGCGGCGTGGAAGTCGTGGAGCCGCGCGACGGGGCACAACCGCGCGCAGATCCTCTACTACGTCGCCGAGAACCTCGCCGTGCGCGCCGACGAGCTCGCGCGGCGCCTGACGAGCATGACCGGACGCGCGACGCGGGACGCCGCGCGCGAGGTCGACGCCGCCATCTCGCGGCTCTTCACCTACGCCGCGTGGGCGGACAAGTGGGACGGCGCCGTGCACAACGTGCCGATCCGCGGCGTCGCCCTCGCCATGCACGAATCGATCGGTGTCGTCGGCGCCGTCTGCCCGGAGGAGTTCCCACTCCTCGGCATGATCTCGCTCGTCGCGCCGCTGATCGCGCTCGGCAACACCACCGTCGTGATCCCGTCGGAGGCGCACCCGCTGGCGGCCACCGACTTCTACAGCGTGCTGGAGACCTCCGACGTTCCCGCTGGCGTGGTCAACATCGTCACCGGCCCGAAGGACGCGCTGGCGAAGGTCCTCGCCGAGCACGACGACGTCGAGGGGCTCTGGTACTTCGGCACACGCGACGGCACGCGCACCGTCGAGTACGAGTCGGCGGGCAACATGAAGCGCACCTGGGCCACCTGGGAGCCGCGCGACTGGCTCGACGTCGCGCACGGCGAGGGTCGCGAGTTCCTGCGCCAGGCGACGCAGGTCAAGAACGTGTGGATCCCCTACGGCGAGTGACGTTGACGGTCGAGTGACGCTCTCGTTCGAGCTTACTCCCGCGCTCCGGCGAGGGAGGGAGCACGGAGCAGAGCGAAGCGGAAAGGCGGCCTCTCCGGCCGCGTCGACTGAAGCGGAGCGCGGTGGGGGCGACCGGTCCTGGTGACTGACCGACCCCACCGCGCGCTTCGCGTTCGGGCCGAGAACGCGGGACCCGAGGACCGACCCGCCGAGAGCCATCCACCGGGACTGGCTACTTCATCCCCCACGCCCGGAACACGTCTTCCGCGATCCGGCCCTCCGTCGCCTCCAGGTCGAAGAAGCTCCCGCGGTTCCCATTCGTGAACACCGACATCACGATCGGCCCCCGCGGCGTGTACATGATGCCGACGTCGTTACCCAGCAGCGGCGGCCAGTCGCCGGTCTTGTGCGCGAACCACGCGTCCTCGAAGCGCACGCGCTGTGGGAGTCGCGACTGGTAGAGCTGCTCGCCGAGGATCTGCAGCATCTCGTGCGTCGACGCGGCGCTCGCGAGCTCGCCGCGCTGGATCTGCTCCAGCAGCCGGCCGATCTCGCGTGCCGTCGTCCGCCCGAGCCACTTCGTGGAGTCGAGGACAAACGCGACGGTGCGCGCCGCGGCCCCGCTGTCGTTCGGGAAGCCGCGCTCGTACACCTCGTGGTCGGTGAGCGATGCGTACTTCGGATCGAGCGCCTCCCATACTTCGCGAAACCCCTCGCCGATCGTCGAGTTGAGGTGCGTGTCGCGGTAGCCGAGGGAGTCCAGCATCCGGTTCACCCGCGCGAGCCCCACGCGTCCGATGACGATGTCCGTCGCCGTGTTGTCGCTGGTGATGATCATCTGAGTCACGAGGTCGCGCATCGTCGGCTGCAGCCCCGGGGCGAAGGTCTGCAACAGACCGGTACCGCGTCGCAGGTCCTCCGGCCTGATCGTGTATCGGTCGTCGAGCGCGAGCCGCCCGGCGTCGGCATCACGGAACGCGAGCACGAGCACGGGCAGCTTGATCACGCTCGCCGTGTTCATCGGCACGTCCGCCCTGATCGCGATCTCGCGCCCGGTCGACAGGTCCTTCGCGTAGAAGGTGCTCTGTGCGGGGAGCGAATCGAGGCGCGCGCGAATCGTGGCTTCGAGCGTCGCCGGCGCGTGGTCGGCGGACAGCGCGCGGCTGGCGCGCGCCGCGCCGGAGGACGCGCAGCCGCATGCGAGGGCGGCCGCGCCGGCAATCAGCGCGTATCCAATCCGGGGCATCGGGGTATGGAGGAAGGAGAGGAAAGGGAATCCCGTGGCACCAAGCCGACAGACCGTGTTCGCCGCGGCCCGGTGTTTGAATAGGCACCTCGGCAGACGGGCACTGGACGAGGTTAGCCGTCCTCGGATCGGGGCAGGGCTGCAACAGGATGTTCGGGGTGGGGTACGAAACATCAGGGTCGGGCCGAAAGTAAGGGCCCGCGGGTGGTCGCCCAAGGCGACGCAAACCGAGACCTCCACTGGAGGACCGACAATGTCCAAGTTCCGGTTTTCCTTGACCAACCTGCACAACCGCCAGGAAGGCATCGTCGAGAGCGACACCTTCGTGGATGCGGTGAGCGCGCTCGGCAAGCATGTGAGCGTCCACAAGGGCGACCTCCTCGAGATCGGCGTTTTCGGATTCCCCCCGGCGCGCTTCGAGTGCGTGGGCGAGATCAGCGAGGGCGAGCCCGTCTGGTTTCCGGCGAGCCAGCTCGCCGCCTAGGCCGGCGATGGCCTGCCGACGGCGAAGGGCCGGCGATCGCACGCGATCGCCGGCCCTTCGTGCGTCAGGCTACACGGGAAGTGTGATCCGACGCGTTCCTCGTCCCTCGTCGCTCGTCGCTACGCCTCCCGCCTCCCTCCTCCCGCCTCCCGCGCCACCATCCCCGCCATCTCCAGCGCGTTCGTCGTCCCGTAGTTCCCGTAGCAGTTGTTGAAGACCA
>CAMLIT010000048.1 GCA_946480295.1 uncultured Gemmatimonadota bacterium
AGCAGTGCGTCGTCGGCGGCGAGCCGTCGCACGACGTCCGGGTGGAAGCTGCCGCCGATGCCGTCGGTGACGAGCACCATGCGTCGCGTGGTCGGCGGCGCGAGGCGCGACAGCGTGTCCGCGTACACCGCGACGGGCAGCGCGGTCACCGTGTCGAGCGACATCCAGCCGTAGACCACCGCGTCGAACGCGCCCGCGTGCTGCCGGGCGCTCGAGTCGCTGTGGGGATCCCAGGGCGCGGTGAACGCCCAGTAGGAGCGCGACGTCCCGCCGAACGGGAGGGACGCACACGCCGCGAGCGCGAGGAGCGCGGCGGGAACGATCGAACGGAGTCGTGACGCCATGGCCCGGAATGAAAAGGTCGGAGGCAGGGGCCTCCGACCAGTAATCAACATGCAGCGGGCCACGCGCGCGAGCGGGCCGCTCCCGGACGCCGCGTCAGCTTCGCGATGCGGTCCGGGCGAGCGGCGCGTCGTCGCGCGTCAGGGAGAAGGGATAGACCACGACCTCCGTCGAGAAGGGGCCGCGATCGAAGCGCCAGTTGTGGACGGCCGTCGTGATGCACGATTCCACCTCCCTGCGTCCCGCGCCATGGAGGCCGGAGCTGGAGATGGCGACGCTGTCCACGCGGCCGGTGGGGAGGACCGTCGCCTCCACCTCGACCGTGCCGGACAGGTGCGGGTTCACGCGCAGGCCGTTGGTCTCGTAGCACCGCTGGATCTCGGCGGCGTGGTGCAGGGCGACCTCGCGGACGTCGGCGTCGGGTCGCACGCTGTCGGCCGGGGTGGCGCCGAGCGAGAGAGCGAAGAGCAGGATGTGCAGCATGGGCGGCTGGGGCGCGCGGGGAGGAGGGGAACGAGCGGTCGTGCGGCGCGGCGCCTCTCGTCCGAGGACGAGCCGGCTCGGCGGGCCGTCACGTGGCGCGGGCCTTGCCCTCGCGTCTGCCGTTCATGATTCGCGACCGCTTTCCGCGCCGCGCCGCGGCGCTCCTGCTGATCACCCTCGCCCTTCTCGATTGCTCTGCGTCGGCGCGCGACGAGCGCACGGCCAGCGGCAGGCGGGGGCGCGGGGGCGGGAAGGGCACGGTGGACGATTCCAGCGCCGGCATCATCGCGCCGGCCTCGACGCCGTACCGCGTGGTCGCCGTCGCGAAGCCGGCGTCCGTCACCGGCACCGTGCTCGTCGACGGCGACCTGCCGAAGGATCGCACGCTCACCGTCGCGCCGGCCGAGCAGCCGGCCTGCGGAGGCACCGTTCCCGATTTCTCGTTCGTGCACACGGGGAACAAGCTCGCCAACGTCGTGGTCTGGATCACCAACCTGCGCGACGGGAAGCCGCTGCCGGTGGACCGGCGCTTCGAGGTGACGACCGACCACTGCCAGTACGATCCGCGCGTCCAGGCGGTCGTGACGGGGAGCACGCTGAACGTGCACAACGACGACGACGGCCCGGAGACGACCGCGCTCGTGCGCCTCGGCGGGGCGGACACGCTCGCCCGCATCAGCCTGATCGACGACGGCGGCGTCGTGCCGACGGACCGCATCGCCCGCACGCCGGGCGTCGTCGAGCTCCACTCGACGCAGCACCCCTGGTCGCACGGCTTCGTGCTCGTCTTCGACCAGCCGTACTTCGCCGTGAGCGCGACGGACGGGAGCTTCCGGATCGACTCCCTGCCGCCGGGCCACTACCAGCTCACCGCCTGGCACGAGCGCGCGCCGGACACGGTGACGCAGGAGTTCGACGTGGGGGCGGGGGAGACGAAGAAGGTGGAAGTAAAGATCAGGCTCCGCTGAGGGGCGAGGGTCGGGGGTCGAGGGTCGAGAAACGCAGTGCGGTAGTGATCCAGGAATCAGGAACTAGTGAGGGCGTGACCAGTTCCTGATTCCTACACCACTACATCACTCTCTCGACCCTCGACCCCCGACCCTCGACCCTCGGTCCTGAACTGCCCCCTGTAGAGCCGCGCATACAGCCCGCCCCGCGCCAGCAGCTCCTCGTGCGGGCCCTGCTCGACGATGCGGCCGTGCTCGAGGACGACCACGCGGTCGGCGCGACGCACCGTGCTCAGACGATGCGCGATGATCAGCGTCGAGCGGCCGCGCAGGAGATCCTCCATCGCGCGCTCGACCAGCCGCTCGCTCTCGTTGTCGAGGCTCGACGTCGCCTCGTCGAGCACGACGACGGCGGGATCGCGCAGGAAGACCCGCGCGATCGCCAGCCGCTGCCGCTGCCCGCCGGACAGCTTCACCCCGCGCTCGCCGACCTTCGTGTCGTACCCCTCCGGCAGGCGCTCGATGAACTCGTGCGCATGGGCGGCTTTCGCGGCGAGGAGGACGGGATCCTCGGGGGACGCGGGACGCGGGACGCGCGGCGCGTCCGACCCCTCGAGGTCGCGATGGCCGTCATGCCGAGGTGTTCCATCCAACGCCGTCACGCCACCACGCGTCCCGCGTCCCGCGTCCCCCGCGTACTCGATATTCTCCCTGATGCTCCCCGAGAACAGCGCCGGCTCCTGGGGCACGAGGCCGATCGAGCCGCGGAGATCGCCGAACGAGAGGTCGCGCACGTCCACGCCGTCGAGCAGCACGGCGCCGCGCGTCACGTCCCAGAAGCGGAGGAGGAGGGAAGCGATCGTCGTCTTGCCGGCGCCGCTCGGGCCGACGAGGGCGACGACCTCGCCCGGCGCGATGTCGAGCGTCACGTCGTGCAGCACCTCGGGGAGGTGCTCGGCGTAGCGGAAGCCGACGTGCTCGAAGTGCACCGCGCCGCGCACCGGCTTCGGGAGCGGCACCGGCTCCACGGATTCGCGCACCGTGGGCTGCGTCTCCAGCAGCTCGAAGACGCGCGTCGCCGCGCCCACCGCCTCCTGATAGTTGCCGAAGAGCGACGCCAGCGATCCCACCGCGGCCGCCACCGTGATCGCGTAGAGGAGGAACTGCACGAGCATGCCGGCGGTGAGCTGCCCCTGGAGCACGAGCAGTCCGCCCTCGTAGAGCACCGCGACGACGCCGCCGAAGGCGATGAAGCCGACGATCCCGAAGAACATCGCGCGGATCCACGCGCGCGCGATCGCCGCCGTCACCACGTCGCGGAGCAGCTCGCGGTAGGTGCGCGTCTCGAACTCCTCGCGCGTGAAGCTCTGCACGGTGCGGATCTGCGCGAACGCCTCGTCGGCCTGCGCCATCGCCTCGGCGACGCGGTCCTGCACCCCGGAGCTCGCGCGGCGCAGCCGCCGACCGAAGATCAGCGCGGCGCCGACGACGATCGGGACCACCGCCAGCGTCGTCACCGTCAGGCGCCAGTGCGTCACCGTCAGCATGATGATCCCGCCGACGAGCAGGAGCGACTGCCGCGACATCTCGGAGATCCACGTGCTGAGCAGCGACTGGAGCAGCGTCAGGTCCGCCGAGATGCGGCTCGTCAGCTCGCCGGTGCGGCGCTCGGTGAAGAACCCGGGCGACAGCCGCACGAGGTGGGCGAAGACGTCCTCGCGCAGCTCGGCGATCACCCGCTCCGTCGTCGACGTCAGCAGGTAGACCTGCACGAAGTTCATCACCCCCTGGAGGGCGAAGAGCGCGAGCAGGCCGAGCGCGATGCGGTTCAGGAGGTGCGCGTCGTGCCGCTGGAACGCCGAGTCGAGCATCCCGCGCACGACGGCGGGGAAGGCGAGCCCGACGCCCGCCGCGATCACGAGGCAGACCGCGGCGACGGCGAGCTGCCAGCGGTACGGCCGCAGCCGGGGGAGGATCCTGCCTAACGGCTTCGGCGACGCCAGCCGGCGCGACCGGCGCGGCGCGACGTCCTCGGCGACCTCGATCGCCCTGTCTTCAGCCGTCTCCATTACTGCCGTCGGTCCGTCGGTCGATCAGTCCCGCGGTCGGCCATGCGTCAGCCGACGAGGCCGCGATCGATGACCATCGCCGCGAAGAGGAGCGCGAGGTAGAGGAGGGAGAACTTGTAGAGCGACCACGCGGGGCGCGTCCAGTCCTTCGTGCGGAAGATCTTCACCAGCAGGCTGACGAAGGCGATGTCGAGGAGCCCCGCCATCACGAGGTACGGCACGCCGAGCGAGTGGAACGCCACCGGCAGGAGCGTCAGCGGGACCAGGATGCCGGTATACCAGAACATCTGCCGCATCGTCTCCTTCTCCCCCCAGACGAGCGGCGCCATCGGCACGCCGGCGCGGCCGTAGTCCGTCTGCTTCAGGAGCGCGAGCGCCCAGAAGTGGGGCGGCGTCCAGTAGAAGATGATGAGGAAGAGGTAGATCGCGAACAGGTCCACGCGTCCCGTCACCGCCGCCCAGCCGACGAGGGGCGGGAAGGCCCCCGCCGCACCGCCGATGACGATGTTCTGCGGCGTCGAGCGCTTGAGCCAGCGCGTGTAGATGAAGACGTAGAAGTAGAAGCCGGCGAGGGCGAGCGCCGCGGTGAGGACGTTCGCGTACTGGGCGAGGAGGAAGGTCGCGGTGGTGGCGAGGAGGACGCCGAACGCGAGCACCTGCTTCGGGTGCATGCGGCCGCTCGGGATGGGGCGGAGCCGCGTGCGCGCCATGCGATCGTCGATGTCGCGATCGATGTACATGTTGAGCGCGTTGGCGCCCCCGGCCATCAGGTAGCCGCCGATGAAGACGGCGACGACGAGCTGCCAGTCGGGGTGCCCCGCGACGTACATCGGCGCGATGGTCGTGACGAGGAGGAGCGAGATGATGCGCGGCTTCGTCAGCATGACGAGGTCGCGCGCCAGCGTGCTGCGCCGCGGTTCGGCGACGGCGAGGTGGGTCACAGGATGTCCGCTCCGCGGGCGACGATGACGGCCATGGTAGGGGGGCGGGACGCCTCGCGGGACGCGGGACGCGGGACGCGGGACGCGTCCTCGGCACCTGGGGCTTCAGCGCTCGCGGCTTCCGGCGGGGGCTCGGTGGGCAGCGCCCCCTCAACGGTCGGCTGGGGCGGCACATCGAGCACGGGCGCGGCGGCTTCCACGATCGGCTCCGGCGCCGCTTCGACCACCGGCTCGACTACCAGCTCCACGATCGGCTCCGGGATCAGCTCCACCGCCGGCGACATCCACGGCTCGACGACGTCGGCTTCCGCCTCCGCCTCGACCTCGGCGACGGCCAATGCCGAGGCACCGGCCGGCGCCGGAACGCGGATCTCGTCGTGGTCGGTCGTGGGCTCTGGCGCCAGCTCGGCGGCGCCTCCCGCCTCCCGCCTCCCGCCTCCCGCAAGGTACGCGAACACGAACGTCGACACCCACACCGCCACCCCGACCGCCTCGTGCAGCGACCGGAGCACCGCCGGCAGGTGCATCCCGATCATCGCCCCCGCCACGAGGATCTGCAGCGCCGCGAAGCCGAACGCGACGCGGCCCGCGATCGCCACGCGGCGCGAGATCCCCCGCTGCCGCAGCGCGAACGCCATCGCCAGCAGGTAGAAGAACACGGTGAAGGCGAGGACGCGGTGCGTCCCCTGGATGGCGACCGCCTGCCCATCCACCGCCGGATTCGCCCCGCAGAGCGGGAACGCCCGGCACGCGACCGACCCGCCCGGCACCTTCGCCGTGAGCCCGCCCATGATGACCGTGAGGAACGCCAGCGTCGCCGCGATGGTCGCGTATCGTGCCGTTCTGGCCGCGGTGCCAGGCGACGTCTCGGCGAGCACGCCTCCCGCCTCCCGCCTCCCGCCTCCCGCGCCCAGCCCCCCCGCCCTGACCACGGTCACCGCCAGCACCGCGATCAGCGTCATCGCGACGGTCCAGTGGGCCGCCGTCGCGTACGGGGCGTTGCCGAGGAAGACCGTCACGGCGCCGAGCGCCGCCGCGAACAGCACCGTGCCGAGCGCGCCGACGGCAGGCCGCAGCACCCCGCCGCGACCCGCGACGCCCGGCTCGTGCCGCTTCCGCCACGCCACCACGGCGAGCAGCGTCACCGTCGTGATGAGGATCGACGCGATGAGGCGGTGCGTCCACTCGATGATCAGGTCCGGCCGGTCCATCGGCGGGAACCAGTGGCCGTAGCACTTCGGCCAGTTCTCGCCGCACCCGAGGCCGGAGCCGGAGATGCGCACGATGGCGCCGAACACGAGGTGGGTGTACGCGACGGCGAGCGCCGCGTAGGAGAGCCGGCGAAGAGTGTTCATGGCGCGGGATGCATCGCGCGCCAGGTCATCACGAGCACGGCGCCCAGCCCGATGGCGGGCAGCACGACCCAGACGACCTCGGCGGCACTCCGCCAGCGCGACGTGGTGGCGCTCCGTGAATCGACGGGGCGGGTGGTTGCCACCGAGCGGACGATCGCCAGCTGGGCGACGACACAGACCGCCACGGCGACCCAGAAGAGCGAGTCGGCCAGGGAGAAGCGCATCTAGTGGAAGTGAGGGGGGTACCGCCTGAGAAAGCTCGCCGCGTGCACCGCCGTAATCAACCGTTGCGCCCTCGCCATCGACTGGCGAGCGCGCTAGCATATCCGACCATGGATTCATCCAGCCCGCCCGCCACGTCGCGAGCGGCGTCCACCCCGTCGTCGTCGCTCCCGCGGCGGCTGGGGCTATGGAGCGCCGTCGCGGTCGTCATCGGTACGACCATCGGCTCTGGCATCTTTCGGTCCCCCGCGGGCGTGACGGACAAACTGCCCGGTCCCCTTCCGCTCCTCTTCGTGTGGGTGACCGGTGGGCTCTTCGCCCTCTGCGGCGCGCTGACCCTCGCCGAGATCGCCGGCGCCTTTCCGGACACCGGGGGGCTGTTCGTCTTCATCCGGAAGGGGTGGGGAAGGCTGCCCGCCTTCCTCTTCGGCTGGTCGGAGCTCGCGATCATCCGCGCCGCGGCGCTCGGCGCGATCGCCACGACCTTCTCCGAGTACTTCCTGCGCGTCCTCGGCTACAACCCGTCCATCGAGCCGTACGCGACGTACGTGCACTACACCGCCGCCGTCGCCATCGCCCTCGTCGCGGCGCTCAACGTCATCGGCGTGAAGTGGAGCTCCCTGCTGATGGACGCGACGACGGTGGCGAAGTACTTCGGTCTCCTCTTCATCGTCCTCCTCGCCATCGCCATCGGGCTGCCGCGCACGCACGGCGGCTACTTCACCCCGGCGATGCCGGCGGGGAGCTTCAGCGCGGCGCCGTTCGGCCTCGCGCTCGTCTCGGTGCTCTGGGCGTACGACGGCTGGGCGGATCTCACCTTCATCTCCGGCGAGGTGAAGGACCCGCGGCGCAACCTGCCGCGCGCGCTGATCATCGGCGCGCTCGGCGTGATCGTGATCTACGCGCTGGCCAACGTCGCGTATCTCTCGGTGATGCCGGTCGGCGACGTGCGCCACTCGCCGCTCGTCGCCGCCGACGTGGCGCTGCGGCTCGTCGGCCCCGTCGGGGTCGCGTTCGTCGCGGTGACGGTGATGCTGTCGACGTTCGGCACGCTGAACGGCTCCATCCTGACGGCGCCGCGGATCTTCTTCGCCATGGCCGACGACGGGCTGCTCTTCCGGCGGGTCGCCGCCGTGCACCCGCGCTTCCAGACGCCCTACGTCGCCATCGTGCTGACGGCGGTGCTCGGGATCGCCTTCGTGATGCTGCGGACCTTCGACCAGCTCGCCGACACCTTCGTGACGGCGATCGTCCCCTTCTACGCGCTGGCGGTGGCGTCGATCTTCGTCCTCCGCCGCCGTCCCGACTACGACCCGCCCTTCCGCACCCCGGGCTATCCCGTCGTCCCGATCCTCTTCGTGCTGGCGACGATCTACCTCCTCGCCAACGCGATCATCGACCCGTCGAGCCGCTGGCCGACGGTGGCGACGCTGGGGGTGATTCTCGTCGGGGTGCCGGTGTTCTTCCTCACAGTCGGGCGCTCCGCGCCGGACGAGGGTCGAGGGTCGACGGTCGAGGGTCGAGGGTCGACGGTCGAGGGTCGAGGGTCGACGGTCGAGGGTCGAGACGGCACTCCGCTGTCCGCCGTCCGCGATTCCGCGAGCCGCTCGGGATAGCGAGCCGCGAGCCGCTCGGGATAGCGAGCCGCGAGCCGCGAGCGCCGGACGAGAGCAGAAGGCGGAGAGCGGAGAGCGGAGAGCGGACGGCGTCAGTCTCGACCCTCGACCCTCGACCCTCGCCCCTCAGAAGATCGACAGATTGATATACCGCCGCGGATTCCGCTTCAGGTCCGCGAGGAGCGAGTCGAGCGAGCCGGCGGCGTGGCGCAGGTCGGCGTACAGCAGGGTGTCGGCGAGCAGCTTCCCCGCCGTCCCCTGGCCGTGCTCGAGGCGGTCGAGGATGCCGTTGATCCGGGCGCTGCTCGTGTCGAGGGCGAGGGTCATCCGCTGCACGTTCGCGCTCGTCGCCTGCAGGTTGGCGAGCGTCGCGCCGATCCGCGCCGAGTCGATCGCGGAGGCCGCGTGACGATAGGCGGCGAGCGTCGCCGTCAGGTTCCGGTTCTGCTCCGCGGCGATCGCCTGGAGCTGCACCGTCAGCGCGTTCGTCGACGCCAGCGTGCGGCGGATGTCGCGCAGCCCCCCCGCCTGGACCAGCTCCACCTGCAGGGCGCGCGTCACCGCCTGCACGGAGGCGCCTATCGAGTCGGCGCGCGCGACGATCGTGTTCACGCTCGGCTGCGGCGGGCCGGCGGGCACGGTGTCGCCCGGCGCGTAGGAGATCGGGCTCGGGGCGGTCGGGTTGAGCGCGACGGCCACGTCGCCGAAGAAGCCCACCGCCTGCACCTGCGCCGTGGAGTTCCGCGGGATCTTGTACTGGTCGTTGATCCGCATCAGCACGTCGAGGTAGCCGTCCGGCCGCAGCTCGACGTCGCCGACGTAGCCCACCGTGACGCCGGCGAGGAGCACCGGCTGCCCCTGCTTCAGGTTCTGCCCCCACTTGAAGCGCGTGTACAGCGGGTAGCCCGACGAGAGCCCCCCGCGCAGCAGCCAGATCGTGCCCATGATCAGGACCACGGTGGCGACCGTGAGGAGGATCCCGACCGCCACTTCGTCGCGTCGTTTCATGCCTGAAGTCTCGGTGCCAGGGCCATCGCGGTCAACGCGTCGAGCACGAGGATCGTGACCGACGCGATGACCACGGCGCGCGCCGTGGAGCGCCCCACGCCCTCCGCCCCGGCCTCGGCGACGTAGCCCTCGTACGAACAGAGGAAGGAGATCGCCGCGCCGAACATCGTCGCCTTCAGGAGGCTGTAGACCACCTGGAAGACGCCGAACGCCAGGCGCACCCCTTCCTTGTAGTCCTTCGGCGTGATGTCCGTCGCGTACACCGCGGCGAGGTAGCCGCTCAACACGCCGATCGCGTCGGCGAGGATGACGAGCACGGGCAGCATGATGATCGCCGCGAGCAGCCGCGGGACGATGAGGAACGCCACCGGGTCATAGGCGAGCGTCTCGAGCGCGTCGATCTGCTCGGTCACGCGCATCGTCCCGATCTCCGCCGTCATGCGCGCGCCGACGCGGCCGGTGAGGACGAGGGCGGTGAGCAGGGGCCCGAGCTCGAGGATGATCATCTGCCGCGTGGCCAGCCCGATGAGCGAGAGCTGCACGCCGGGGAAGAGCTGGTAGCGCGTCTGCAGCGCGATGACGCCGCCGATGAACGCGGCGACGATGATCGTGATCGGCACCGAGTCCACGCCGATGTTGCGCATCTGCCGGATGGTCTCGGTGACGTACGTCGCCGGGTCGGCGAGCGCGCGGCCGATGTCGCGCATGAAGAAGCCGCGCAGGCCGATCTGTCGGAACACCCCCGTGCCCGACCGCGCCATGCGCCGGAAGAAGCGGATGCCGGCGCGCTGCACGACGGGATAGGTCTCCGTCGGCCGCATCTCCGGCTGGCGCGGGTAGAAGCTGGAGGTCATTCGGTGTCGTCGAGGTCCTGTGATCGGAGGTCGATCCACGCCGTGGGCGCTGTCCGCTATCCGCGTTCCGCTTTCCGCTTTCCGCCATCCGCGTTCCCAGTTCCGCCATCAACCATCGATCTTCCGGAACCGTCACGGAACAGCGAAACATAAGCCAGCCGGGGAGACAGGAGAACGGAGGGCTCGGCGGGGCTGACCGCGCCGCCGCTGGCCGCTCTAACCGGCTGGGTTCAACGGCTGGAGCGCGGATCGGACGGATTGCACGGATGGGCGCGGATGGGCGGGGCGGCAGTGAGAGGGACCGGCTGCCAGCAGATCGGCCGCGCCGAAGATCCGTGCAGTTCATCCGTGGAATCCGTGTCCCCCCGTTCGATGCCTGCCGTTCAGCGGACGGCGGACGGCGGAGAGCGGAGAGCGGAAAGCGGAAAGCGGAAAGCCGAGGGCGTTGCGGCCTACGTCCGCACTCGCCCCAGCAGCGTCAGCCCCACCGCGCCGAAGATGATGCTCGGCGTCCACGCCGCGAAGTCGGGGGGCATCAGCCCCTTCCCGCCGATCGCCTTCGTGAGCTGGATGAGCATCAGGAAGATCACCGTCGTCGCGAGGCTGATGCCGATCCCGTACGCCGCGCCCCCGCGCTGCGTGCTCGTCGCCAGCGGCGCGCCGAACAGCGCGATGATGATGCACGTCACCGGGATCGCGATCTTCAGCGCGCGCTCGACCTTCAGCTCGTTGACGTCGCCCCCCGAGCGCTCCGACGCCGCGATGTAGCGCGACAGCTCCTTGTACCGCATCTCCTGCGGCGGGCGCTGCCGCGCCATCATGTCCGCGGGCACCTCCGTCATCAGCTTGTCGCGCATCCGGCCGAAGGTGAAGGCGTGCACCGTCATGGAGTCGCTCAGCACCTGCAGCTCCCCCTTCTTCAGCAGCCAGCCGTGCCCCTTCGTGTAGATCGCCGAGTCGGCGGTGAGGATGTACGTCGGGTAGTCCGGCCCCTTTCCCTTGCGGACGATCTGCAGCGCCTCCATCACGCCCTTCTGCGTGTCGAGCAGCCGCACGTTGTAGACGCGGCCCTCCTCCCCGGCGTAGGCGAAGTTGAAGCGCGTCGTCCCCGACCGGAAGCGCTGCTCCTCCAGCAGCTCGTCGCGCCTCGCGTTCGTCACCGGCACCACCTCGGCGAGCACGAGGTCCAGTCCCGTGGCGAGCACCGCCGCGAACATGATCGGCAGGATCAGGCGGTAGAAGCTGATCCCCGACGCCTTCGCCGCCGTCACCTCGGAGTGCCGCGTCAGCCCGCCGATCGAGAACACCGTCGCGAACAGCACCGCCGCCGGCAGCACCATGAAGGTGGAGTCGGGCAGCATGTAGACGTAGCTCAGGATGACGTTCGTCCGCGGCAGGTTGCGGTCGAGGTACTTCTGCAGGTTGTCGGTCAGGTCGATGATGATGACCAGCAGCGGGAAGCCTACCGCGGTCGACAGGAAGATCTTCACGAACTCCCCGAAGACGTACCGGTCGAGCGCGCGCACGACGCGGCTCATGCGTATTCCTCGCTCGTATGGCGGCCGACCAGCCGGCCGAGTCGTGTGCGGAGGCGGATCATCTTCTCGGCGAAGTCGCCGCCGCGCGCGGTGGAGGCCTCGCGGCCCATGCGCGCCAGCAGGAAGAGCGAGAGGACGAAGAAGATCACGTTCGCCCCCCACATCGCCCAGAAGGGGGACATGAGGGACTTGTTCGCCAGCGACTCGCCGGCGATCAGCGCGACGTAGTAGATGGAGAAGATGAGCAGGCTCACCCCGATCACGAGCCCCACCCCCCCGCGCGGGAAGCGGAGGGCGATCGGCGCGCCGATGAGCACGAAGACGATGCACGCCGCGGCCAGCGCGAACTTCTTGTGGATCTCGATGGAGTACCGGCTCACGTAGTAGCGCGCGTCCTCGATGTGCATCTTCGCCTCGGCGACCCGCAGGTCGTCGGTGCCGCCGGACGGCGCGATGCGCGCCGCCGCTTCGGCGGCGGACGATGGAGGCGGTGGGGCGGGGTGGACCTGCGGCGCGTGCTGCCCCGGCGTCGGCTTCGCCCCCGCCGCAGCCGGCGCCCTGAGGATCGGCGGGCGCATCCGGATCAGCCTCCGCGTCGTGTCCTGCAGGATCGCCGCGGCGCGGTGCGTGGTGTCGCGCTTCTTCGTGGTGTCCTGCTTCTTCGTCGTGTCCTGGCGCCGGACGGTGTCCTGCCACGCGCGCACCGCCGCGAGCCCGTCGGGGAGCGTCGCCGCGTGCGCCTCCTTCACCCCCACCAGCTTCTCCAGCTCGCCGGTGATCGAGCAGTACAGGCCGCCGATGCCGTAGGTCACCTGCGCCGGCCTCTCCTTCGGTTCCGGCGCCTTGATCCCCTTGCCCAGGTTCTCCACCCACTTCGCCCGCGCCAGCTCGAAGCGCGAGTGCTGGAGCGCGACGTCGTAGCGCCGCAGCTCCGTCTGCATCTCGCAGACGGACATCTCGCGGTCGCTCTTCTGCGCCGAGTCGCCGCTCGACTGCTGGAACGCCTTCATGACCCCCGGCACCATCTGCTGGAGCCGCACGTAGAACAGCCGCTCGAGCTGGTCGGGGCGCTGCGTCTCCACCGTCTGGACCTCGCCGTGGTACAGCGTCATCACGAGGTCGCTGTGGTTCGGGGCCGCGGCGATGAGCCCGCTGTCGGCATAGATCGTGCGCCGCCGCGTCGGGTCGGACACGTCGTAGATCACCACACCG
Source organism: uncultured Gemmatimonadota bacterium (assembly GCA_946480295.1). Next base: position 12,588 of record CAMLIT010000048.1, read on the forward strand.
CGCATTCGCGACGACCCCTCGTCCAGGTGGTCGGCGCGCAGGTAGAGTTGCCCCTCCTTGATCGGGTTGATCACCTGCGCGCGCAAGGCGAAGGTCGGCTTGGTGTTGAAGATGTCGGCCTGGAGGATCGCCAGCTCGTGGTTGGAACGCGGCAGGACCTGGTCGTTGAACAGGAGCATCACGAACGCCATCACCACACCGGCGCCGAGGGCGGGGACCATCAGCGTCTTCATCGAGACGCCCCCCGCCTTCAGCGCCGTGATCTCGTTCTCGGAGGCGAGGCGGCTGAACGCGTAGAGCACGGCGACGAGCACGGCCATCGGCATCGTCATCGCCACCGTGAAGGGGATCGACAGCACGAAGAACTTCGCGATCACCCACCACGACAGCCCCTTCCCCACCAGGTCGCCGAACCGCCGGGCGATGTACTGGAGGAGCATGATCGACGTCAGCGACGTGAGGGCGAAGACGAACGGCCCGACGTGCTCCTTCAGGAGGTACTTGCTGATGATCTTCACGCGTCTGACGGCCGGTGATTCGCCGCTCGGTCCACGCGGCGGAACTTCAAGTAGACCACAGGGTTGTAGCGCCGTGCACGGTCTGTAAGTTCCACCCGCCCGCCTCGGAAATTCAAGGGCGCACCGACCGCGTCGCGGACGCTCGCATCGGCGGAGTGCTACCCCACCTCCGGCCTTTGGTGCGCCTCTCGAGAGTCGTCGGCGTCCTCGCCTCGCTCGCGCTCCCCGCGCTCGTCTCCGCGCAGGGGGCCGGACGCGACAGCACGGCGCGACGGGACACGGCCACGCCTCCCGCCGCCGGCGTCCTCGCCGTCACCGTCGCTCCCGCCGCGCTCGGGCTCCCGGTGATCACGCCGATGAGCGTCGTCACGGTCCGGATGCCCGCGCCCCCCGCCGTGGACACCACGCGGTCGCCCCTCCTCCCGGGGCTCGGCCCCGACCTCTCGCTCAAGGTCAACACGCGCATCGAGGCGAAGGGGGAGCGCACGATCAACGAGCGGTGCAACGCGAGCCAGGTCTCCAACCCGCTCTTCGCCTGCAAGGGCCGCCTCGCCCCCGACTTCGACCTCCAGTTCGACATCCGGAGCGGTGGCACGGTCGCCGACCGCTTCCACGTCAACGTGGACTACGACTCCCAGCGCGAGTTCGACGCCTCCAACGTCGTCTCCCTCTGGTACCAGGGGGACAAGGGCGACCACCTGCAGCGCGTCGAGCTCGGGAACGTCGACTTCACCGCGCCGCCGTCGCGCTTCATCACCGCGGCGGTGCCGAGCGGCAACTACGGCGTCCAGGCGATCGGCCAGTTCGGGCCGATGCGCATCCGCACCATCGCCGCGCAGCAGAAGGGGAACGTCGTCCAGACGCGCACCTTCACCGTCGGTCACGACCGCACCCTCACCGGGTCGACGCGCGACATCGAGGACTACCAGGTGGAGGCGCGCCGGTTCTTCTTCGTCGTCGACCCCGCGCTCTTCCGCGACTACCCGCACATCGACCTGCTCGACCGCGCGCAGATGGCGCGCCTCTACGCCTCGCTCCCCGACACCCTGCGGCCGACGCAGGTCTACGTCTACCGCCTCCAGTTCGGGACGCAGCCGCAGGACCCGAACGGCCCGCGCTTCCGCGTGCGCACCGACTCGAGCGGCGGCCAGCCGTACGACGTCCTGCGCGAGGGGGTGGACTACTACCTCGACCCGTCGCACCTCTGGCTCGCGCTCGTGCGGCCGCTCAACCAGAACAACGAGCGGCTCGTCGTCGCCTATCGCGTGCGCGTGAACGGGCGCGACACGGTGTGGACGACGACGGGCGGCACCCCCGACCTGCGCTACACCGGCCGGCCGCAGTACGCGAACCTCGTCTGGGATCCGCGCATCACCCCCGACGACCCGGAGTTCCGGCGCGAGATCCGCTCCGTCTACCGCATCGCCGGCTCGGACCTCCAGCGCGAGACGATGCAGCTCCGCGTCGTCACCGGCGCGAGCGGGGAGGAGAAGCCCCTCGCCGGCGGCTACCAGACGTACCTCCAGATGTTCGGGCTCGCGCAGGCGAACAACAGCGCCCGCTTCGACGTGGAGAACCGCCTCTGGCCGCGGCCGAGCGATCCCGTGTTCAACCTCGGCGCGGGGGCGGGCGACCCCGCCGGCGGCGACACGCGCATCTTCTCCGACTACTTCCTCTTCTTCCCGTCGCTGCGCCCCTTCGCCGCGCGCGACTCGGGGATGGTCGTGCCGGGCAACCCCGTCAACGACACGATCTACACGATCCCCGGCGAGTACCTGTACTCGCCGCAGCATCCGGCCACCGTCTACCGGCTGCGCGTCAGCTATCAGTCGTCAGGCAGCACCGAGCCCGGGTCGCTCACCCTCGGCGCGATCCAGGTCCGCCGCGGGTCGGAGCGCATCACCGTGGACGGCCGGCCGCTCGTGCGCGACGTGGACTACCACGTGGACTACGACCTCGGCCGCGTCACCTTCACCCGCCCGGACACCCTCTTCCTCCAGGAGCGACAGGTGCAGGTGACGTACGAGGAGAATCCGCTCTTCGCCTCCACCCCCACCTCGCTCTTCGGCTTCGTCTCCGAGCTTCCCTCGGCCCACGGCACGCTCGACTTCACGGCGATCACCCAGCGGCAGGGGACGAGCTTCAACCGGCCGCAGCTCGGGTTCGAGTCCGTCTCGTCGCTCCTCGCCGGGGTGACCGGTCGTTATGCGTGGGACGCGCCCTTCCTCAGCCGCCTCGTCGGCCGGCTCCCGGGGAGCGCGGCGTGGGCGGGAAGCACGCCGCTCCCCTCGCACGTCGGCTTCACGGCGGAGCTGGCGACGAGCCATCCCCAGCCCACCGGGCCGGGCCAGGCGTACATCGAGTCGTTCGAGGGGCAGGGGGGGACGCCGATCGGGCTCACCGACTACGCCTGGCTGGCGAGCAGCATCCCCGCGCCGGGCACGTCGTTAGGCAGGCTCCTCCCCCCGGTCACCTTCGACTCCCTCCACGCCGCCACCCTCGCCTGGCAGAACAACCCCGCCGCGCGGTCGGGCGGGATCGTCAGCTTCTACATGAACGACATCGATCCCCTCAGCGACCTCGCCGCCACCGGCATCGCCGCCCCCGAGGAGATCCTCTGGCTCACCCTCTACCCGCTCGCCGTCGGCGGCCGCTACGACCCGGCGACGCGGAAGTACGGCTGGACCGTCGGCCCGCCGCACACGCCGCCCGGCCGCCGCTGGCGCTCCATCCGCACGGTGCTGAGCCCCACCGGCATCGACCTCACGCGCAGCGAGTACCTCCAGTTCTGGGCGCTCGTCGACACGAGCGCCGTCGCCCGCGGGAAGAACCCGACGCTCGTCTTCGACTTCGGCGACGTCTCGGAGAACACCCTCGCCTTCGCCCCGGAGACGCTCACCATCGCGCGCAACGCCGAGGGGGGGATCGACAGCACCTTCACGGGGAAGCAGGTCGTCGGCTACGACACGCTGAACACCGAGCGCGATCCCTTCTCGCACGCCTTCGACGTCGGCGCGAACGACACCGGCCTCCCCGGCGACGTCTCCGGCTCGCTCGTCGTGGTGGACCGCATCCACGGCACCGTCACGCGCACCGACCACGTGCCCCTGTGCGAGGGGTTCCAGCGCGTCGTGCAGCTCGGCGATTCGCGCGCCGACTGCACCCGACACAACAACCATCTCGACGAGGAGGACATCGACCTCGACGGCTCGCTCAGCTTCCCGCGCCCAGAGGACGAGCGCGTGCTGCGCTTCGTCGTCGACCTGAGCGATCCGAAGCGGTACACGCGGGTGGGGGGGAGCACGTCGTGGACGGACTCCACCGGCACGCACCAGAAGGAGTGGGTGCTCGTGCGCGTCCCCTTCGCCGCGCCCGACGACTCGATCGGCAGCGTCCTCCTGCGCCGCGTGCGCGCGCTGCGGCTGACGGTCGTCTCCGGGCCGCAGGCCAGCGACGAGGACTTCACGCAGGTGGGGATCGACCAGCTCCGCCTCGTCGGCGCGCCCTGGCTCAAGCGCGGCCCCGGCGTGATCGCGGGGATCGCCGGCGACGCGCCCGACGGCGGCTACGTCATCACCTCCGTCATCGGCACCGCCGACTCGACGCGCGACGTCGCCTACCAGTCGCCCCCCGGGATCCGCGACCAGCTCGACACGAAGGCGGCGCAGTTCCAGGCGAGCCTGACGCAGATCAACGAGCAGTCGCTGCGCATCCAGGCGGGGGACCTCGGGGTCTACGACCGCGCCGAGGCGTATTACCGCTTCCCGTCCACCCAGCAGAACTTCATGGCGTACCAGGAGCTGCGGATCTGGGCGCGCGGCCGGCGCAACGGGTGGGGGCAGGGCGGGGAGCTGCAGATGTTCGTGAAGGTCGGGCGCGACGAGAACAACTTCTATCTCTACCGCACGCCGGTGAACGCCGGGCAGGGGCAGAACGCGTGGCTGCCGGAGATCCACATCCAGCTCTCGAAGTTCTACGACCTCCGCAAGCGCATCGAGCGGGCGTACCTCGCCGGGCGCGCCGATTCGCTCGCCTGCACCGGCGTGGACTCGGCGCTCATCGCCCGCTCGACGATCCCCGCCGGGAGCACCGTGCATCGTTATGCGGCGTGCGACGGCGGGTACATGGTCTACACCCTCGAGCCGGGCGTCACGCCGCCCAACCTCGCCAACGTGCAGGAGATGAGCGTCGGCATCGTGCGCGTCGCGCCGCCCGGCACCGGGCCCACGGCGACCCTCCCCGGCGACACCCTCGAGCTCTGGGTCGACGACATCCGCCTCTTCAAGGCGACGAACGCGCCGGGCTACGCCGGCCAGGTCGCCGTGAACCTCGTCGCCGGCGACTTCGCCGACGTCCGCGCCAGCTTCGCCCACCGCGACGCCAACTTCCGGCAGTTCCAGGAGGCGCCGAGCTTCGTCGGCGAGCAGTCGCTCGACATCGCGTCGACCTTCCACCTCGAGAAGCTCCTCCCCGCGGCCGTCGGCTTCACCATGCCGCTCACCGTCACCAGGACGCGGTCGAACGACCAGCCCCTCTTCCTCTCCCAGACGGACATCCGCGGCGACGGGATCGCCGGCCTTCGCGCGCCGCGCAGCGACCTCACGACGTACACCCTCTCGGTGCGCCGCACCACGCCGCTCCGCCACTCCATCCTCGCCCCGCTCCTGAACAACCTCACGGCGACGTCGAGCTACGTCACGGGGAGCGTGCGCAACGAGTACCAGAGCGGGTGGACGAACCAGCTCCACGTCGCGCTCGACTACCTCCTCGCCGACAGCGCGCGCACGATCGCCATCCCGACCTGGCTGGCCGGGGTGCTCGGCGGGAGCGCCGCGCCCCCCGCCGAGCCGGCGACGGGGCTCGCCGGCGCGCCGCGCCAGGCGCTCGTGCGGTGGAACCCGGCGCAGCTCCGCCTGACGAGCGAGATCACGCGCGGGAGCGACCACCACTACGCCTTCCTCAAGCCCGCCGCCGCCCTCGACGACCCGGGGACGTTGTCGTTAGGCCTGACCAACCTCTGGCGCAACGGGAGCACGCTCGAGCTGCGGCCGACGAGCGGCCTCTCCCTCCGCTGGGACCTCACCTCGCTGCGCGACCTGCGGCAGTACGGGGACACCAACGCCGCGGCGCAGGCGGCGTCCGCCGAGCGAGGGCGCTTCCTCGGCGTCGGCGCGGGGCTCGAGCGCGAGCGGCTGATGCAGACGTCGCTGTCGTTCACGCCGGTGGTCGCGAGCTGGCTGCGCCCGCGCTTCGACTACGCCACCACGTCCACCATGCTCAGGGACCCGAACAGCCGATACCTGGTGAGCAGCACCGGCGTGCAGGCCGTCGACAGCCTGCTCACCGCGGCGGACAGCCAGCGCACGCTCTCCGCTCCGGGGTCGAACTTCTCGACCGACCTGTTCGTCCTGCCTCGCCGCCTCATGTCCACCCAGACGCTCGCCGCCGGCGCCACCCTCGATCTCGGCGGGCTGCTCACCAGCCACACGCGCGACTCCACCCTCGCGCGTGCCTTCGCGCACGTCTTCGCGCCCGTGGACGTCTCGGTGAGCCGCAGCCTCCTCGGCGCCTTCGACGCCGCCCCCTTCGCGCCCCCCCTCGGCTTCCAGCTCGGCTTCGGCGGGCCGGAGGCGTTCCGCGTCGTGAACGGCGAGCCCGCCTCCGTGGCGGGGCTCACGACGACCATCGGCGCGAGCCACTCGCTCCTGCTCCCCTTCGGCACCGTGCTCCTGAACCGCTTCCGCCGCACGACGACGCGCAACTGGACGGCCCGGCTCGACGAGACCCAGGCGCGCGTGGACGGCGCGCAGACCGTCTTCCCCGACGTGCAGCTGCGCTGGAACTGGCGGCCGGCGGGGGTGCCGACGGTGATCAACTCCCTCGTGACGAGCGTCGGCTTCTCCAGCGCCGTCGCCTCGATGAGCCTTCCCGGCGACCTCCTCGGCGAGGCGCCCCCCGAGCTGCGCCGGTCGCACGTGCACAGCTATCCGCTCAGCGCGTCCGTCGCCTGGGCGTTCGGGGGGCTGAGCACCGCGGCCGGCTACACCCTCACCACGCGCGTCGATTCACTGCCGGGAAGCTTCAGCCATGGGCAGACGGACGAGCTGAACGCCGACGTCGGCCGCGCCTTCACCATCCCGCACCGCTGGGGGCTGAACCTGCGGAGCCCCCTGCGCGCGCGCTTCGGGTGGCAGGAGTCGCACTCGCGCACCACCGTCATGGGCGGCGACGGCGGCGTGTCGAGCCGACTCGTGGACGCCGGCCGGCAGGCGATCAACCTCAACGCCGACACGGACCTCAGCGACACCCTCCTCTTCACCCTGCAGGGGTCGCGCGTCGTGACCTTCGACAACGCCTACAACCGGCGGATCAACGAGCTGGTACTGAGTGCGGTGCTGCAGATCCAGTTCTTCGGGGGTGGGGCTGCGCACTGACGAGTTTCGATCCTCACCAAGTATCTTGAGTGCCGCCGAACGCTTGCCGCTTGCCCTGTCCGCTCTCCGCTCTCCGCTATTCCGCCCTCCGCCGGCCGCTCGGGATGCTTCCTGAGCGTGCCGAACATTGCGTCGAGCGGAAGGCGGAAGCGGAAGGCGGAAAGCGGAAAGCGGAAAGCGTCTCTACCTCCTACTCCACCATGCGCTACCGTCCCCTCCTGCTCCTCCTCCTCCTCCTCGCCACCGCCTGCGAGCGCGCGAAAACCGACTTCGACGGCAAGACCGCCCTCCGGTACGTGAAGACGCAGCTCGACTTCGGCCCGCGCGTCCCCGGCACCGCGCCGCACGAGAAGGAGGCCGCCTGGCTCGTCGCGCAGATGAAGCAGCGCGCCGACACGGTGATCGAGCAGAGCTGGACGCACGTCACCGCGCAGGGGCAGCAGCTCCCGATGCACAACGTCCTCGCGCGCTTCCGCCCCGACTTCCCGCAGCGCGTGCTCTACGTGACCCACTGGGACACGCGGCCGACGTCGGACCAGGACGTCAACCTCGGCAAGCGCAAGCTGCCGATCGCCGGCGCGAACGACGGCGCGAGCGGGCCGGCGCTCTTCCTCGCGTTAGGCGACGTGCTGAGGAAGACCCCGCCCGACGTCGGCGTCGACCTCCTGTTCGTCGACGGCGAGGACTGGGGGAGCTTCGACACCTACAGCGACACCGCCTCCAACCCCGACGTCCTCATCGGCTCGACCTACTTCGCCACCCACCTCCCGTCGCCCGACTACAAGCCGATGTTCGGCGTGCTGTGGGACATGATCGGGGACAAGGATCTCCAGATCTACCAGGAGCAGAACTCGGTGAACGCCGCGCCGGAGGTCGTCTCCCGCGTCTGGCAGACCGCGGCGGACCTCGGCTACCAGAAGTACTTCATCCCCCAGGTGAAGTTCTCGTTCATCGACGACCACGTCCCGCTCCTCAAGCACGGGCTGCGGGTCATCGACGTGATCGACGGCGACTACTGCGCGCACGGCGTGGACTGCGACCCGAACGGGCCGGAGAACTACCATCACACCCAGCAGGACACCTTCGACAAGGTGAGCGCGCACAGCTTGCAGGTGGTGGGGGACGTGGCGACGGCGTTGGTGACGCGGTGAGCGCGGGAGGCGGGAGGCGGGAGGTGGGAGGCGTGGGGACGCGGGACGAGGGCATCCCGGGCTTCGTCGCGACGTGCGTGGGGATCCGTGGTCGGGAGGGATCACACGACGGGAGGCGCGGATGATCACGGATGGCGCGGATCGGCGCGGATCGCTCCTCGTGGCGGGACGGCTCCCCTCGCCACGGCCGGCCCGGGGAGCGGCGCCCTCACCGCACCGCCCATTCGCGCGATTCGCACGATCTCCGTTCGATTCGCGTCGGCTCTCTTGAAGGGGGCCGGGTAGAGGGGTCAGCGGCAGCGCGAGGAGGCCGGTCGCGCCGTGCGTCGGGGGTCCGTGGTCGGGCGGGCATCACGTCCAGGGAAACACGGATGCCACGGATGAACCGCACGGATGCACGCGGAGCGCTCCGTGTGGCGCGACGGCGCGCCGGAGCCAGATCCCATTCGCTCCGCTCAAGGCATGCCTTCGCTTTGCTCAGGATGACAACACGAGTCCCGTCACCCGGCGCCCATCCGTCGCATCCGTGACCTCCGCGGCATCCGTGTCCAGACGGCGTCGATGCCCGATTGGTCGCGGACCCAGCGCACGGCGGCCCCGCCTCCCGCCTCCCGCCCCCCTCCCGCTCACCGCACCCCGAGCACCTCCCCGAACCACACCACCCCCCGCCGATCCCCCGTCTGCCCCAGCCAGAACATCGCGCTCCGCCGCACCGACGGACGGCTCGCCGACTTCGCGATCTCCAGCAGCCGCGGCACCGCCACCTCCCGCGGCTGCTGCGACAGCGCGAACACCGCCTGGCGGCGAACCGCGTCGGCGTCGTCGTCCTCGTCCTCGGCCGCGCCGATCCCGAGCTTCGCCTCGGCGCCGCGCGAGAGCCAGAAGGCCGCGTCGCGCTGGACCTCCTTCGACCGCGACTCGTCCTCCGCCAGCCGCACGAGGAAGGGCCACGGGGTGGTGCTGTCGGCGAGGACGATCGGGAGCAGCGCGTCGCGCGCGGCGCGGCCGTCGCCTCGTTCGGCGAGGCCGTCGAGGTAGGCCACCGCGTCGACCGTGGAGAGCGCGAGCCGCGGCACGCCGGTCGACGCCGGCGCGAGCGGGCCGACGTAGGTGCGCAGGCGCGTGACCTCGCCGCCCTGCACCGTCGCCAGCACGCGCACGGGTCCACGCTCGCAGTCCCCGCGCCGGCCGGCGTCCGTCCCGTATCCCTCGCTCCAGCTCCGGCCGCCGAAACCGTCCTCGATGTAGCGGCGCCCGTCGCCGCACGCGTCGGGGCGCGCGGCGAAGGTCAGCTCGATGCGCCCGTCGCCCACCGCGGCGACGCGCTGCGCCACCGTCTGCGCGGCCGCGCTGCCTGACGAGAGGCAGGCCGCGGCCGCGGCGAGCAGATACCGTCTCATCGCGTCACCATCTCCTCGAGGAAGTGCACCGCGCGCGGATCGCGGCTCTGCCCGATCCAGAAGAGCGCCTGGCGGCGGACCTCGCGGTCCGGGTCCTGGCGCGCGATGCGCATCAGCGCGTCGAGCGCCGCCGCGTCGTGCCGCTGCGAGAGCACGAAGGTGAAGTGGCGCTTCAGCTCGAGGTCGCGCAGGCGGTCGTACGTGCCCACCAGGCGCGCCGTCGGCACGTCCCCCTGCCCCGCCCAGAAGAGCGCCTGCTTCCGCACGTGCATCGACTGCGTGGAGTCCTGCACCACGCCGAGCATCCAGTCCTGCGCCCGCGCGTCGTCGGCGCGCGAGACGGCGAGGAAGATCCGCTCCTTCAGCGCGTCGTCCACCCCCGGGAAGAGCCGCTGCAGGAAGGCGACGTCGTTCGGGTCGATGTCGTCGCCGGCGAGGGCGATGATCGCGTCGCCGCGCAGGTGCTCGGCGAGCGACGCGTCGCCGACGATCGCGCGCAGCTGCGGGTGCACGTCGACGCTGTCGACCATCGCCGCGCCGAAGAGCGCGTCCGTGGCGCTGCGGCCGGAGAGCGCGCGGGCCTGCGCGAGCAGGAAGCTCGCGGCGTCGCGCGCCGCCACGCGGCCGAGGTCCGTCGTCGCGGCCGTGCTGTCGGACCAGCGCTCCGAGTGGAGCCGCAGGCTCTCGGTGGCGCCCGCGTGCCGCGTGATGACGACGCGGCCGCACCAGGTGTGCACGCGCGAGCCCTCGCAGGCGTCCGGCCGCACCGGGTAGGTGAACTGCACCGTGCCGTCGCGCACCGAGGCGACGCGCGCGTCGAGCGTCTGGCCGTGCGCCGGGGCCGCGACGAGCGCGGCCGCGGCGACGAGGAGGACGGGTCTCATTGCTTGATCAGCTCCATGAGGAATTGGGCGACGCGCGGATCCTTCCGCTGGCCGAGCCAGAACACCGCCTGCTTGCGCATGTCGCGATCCGGGTCGCTGCGCGCGATCTGCATCAGCTTGTCCGTGGCCGCCGTCTCGCGGCTCTGCGACAGGGCGAAGATGACCTGCTTCTGCATCTCGTTCTGCCCGCGCACGTCGTCGTAGAGCGACGCGAGGTCGGCGATGCTCGCGCCCTGCTGGCCGGCCCAGAAGACGGCGGTCTTCCGCGTCTCCACCGGCGTCGACTTGTCGCGCGCCATCTCCAGCAGCCACTTCGCGGCCTCCGGGCTTCCGCTCTGCGCGACCGCCTGGATGATGCGCTGGCGCACGTCCGTGTTCTTCGTGCGCGTGAAGAGCTGCCGCAGGTACGCCAGGTCCTCGGGGCTCTGCCGCCGCTGGCCCATCCAGAAGATCGCCTGCGCCCGCACCTCCTCGGGGAGGCTCTCGTCCTCCGCGGCGCGCCGCAGCGTCCGCGTCGCCGCGTCCGACCGCCGCTGCGACACCGCGAACAGCGCGCGCTTCTGGAGCTCGCGGTCCTTCGTCTGGAAGATGATCGAGTCGAGCGCCGCCACCGCGCGGTCGGACCGCGCCTGGCCGAGCCACTGCACCGCCTCCGCGCGCACCTGGTCGCTCGGGTCGCTGCGCGCGGCGTCGAGCAGGATGTCGGCGCTCCGCTCGCTGCGCTGCTGCGCGACGAGGAAGACCGCGCGCCGCCGGAGCTGCTCGCTGCACGAGTCGCGGCGCGCCAGCACCTGCTTCAGGATGGGAAGCGCGTTCTCCGCGTCCATCTGCATCAGCCCCTGCAGCGCGGCGAGGCGCATGTCGTCGTCCTCGCTCGGGCAGCCGCGGGCGTGCTCGAGCTCCCCCGCCTTCCGCGCGATCTGCTGCGCGGCGTCGACGTCGCCGTGCCGGGCCTGCGCCGCGAGGATGCGGGCGCGGAGGTCCTTGCCGTCGGCGAGCGTCGCCGCGGTCGCGTACTCCTTCTGCTGCCGGTCGATCGCCGCGATCGCCTGGTCGAGCGCCCGCGCCGGCCCGCCCTGCTGGGCGACGCGGTAGAGCGCCCACGCGCGCCAGTACAGCGCGTCGCCCGCGTACTCCGAGCGCGGATACCGGTCGGCGAGCCGGCCGAAGAGGTCCGCCGCGTGCTGGAACTCCTCGTCGTTGATCGCCTGGCGCCCCGCGCGGTAGAGCGAGTCGGCGGGGTCGCCGGCGCGCGCCTGCTGCGCGGCCGCCGCGGCGACCGCGGCCGGCGCGGGCATCCGGGGCGCGCCCGCCGCCGCCGGTGCAGGAAGGGGGGCGAGCAGCGCCGCCGCCCCGATCGTCATGAGCATGTTCATATCGGTCCTCGGTGGGTCCTCAGGTGCCTGGCGAGGCGATGCCCGCCGGTATCGTCCGTAGCCGCGTGATCACGGCGTGCCGCTCGATCGCCTGCTCGATCAGCCGCGCGTCCTCCGCGCGGTGCCGGTCGTTCGCCGTGTACTGCACGATCTGCGTGAGCACGAGCTCGAGGTCGTCGAGCAGCCGCCGCATCGTCGGATCGTCGTGCGGCGCGCTCGCCTGGAGCATGCGCGTCGTCGTCAGGAGGTCGCGCGCCCACGACGCGAGCTGCGGGTCCACGTGCGCGCTCGCGCCGCCGCGGGCCGTCTCGCGGAAGGACGTCAGCATCGCCTCCGTCCCCGCGAGGTGCTCGAGCACCTCCGCGCGGTACGCCAGCGCCCCGGCCCCCGTCTCCCCCATCGACTCGTCAGGCGCGGCTTCCGCGCCGCGGCGGCGATCCGCCGCGCCGCGCGGAGCGGCGGCCACTCGCTCGGCGGCGCCCTCCGTGCCGCTCCGGCCGGCGGGCTCCGGCGCCTCCGCCGGCGCCTGACGAGAGGGATCGGCCGCGCCCGCGGTCGTGTCCCCCGCCCGCGCGCGGACTCCGCCGCGCCCGGCATCGGCCGCCGCCACGATCGCCGAGCGAGTCGGCGACCGCCGCTCCATCCACCGCCCCAGCGCGATCCCGATCGTCAGCACCGCCGCCGCGCCGAGGCTCGCCCATGTCCACCTCGTGAAGGCCGGCGCGCGCCGCGCCCGCGGGCGCTCCACCGTGGGTGCGTCCTGCAACCGCGCCTCCTGGATGCGCGCCCACATGCGCTCCCGCGGGACCTCGCCCGGCCGGTGATGATCGCGCGCCGCCGCGCGCAGGAGCTCGTCGAACCGATCGTCCGTCATGCGATGTGATCTCCCGCGAAGGCCGCCAGCGCCGTGCGCAGCTTCGCGCGTGCCTCGAACAGCCGTGCCTTGGACGTGCCGACCGGGATGGCCAGCGCGCCGGCGATCTCCTCGTGCTTGTATCCCTCGACATCGTGCATCACGAACACGATGCGCAGCTTCGCCGACAATGCGTCCACCGCCTCGCCGAGCCGCCGGCGGAAGTCGGGGGCGAACGCCGGCGCCGGCGCCGCCGCCACCTCGTCCGTCAGCTCGTACGTGCTCCCGATCCGCCGCACCTTCCGCAGCCCGTTCAGGATCACCGACACCGCGATGCTGTGCAGCCAGGTGCCGAGCGACGACTCCCCCCGGAACTGCGCCAGCCGGTCGAAGGCGCGGATGAACGCCTCCTGCGTGAAGTCCTCGGCGAGGTCCGCGTCCCCGGCCATCCGGTACGCCAGCCGGTAGATGCGGTCGACGTGCGCGTCGTACAGCGCGCGCTGCGCGGCGGCGTCTCCGGCGAGGCATCGGGCGACGAGATCGCGATCCTGCACCAGGGGCTCGGCGAGTGGTCGGGCAGTGGTGAGCGGCATCGTTGGGTAGGAGACACGGGCCGTACGGAAATGGTTGGGTGGGTGATTCGGTGGGCCACTCGCGCCGTGCGTAGCGTTCCGTGGCTCGGACCGGCATCACACGGGGGGGAGACGCGGATGATCACGGATGGCGCGGATCGGCGCGGATCGCTCCCGGTGGCGCGAGAGCCCCGCTCGCCCAGCGGCCGGTCCGGGGCCCGGCTCCCCGTCCGCCCCCCCATTCGCGCCATTCGCGTGATTCGCCCGATTCGCGTCGGCTCTTTGGGAGCCGGGTGGGCAGAGGGGTCAGGGGCGGTGCGACGAGCTCGAATGCAACGCGGAGCCCTCCCGCGCCCCGCAACCCTTCGCCTCCTCCCGCAACCCTCCGGTGCCGCACCCCGGGAGCCGGCGCCTTACCCTCCCCCCATGGCGAAGACCCCCGAATGCACCGCCCTCCTCTTCCTCGCCGGCGTCGCCCTCGCCGGCGGCACCGTCCGCGTCTGGCGCGCCCACGCCGCCGCGCCCCTGTCTCCCGCCGCGGGCACCGCCGCGCTCGAGGCGCAGCTCCAGGCGCTGGACTCCGCCAAACGAGCGTCGAAGCCGACGGGGGCCCGCAAGCCCCGCCGCCGCGACCTCGGCGCCTCGCCCCTCCGCCTGGCCCCGCACAGCGCCCGACCCGGCATCGACGCCGACTCGGCGCGAGCGCCCTCACCGCGCTACCAACCCTTCTCGACCCTCGACCCTCGACCCTCGCCCCTCGACATGGATACCGCCGACAGCCTCCATCTCGTCGCCCTGTCCGGCATCGGCCCGACCCTCGCCCATCGCATCCTCGCCGACCGCCGCGCGAACGGCCCGTTCGGCGCGATGGAGGCGCTGCGGCGTGTGCGCGGCGTCACCGGGACCCTTGCCGCGCGCCTCGATTCCATGGTGACCTTCTCCGGGCCGCGGCGTCCTCAGAATGCCGTCCTCTCCGGGGGCACCAGCACCGGAGCGGGACCCGTTCGTCGCACGAGGCGTCGACCACCGTAACCCATTGCTCGACCGCGGGTTGCGCGGCGGCATCTCGGCTCCCGGGCGGCGCCCGCACGCGGCTGCCGCCCGGTCGTTTCTTCCGCCCCGTCCCAACCCAGCCAGCCATGGCCGCACCCGCCGCTGCCAGCGAGCGTATCGGAGAGATGCTGCTCCGCGAGGGCCTCGTCTCCCGCGAACAGCTCGCCGCCGCGCTGCAGGAGCAGAAGCAGAACGGGACCCGTGTCGGATACAACCTCGTGAAGCTCGGCTACGTCCAGGAGCTCGACATCACGAGGATGCTCGCCAAGCAGTACAAGATGCCGGCGGTGGACCTGTCGCGCTTCGAGGTCGACCCGAAGATCGCGAAGATGATCCCCGCCGACCTCGCGACGAAGCACCACGTCCTCCCCCTCAAGCGCGACGGCCGCACCCTCACCGTCGCCGTCGCCGATCCGTCCGACGTCGGCGTCATCGACGACCTCAAGTTCATCACGCGCTACGACATCTTCCCGGTGATCGCCGGGGAGTTCACCCTGCGCGGGATCATCGAGCGCATCTACGGCAGCGCCGACGAGCAGCAGCTCGCGTCGCTGATGGAGAGCATCGCCGAGGACGGGGACATCGAGGTCGTCGAGGAGGAGGAGGACGACGTCAGCGCCGCCGCGCTGCAGGCGCAGATGGACGACGCGCCCGTCGTCAAGCTGATCAACGCCATCCTCACCGACGCGGTGAAGCGCGGCGCCTCCGACATCCACTTCGAGTGCTTCGAGCACGAGCTGCGCGTCCGCTACCGCATCGACGGCGCCCTGACGGAGGTGATGCAGCCGCCGATGAAGCTCAAGGCGGCGCTCATCTCGCGCTTCAAGATCATGGCGTCGCTCAACATCGCCGAGCGCCGCGTGCCGCAGGACGGCCGCATCAAGCTGAAGATCGGCAACAAGGTGATCGACTACCGCGTGTCGACGCTGCCGACCCTCTTCGGCGAGAAGATCGTGCTCCGGATCCTCGACAAGGGGAACCTGACGCTCGACCTCGAGAAGTTCGGCATCGAGCCCAAGGCCGAGAAGGACCTGATGGAGGCGGTGATGAACCCGTACGGCATGGTGCTCGTCACCGGCCCGACGGGTTCGGGGAAGACGACGACCCTCTACTCGGCGATCGCGAAGATCAACCAGATCGACGTGAACATCATGACCGCCGAGGACCCCGTCGAGTACAACATGTTCGGGGTCAACCAGGTGCTCGTGCGCAACGAGGTCGGGATGACCTTCGCCGCGGCGCTGAAGGCGTTCCTGCGGCAGGACCCGAACATCATCATGGTCGGCGAGATCCGCGACCTCGAGACCGGCGGCATCGCCATCAAGGCGGCGCTCACCGGCCACCTCGTGCTCTCGACGCTGCACACCAACTCGGCGCCGGAGACGGTGACGCGCCTCCTCGACATGGGGCTCGAGCCGTTCAACGTCGCCTCGGCGCTCAACCTCGTGCTGGCGCAGCGCCTCCTCCGCCGCATCTGCTCGAAGTGCAAGACGCAGTACGAGCCGAGCGAGGAGGAGTTCGTCGCCGCGAAGGTGGCGCACGACACGACGCTCGGCGACCTGCGCTTCACCGAGGAGGCGATCGCCAGCGCGAAGTCGCGCGCGACGCCGGAGGCGGCGCCCTTCCTCGAGCACGCGACGCTGGACACGCGCGTCAGGGACCTCGGCTTCTTCAAGGGACGCGGCTGCGACGCCTGCGGCGGCACGGGCCTCAAGGGCCGCCAGGGCGTGTACGAGGTCATGCCGATGACCCCGAAGATCCGCAAGCTCGTGATGATGAACGTCGGCGCCGCCGAGATCCGCGACGGCGCGATCGAGGAGGGGATGCTCACCCTCCGCATGGATGCCTGGATGAAGGTCATCAAGGGCATCACGACGATCGAGCAGATGGTACGAGAAACCTCAGCATGAGGGTCGAGGGTCGAGGGTCGAGGGTCGAGGGTCGAGGCGCTCCGGGCCACGCGATGCCTGGACGCCACGCACGCGCCGCGCGTCCCGCGTCCCCCGTCCCGCGTCCCCATCTCGACCCTCGACCCTCGACCCTCGACCCTCGACAGTTCCCGATTTCCCATAAGCGATAAATGACATCCCCTGCCGCCGTGAACCAGAGCCAGGTCAACCTCCGCGTCCTGCTCGAGGAGATGATCGAGCGGAACGCGTCCGACCTGCACATCACCGCCGGCGAGCGTCCCAAGCTCCGCGTGGACGGCGACATCACCAACTCGACCATCGAGCAGGTGCTGCAGCCGAAGGACTGCCTGCAGCTCGCCTACTCCGTGCTGACCGAGAACCAGAAGAAGCGCTTCGAGATGGAGGACGAGCTGGACTTCTCGTTCGGCATCCAGAACCTCGCGCGCT
>CAMLIT010000049.1 GCA_946480295.1 uncultured Gemmatimonadota bacterium
GGCGGCGTGCAGCGGCGGCCGGTCGTCCCGGTACAGGCGCTCGCGGCGGGCGAGCTCCTGCTGCTCCTCGGCGGCGATGCGTTCGACCACGCCGTCGCTCAGCCCGTAGGAGTGGATCACCTGCTCGTCGCGCACCTGGATGCCGCCGCTGGCGATCGCGCCGATGGCGAACTCCTCGTGCCCGGGCATGCCCAGCTTGCGCACGATGAACACGTCGAGGGGCGCCTCGAGCGCGAGCGCCACCTCGTAGGCCACCGGAACGCCGCCGCGCGGCAGGCCGAGGACCAGTGTGTCGGAGCGCTGGCCAAAGGACGGCACGAGCGCCGCGCCCAGCGCGCGCCCTGCCTCGATGCGATCCGCGAATCGATGCGCCATGGGACCTCCCCCTCTGCGCCGCCGCCGTCGCATGGGCCACGCCACCGCCGGGGCACCGGGGTGACTCCCGGTCGGTACCCCAGTGTGGGCGCGCACGCCGACCGCGACAATCGGGGCGATGCCCGACCGGGTCGGGCGTTGCCGCACGTCCCCACCGGCTCGCCGCACAAAACTGGCTGTGCCCGCCCGACAATCCCCTGTCGGGAGGGCGGGTAGTGTTCCTGTGTCGGCGTGCGCCACTGTCGTGCGGCGCACCGTATCCTCCATCGCGTGCGGCTCATGAGCGCGTCCAGCTCGGCATTGGAACCAGTCCTGCGGCCGCCGTCGCGTGCCTGGCCGAACGCCACCAGGCTGGTCGAGGACATCGGGCGGATCACCCGGCGCGGCGTCGAGCAGGTCGGATCCATCGCCGCGTTCGCCGGCGACGCGGCGCGGGCGCTCGGCGACGCGCGCACCTGGATGCCCTTCGCGCTGCCGCAGGCGCGCAGCCTCGGCGTCGACTCGCTGCCCATCGCCGTCTTCATCGCCGTCTTCACCGGCATCGTCCTCGCCCTCCTGGCGAGCTACTCCTTCACCGGCGCCGTCCCGCTGTACTTCGTCGGGACGCTCGTCGAGAAGACGATCACGATGGAGCTCGCGCCCGTCCTCACCGGGCTCGCCCTCGCCGGTCGCGTCGGCGCGAACATCGCCGCCGAGCTGGGCACGATGAAGGTCACCGAGCAGGTGGACGCGCTGGAGACGCTGGCGTACGACCCGCTCGCCTATCTCGTGGTGCCGCGCGTGCTCGCCGGGACGTTCATGTTCCCGCTCGTCGTCGCGGCCGCGATGATGGTCGGCGTCGCGGCGGGGTGGGGGGCATCCGTCACCCTGCTCGACCTCTCCACCAGCGAGTTCCTCAAGGGGCTGCGGCTCTTCTTCTCGGACTTCGACGTGCGCTACGGCGTGGTGAAGGCGGCGAGCTTCGGCTTCGCCGTCACGCTCACCGGCTGCATTCACGGCCTGCGCACGCGCGGCGGCGCGCAGGGGGTCGGGCGCGCCGCCACCCGCGCCGTCGTCTTCTCCGCCGTGTTCATCCTCATCCTCGATGCCTTCTGGGCGGTCGTCTGGCTGAACGGGAGGAAGGTATGAAGCGCTCCAACGACTTCATCGTCGGCCTCGCGGTGCTCGGCATCGGCTTCTCCCTCCTCGGCGCGACGCTTTGGGTGAAGCAGGCCGACGTCGGCCAGCGCCGGATGCACGTCGTCGCCCGCTTCCACGACGTCGGCAACGCGCGCGTCGGCAACGCCGCGGTGATTCGCGGCGTGCGTGCCGGGCGCATCGAGGGGATCGAGCTGGCGCCCGACGGCTGGGTGCTCCTCCGGATGACCGTCGATCCCACGGTGTCGCTGCCGCAGAACCCCGTCGTGCTGCTCAACGAGACGAGTCTCTTCGGTGAATGGCAGGCGACGATCACCGAGCGCGCCGCCGTGCCGAAGGACGACGCGGTGCTCCGCGAGCTTCGCGAGGCGTCGCGCGGCGCGCGCGGGGACGTGCTCCCGGGCGCGACGCTCCCCGACATCGCCAAGCTCACCGTGGTCGCCGGCCAGATCGCCGGCGACGTCGCCAACGTGGCCGACCGCGTCGAGGTGGCGTTCGACGAGGAGGCGGCGCGCGAGCTGCGGGCGTCCATCCGCAACTTCGCCATGCTCTCGACCACCCTCGCCGCGTCGGTGCACGCGCACGAGACGGACCTCGACACGCTGTCCTGGCGCCTGCAGTCGGCGACGGCGGCGCTCGGCGCGACCGCCCTCACCGCGCAGCGGATCGCGGGTCGCGTCGATTCCGCCGCCAGCCCGGAGCAGGTGAAGCAGATCGTGAGCGACGTCGCCGTGGCGGCCGCGGAGCTTCGGAGCACGAGCGCCGAGATCCACGACCTGACGCGGCAGCTCGCGCGCTCGCAGGGCCACCTGGATCGCTTTCTCTCCAGCGGGGATTCGGTCCTCGTGAAGATCAACGGCGGCCAGGGTTCCCTCGGCCTGCTCGTGAACGATCCGGGGCTCTATCGGAACACCGATTCGCTGCTCGTCCAGCTGCGCGCGCTCGTGACCGACGTGCGCGTGAACCCGAAAAGGTACGTCCACGTGAAGCTGTTCTAGACGCGGAGGCGTCACATGCGAACCCCGATCTTCCGGGAACTGAGCGAGGCGGAGTGCCTGGCGCTCCTTGGCCGGCATCACGTCGGCCGCCTGGCGTTCGCGCACGACGGCCGGGTGGACATCGAGCCGATCCACTTCGTGACCTGGGACGGCTGGATCTTCGGGCGGACGTCGGCGGGCGCGAAGCTCGAGGCGCTGAAGCACCGGCCGTGGGTGGCGTTCGAGGTCGACGAGGTCCGATCCATCTTCGACTGGAAGAGCATCGTCGTGCACGGGACGATCTATTTCCTGCCGGAAGACGGCGCGCCGATCGAGCGCCAGGAGTTCGAGCGCGCGGTCGACATGCTGCGCGCGTTCATGCCGCAGACGCTGACGAGCACGGACCCGGTGCCGTGGCGTTCGACGGTGTTCGGGCTCCACATCGCGGAGCTGAGCGGGCGCGCGGCGGAGATGCGGCGGACGCGTGGCCGCGCCGCGCCGCGCGCGCGGCCCGACAGGGCGGAGAGCGGGACGCGAGGTCAGTGATGCGCGACGACGCGCAGCGGCACGGGGTCGCTGCTCGGGGCGCCGGGTAGGCTGCGCTCGAACCAGGCGCCGGCGAGCTGCGCCACCGTGCCGAGCGAGAGCTCGTCGTCGAGGCGCGGGCCGGCGTTCGGGACGACGTGCAGGCGCGCCGAGGGGGGCAGGTGCTCCATCGCGCGCTGGTTGGTCGCGACGTTCACGCTGTCCTTCTCGCCGGCGAGCAGCAGCACCGGGGTGCGGATCGCGCGCAGGCTCGCGGCGGCGAGCTCGGGGCGCCCGCTGCGGGCGACCATGGCGCAGACGAGCTCCGGATGCTCGGCGGCGCTCTCCAGCGCCGCCGACGCGCTCACGCCGCCGGCGAAGTAGCCGACGGGGAGCTCGCGAAGCCGCGGGTGCATCCCCGCCCAGGCGGTCACGCCGGCGAGCCGCGCGGCGAGCAGCGGGAGCCGGAAGCGCAGTTCGCTCGTCTCGGTGTCCTGCACCGAGTCGCACGCGCCGAGCAGGTTCACGACGAGGGTCGCGAAGCGCGACGAGCGGAGCACCGCCGCGACGTAGCGATTGCCCTCCGCGTACGCCGAGGTGGGGGTGGCATGCGCGAGGATGACGAGGCCCCGCGCGCGCTCCGGGACCCCGAGCTGTCCTTCCACGACCGCTGATGGAGTGGCGATCCGGACGGGCCGTTCGCCGTGGACGAAGAGGTAGGTCGGCATGGCTGCACTCGCGACGGCGGCCGCTGCGTCGAGCCGCTCGGTGGGGCCAAGCTAGAGGGGCGGGAAGCGGCGGTCTGTCGGGCGGCGTTTGGGAGCTTCGGGCCGTTTGGCGCACGGGCCTGTGGGGTGATCTCCGGGTGTGCTTCGGGCGGAGCCCCGATGGTTCGACGCGTGGCGCCCAGGGATCTTCCCCGCCGAGGCGCGCCCGGAGGGCGAGGCTCGGCCGGGGCACACCCAATCGAGAGGAC
Source organism: uncultured Gemmatimonadota bacterium (assembly GCA_946480295.1). The sequence goes on from CAMLIT010000049.1 coordinate 3,991, forward strand.
ACCATGACCGGAAGCGCCGGGCGGGGACCGAAGATCGCCGTGGTCGGAGGGGGCTTCGCGGGGCTGGAGACGGCGTTCGCGCTGCGCCGGCGCCTCCGCGGCCGGGCGCGCATCACCCTCGTGGCCGACGAGACGATCTTCACCTTCAAGCCGAATGGCATCTACGTCCCGTTCGGTGGCGACCCGGTCGAGCCGGCGCTCCTGCTCCCGGACGTGCTGCGGCGCCGGAACATCGAGCTGATCACCGGGCGCGTGCACGGCATCGACCCGGCGCGGCGCCGGCTCAGCACCTTCGACGAGGAGATCGCGTACGACTTCGCGGTCCTCGCCACGGGAGCGCGCACGCGGCCGCGCGAGATTCCTGGCCTCGCCGAGCACGCGATCACCATCGGGCCGCTCGGCGAGCTGCTCCGGCTGCGTTATGCGCTGCGCGACCTGCTGGTGACCGCGCCGCGCATGCGGGCGACGCAGGTGGTGTTCGTCGTCGCGCCGGGGAACCAGTGGTCCGGGCCCGTCTACGAGCTGGCGATGATGCTCGATACCTGGCTGCGACAGCGCCACGTGCGGCGGCGCATCGAGCTGCACGTCGTCACCGTGGAGGATCGTTATGCGGCGGCGCTGGGTCCTCACCTGCACGACGTGATCGCGGCGGAGTTCGACCGGCGGCGCGTCCATGGCTATCCCGGCACGACGTTGGTCGAGGTGAGCGGTGGCAAGGTGCGCCTGGCCGACGGCACGGCGATCCCCTTCGACCTGCTCGTGACCGCCGCGCCGCACGTCGCGAGCACGCCCTTCGACGCGCTGCCGGGCGACGCGCGCGGCTTCGTGCGCGTGGAAGGGAGCTCGCGGCAGGTGCTCGAGCATCCGGAGCTGTTCGCGGTGGGCGACACGGCGGACTTTCCCGTGAAGCAGGCCTTCCTCGGGCTGCTGCAGGCGCACGCGGCGGTGGAGGCGCTGGCGGCACGCGTGCGCGGCACGACGCCGGCGTTCGGCTTCGAGCCGCGCAGCGTCTACGTGATGGACCACCTCGATGCGGCGATGTACAGCGAGGGGCCGCTGCCGCGCACCGGCGTCGGGAGCGTGCCGGCGGCGGCGGCGCACGGGCGCTACCGGGTGGACACGTCTCCGGTCTGGCGGGTGGCGAAGAGCGCGGTCGCGCGGTACGTCGGCTGGCGCTTCGCGCAGGGGCAGCCGGGGCACGAGGGGCTGTCGTGGGCGGGGCTGGACACGGGGCGGCGGCTGCTGAGCCGCGCGCTGGCTCGTTAGGCACGCCGTGGCGGGCCGGCGCCGCGGGCCGGCGCCGCCGGCCGCCGCCGCCCGCGCCGGAACGCCGTTCGCCGATCCCCTACACCAACTTCCACCAATGACCGACAGACGGCGCGCGGCGCCGGCTCCACCGTTCTCGCGCGGTCTTCGGTCGAGGATCGTCGCTCAACTCCTGGGGTGAGGTGCGCATGCTGACGCTGAGCGATGTCATGACGTCCGATGTCATCGCCCTGACGCCGCACACGACGTTGCGCGAGGCGGTCGAGGTCCTCACGCGCCACCACGTCAGTGGCGCGCCCGTCGTCGCCGGCGGGCGCGTCGTCGGCACCCTCTCGGCGAGCGACGTCCTCGCCTTCGAGACCTCCCTTCCCGGCGTCCCGACCGGGCGCGAGGACACGGAGGACCTCCTGGAGACGCCCACCGAGACGTGGGACGAGGAGACGGTGCCCCCCGCCGCCTATTTCACCGATCTGTGGGAGGACGCCGGCGCCGACGTCGCCGAGCGCTTCGCCGAGATCGACGGGCCGGAGTGGGACGTGCTCGCCGAGCACGTCGTGCAGGAAGCGATGTCGTCGCAGGTGCTGTCGCTGCCTCCCGGGGCGCCGGTCCACCTCGCGGCGCAGTACATGGCCCGCTCCGGGGTGCATCGGCTCCTCGTCCTCGAGGACGAGGAGCTCGTCGGCATCGTGACGACGATGGACATCACCCAGACGGTCGCCCGCTTGCAGATGCGCGAGCCGTCGCTGGAGGCGCCGTCCCGGCGCTGACGGGCGCGGCGCCGGAGCGGAGATCGCGCGGATGGATCTGACGGACGCAGGTGGGGAACCGATACCCGTGCTCGCTGCGGGCGAGATCGCAGCGACGCAAGAGCTGGTGGACTCGGGCGTGGGGAATCTCGCGACAGCAAATCCCCAGGCACGTGGTATCGGCCCCGCGGCCGGCGCGCCCACGCCGCCGGCCGCCGCGCTCTCGGCGATGCTCGCGCCGCGCACCATCGCGGTCATCGGTGCGTCCACGAAGCCGCACACCATCGGCAATCAGCTCGTGCGCAACCTGCTGGACGGCGGCTTCACCGGAGCCGTCCACCCGGTGAACCCGCGCGCGCACGCCGTGTGCGGCGTCCGCGCGTATCCGACCATCGCCGACGTGCCGGACCGCGTGGACCTCGCGATCGTCGTCGTGCCCAGGGAGCTCGCGCTCGATGTCGCCGAGCAGTGCGGGCGCGCCGGCGTGCGGGCCCTCGTCGTCATCTCCGCCGGCTTCAAGGAGGCGGGGGCCGGCGGGGCCGCGCGCGAGCGCGAGCTGCTCGCCGTCACCCGGCGCCACGGCATGCGCATGCTCGGCCCGAACTGCATGGGCGTGATCAACACCGATCCCGCCGTCTCCATGAACGGCACCTTCGCGGCGGCGCTGCCGCCGGCCGGCGGCGCCGCCTTCGTCTCGCAGTCCGGCGCGCTCGGCGCGAGCATCCTCGACTACGCGCGCACCTACGGCATCGGCATCGCGCAGTTCGTGAGCGTCGGCAACAAGGCCGACGTGAGCAGCAACGACCTCCTGCTGGCGTGGGAGGACGATCCCGCGGTGAAGGTCATCCTCATGTACGTCGAGAACTTCGGGAACCCGCGCCGCTTCCTGGAGATCGCCTCGCGCGTGAGCAAGACGAAGCCGATCATCATCGTGAAGTCGGGGAGCTCGCGCGCCGGCGCGCGCGCCGCCTCGTCGCACACCGGCGCGCTCGCCGCGAGCAACCGCGCGGTCGACGCGCTCCTCGCACAGGCGGGCGTTCTGCGCGCGAGCTCGATGGAGGAGCTCTTCGACATGGCGGCCGCGTTCACCGCCGCCCCGCTCCCGCGCTCGCGCCGCACGGCGGTCGTCACCAACGCGGGCGGGCCGGGCATCCTTGCCGCCGATGCCCTCGAGAGCTGCGGGCTCGAGCTGGTCGACCTCTCGCCGGCCACCGTCGCCGCGCTCGCGCCCCTCTTCCCGCCCGAAGCCTCCATCCGCAATCCGCTCGACATGATCGCGTCGGCGACGCCTCGCGGCTATCAGCGGGCGATGGCCGCCGTCCTCGCCGACCCGAACGTGGACGCCGTCATCCCGATCTTCGTCCCGGTGCTGGACGTCCGGCAGGCGCATGTGGCCGAGGCGGTGGTCGCCGCGGCGAGGGAGCACCCGGAGAAGCCGGTGCTCGGCGTCCTGATGGGGCGCGAGGGGCTGCCGCAGGGGCGGCGCGAGCTCGCCGGGGCGGGGATCCCGACGTACGTCTTCCCCGAGTCCGCCGCGCGCGCGCTCGCCGCGCTGGATCGCCACCGCGCGTGGGCGACCCGTCCCCCCGTCCGACTCGAGCCGCTCGCCGTGGATCACGCCGCGGCCGCGGCGCTCCTCGCGGCGGTGCGACGCGACGGTCGCGAGAAGATGACCGAGGTCGAAGCGATCGACCTGCTCGCCGCGTACGGCATCCCCGTCGCGCCGACCCGGCTGGCGACGTGCGCGGATGCGGCGGGCGAGGCGGCGCGCGCCCTCGGCTTCCCCGTCGCGATGAAGATCGTGTCCCCGGACATCTCGCATAAGAGCGACGTCGGCGGCGTGCAGCTCGGGATCGTAACGGAGGACGCCGCGCGTGCCGCGTTCGACGACCTGCTGCGCCGCGTTGGCCGCAGCGCGCCGGAGGCACGGCTGACCGGGGTGCTCGTCCAGCGGATGGTGAGCGGGGGGAGGGAGACGATCGTCGGCATCTCGCGCGACCGGACCTTCGGGCCGCTGGTCATGTTCGGCCTCGGCGGGATCTTCGTCGAGGTGCTGGGCGACGTCGTCTTCCGGATCGCGCCGATCGACATGCGGCAGGCGGAGGAGATGGTCCGCGGCGTCCGTGGCTGCCGGATGCTGGACGGGATCCGCGGCCAGCCCCCGGTGGACCGCGCCGCGCTCGCGGACGTGATCCGTCGGGTGGCCCAGCTCGCCGCCGATTTCCCGGAGATCCAGGAGCTGGACGTCAATCCGCTGCTGGCGTTCGAGGAGGGAGCCGTGGCGGTGGACGCGCGCGTGCGCGTGCGCGCCGACTAGCGCGGCAGTCCTGGTTCAACGCGCGGACAACGGAACGTCCGAGCCGGGTGACAGCCGCGTACGCCGACGCCATGCGGAGTCAGCAGGCAACTGCCGCGACGGCAAGGCGTTAGGCACGGGTCGCCAAGCCGCCTGACGCTGGTATCGGCCCTGCTTTCGTGACGAGGTGCGACGACCGCATTCGGCGTCGCGAATCAGTCTGCACGTGCCGGTCTGGCCGGTCCGTCCAAGTCCAGGAGCCTTTCCATGCGCCTCTCCGCCTTCCTCGCCGGCGCAGTCGCGATCACCGCGGCCGCCGCGCCGCTCGCCGCCCAGGCTCCGTCGCCTCGCGCCGCGATCCAGGTGACGCCGTACACCGGCTACATGATCTTCGGCAACTTCCTCGACGGTCCGCTTGGCACGTCGGTCTCCAACGCGCCCGCGCTGATGTATGGCGCGCAGCTCGGCCTGAAGCTCGCGCCCAACGTGTCGCTCGTCGGCAACCTGGCCGAGTCCAACAGCAACGTCCAGGTCGGCGTGCCCATTCTCGGCGGCATGAAGATCGGCAGCAGCGACATGACGCTCTACGACGCCGACCTGCAGGTCGACCTGCCGCGCAGCGCGTACGCCGGGCTGCCACTGAACCTGTTCGTGCAGGCCGGCGTCGGGGGCATGCACTACAGGGTCAGCGAGTCGTTCGTGAACACCACGGCGACGAACCTCGCCGGCAACGTCGGCGCGGGCGCGGACATCATGGTCGGGCGGGGGCTCGGGCTGCGGCTGATGGCGAAGGACTACATCGGCAAGTTCGACTTCCAGGACGCGACCGGGTTCAACGTGAACGGCAACCTCGCGCACAACTGGGCGCTGAACGCCGGGCTGCGCTTCGACTTCTGATCCGCCGCGGGCCGCGGGACGACGCCCCGGTCCGCGCGGCAGCCATCTTGCTTCTGCGGCTGTCAGCCAGACCTTACCGCCGACGCACGATGCCCACGTCCAAGCGCACCAAGGCCCCGCGCACGCGACCCTCGATAGAGACGCCGCGTCCCGCTCCACTCGACGCCCTCCGGCAGATCGCCGATGCCCTCTGCCGTGCGGCGTCGGAGTGCGCGCACCAGCACGACCGCTTCGCCCGGCTCCTGGAGGACGAGTCCTCGCTCCCCGTCGAGTCGCTGTCGGCCCAGGAGATCTGTGGCATGTGCGATCACTCGATCGCCGAGCTCGCCGCGGAGTACGAGCGCGTCGCCGCCGGCGTCGAGCCGCCCGAGCAGGGCGAGTGGTGGCGCCGGGCCAACGCGCTCTGGCAGGCGAGCCGCGACTACGCGCGGCGGCACCGCCTCTGTGACGAGATGACGCGGCGCCTGCGCGGGAAGCACACGCCGCAGGAGCTCTGGCAGCTCGAGATCGAGTTCGAGCTCGAGGCGTCCGCGCTCCTCGCGCTGCGGCAGGCGTGCGAGGCCTACCGGAAGGCGCGCGGCTGAGGGGCGGCCGCCATCACGCCGGTTCCTTCGTGCGGTCCGCGAGGAGCTTCGTCGTGAAGCGCTGGCCCTCCGAGATGCGCTCCACCTCGACGGACACCGCGTCCACCGCCTGCTCGATGCGCACGAGCCGCTCCTCGAGGCGCTGGAGCTGCGCGGGATCGGAAGTGCCGCGCGGCCGATTCACGAAGATGTTGGCCAGCTTGACGACCGTCGTGGACACGACGGCGAGCGCCACCACCGTCGTCGCGAACTCCAGGGGTTGAATCATGCGTTGCCTCCACGGGGTGAAGCGCCGCGGAACGGCGCGAGCGGGACGGGCGACCCTACGGCGGTGCGGACGTGAATGTGTCGCGCGTCCGCTACCGTCAGTCAACCGGCCGATGCAGTTTTCATCCCTTCGCCAACACTGAAAGGGAGCAGATGCCGAAGGCCGCCGGAAAGAGGAAGCGCACGCCAGCCGAACGTCCCCGCAAGTCAACCACGCGGCGCGAGGCGCCGTCCGCCGAGCCGCCGCAGGAGAACGAGTGGTTCGAGCTCCGGCGGTCGCCGATCCAGGGGCTCGGCGCCTTCGCGCGGAAGCCGATCCCGAAGGGCACGCGCATCATCGAGTACACCGGCGAGCGGATCTCGAACGCCGAGGCCGATCGGCGCTACGACGACGCGAAGATGGGGCGCCACCACACCTTCCTCTTCACCCTGACGAGTCGCACGATCGTCGACGCGGCGGTGGGGGGGAACGAGGCGCGGTTCATCAATCACTCCTGCGATCCGAACTGCGAAGCGGTGATCGACGGCGGCCGCATCTGGATCGAGGCCATCGAGCGGATCGCCGAGGGCGCGGAGCTCGTCTACGACTACCAGTACGAGCACGACGAGAGCTACACGCAGGAGGACCTCGATTGGTACGCGTGCCGCTGCGGCGCCCCGAACTGCCGCGGCACCATCGTCAAGGTGAATCCGCGCCTCCTCGCGAAGATGCGGGCGCGGGAGCGCGCGCGGGAGCGCTCGAAGCAGCGCGTCGCCGAGCGTGGCCGGCGCAGGACGGGCGGTGGAGGGAAGCGGTCGTCGTGATCGGCGCGGCGGCGCGGGCGCTCCTCGCGGGCATCGTGGACTACGCCGGCCTGTTCCCACCGGCCGGTCTCGACATGCGCTCGGCGGTGGGGAACTACGCGCGCTATCTCGCCAGCGAGGACGCGTGGGCGCTCGGCCGACTCGTCGTGCCCGCCGCGCGCCTCGAGGAGTTCGCCGCCGCGAAGGCGAGCCTGCCGGGGCAGGGGACGGCGGCGGCCGAGTGGCGGCTGAGCGCCACCCTGGGAGCCGACGTGCCGGCGGAGCTCGATCGCGTGCGACGCTTCAATCGCGCGCACGCTGGCCTGGGGGTCGTGGACGTCGTGGAGGCACAGCTCGACAGCGCGGAGGCGATCGCGTCCACGGTTGCGACCGCGCGCGGCCTCGACCTGTTCGTGGAGGTGCCCGTGCGGGAGGACCCGAAACCGCTCCTGCAGGCCGTCCGCGACGGCGGCGCGAAGGCGAAGATCCGCACTGGCGGGATCACCCCCGATGCGTTCCCACCGACGGAGGCAGTCGCGCGCTTCCTGCGCGGCTGCCGCGAGCTCGGCCTCGCGTTCAAGGCGACGGCCGGCCTCCATCATCCCGTGCGGGGACTCTATCCGTTGACGTACGAGGCCGGCGCCGCGTGCGCGACGATGTACGGCTTCCTCAACGTGCTCGTCGCCGCCGCCCTCGTCGCCAACGAAGCCGGCGACGAGGCGGTGTGCACGGCGCTCGAGTGGAGCGACGCGGCGGCGGTGCGCGTCGAGAGCGACGCGATCGAGCTCGCCGGGGCGCGCGTCGGCGCGGGAGAGCTGCGCGGACTGCGCGAGCGATTCGCCATCTCGTTCGGCTCGTGCTCCTTCCGCGAGCCGATGGACGAGCTGCGGGCGGCGGGGCTGCTCTGATGGCTCGTCTCGACGAGACGCATCGCGCCGACCTGCGGTCGTGGGTCGAGTCGGCGAACGAGCCGGGGACCGATTTCCCGATCCAGAACCTGCCTCTGGGCGTCTTCCGGCGCGCGGGCGCGGGCGAGGCGCCGCGCGTCGGCGTGGCGATCGGCGACCGGATCGTGGACGTCCCCGCGTGCGCGCGCGAGGGGCTGCTCCCGCCCGACTGCCTCGCCGCCGCCGAGCGCTGCGCCTCGCCGCGGCTCAACGACCTCGCCGCGCTGGGGCGCGAGGCGGTGGACGCGCTCCGGGGCGGGCTCACCGCGCTCCTGCGCGAGGACGCCCCCGCGCGTCGCCGGGTCCGTTCGCTCGGCGAGCGGATCCTCGTGCCCGCGGCGGAGGCGGAGCTGCTGCTCCCGATCGAGGTGGGCGACTACACCGACTTCTACAGCTCGATCGTCCACGCGACGAACCTCGGCAGCATGTTCCGGCCGGACAATCCGCTGCTGCCGAACTACAAGTACGTGCCGATCGGGTATCACGGCCGCGCGTCGTCCATCGTCCCGAGCGGCACGCGGGTGCGCCGCCCGCGCGGCCAGCTGCGCGAGGACGCGAGCGCGCCGCCGGTGTTCGCGCCCTCCCGGCGCCTCGACTACGAGCTGGAGATGGGCATCGTCGTCGGCACCGGGAACGCGTTAGGCACGCCGGTCCCCGTCGGCGAGGCGGAGCGGCACCTCTTCGGGTTCTGCCTCGTCAACGACTGGTCGGCGCGGGACATCCAGGCGTGGGAGTACCAACCGCTCGGTCCCTTCCTCGCCAAGAACTTCGCGACGACGGTCTCGCCGTGGGTGGTGACGGTGGCCGCGCTGGAGCCGTATCGCGCGCCGGCGTACCGGCGGCCCGAGGGCGATCCCGCGCCGCTGCCCCACCTGCTCGAGGAGCGCGACCAGCGCGAGGGCGCCTTCGACGTCACGCTCGAGGTCCAGCTGCGCACGGCCGCCATGCGCGACCGTGGCGAGGCCCCCGTGCGGCTCTGCCGCACGAGCCTCACGCAGATGTACTGGACCCCGGCGCAGCTCGTCGCGCATCACACGAGCAACGGCTGCAATCTCCAACCCGGGGACCTCCTGGCGAGCGGCACGATCTCCGGCCCGGAGCGGGGCGAGCGCGGCTCGCTGATGGAGCTGGCGTGGCGCGGCACGGAGCCGCTGTCCCTGCCCGGCGGCGAGACGCGCGCGTTCCTGCAGGACGGCGACGAGGTGATCATGCGCGCGTACTGCGAGGGCGACGGGCGCGCGCGCATCGGCTTCGGCGAGTGCCGCGGCATCGTCGAGCCCGCGATCGGCTGACGAATCCACGCCGCGGCGCGTCGACCCCGCCGGCGCGGTCCCCTACTTCGCCGGCTTCACGATCAGCGTCTGCCCGATGCGGATCCGGTTGTTCGGCAGCCGGTTCCACTGCTGCAGCCGCTGCGGCGTCGTGTTCCAGCGGGCGGCGATGGTGGAGAGGGCGTCGCCGCGGCGCACGGTGTACAGGCGCGCCTTGCGCGCCTCGACCGTCGCGGCGCGGACCAGCGCGTCGACGTGCGCACGGCGCGCGGCGAGCCGGGCGCCCAGCGCGCGCAGCGCGGCGTCGCGGGCGTCGACCGCGGTGAGCAGCAGCTCGGCGCGCGGCCAGGCCTGCGACGGCACGCCGAGCCGCAGCGTCTCGTGTGGCGCCCTGATGACGATCGCCTTCGCCAGGCCGAAGAACGTGCGCCCCGCCGACACGTGCACGACGGTGTCGATCGGGAAGTCGCGCTCCGTGAACGTCGGTGGCTCGTCTGGCGCGGCGAGCATGTCCGCCGGTTCGAGGCCGAGGAAGAGCAGCCGTCGGTCGGTGAGGACGAGGAGGCCGCGAGTGGCGCGGAAGTAGTCGAGCGCCGGGCGCTGGAACACGGAGACCTCGCGCACGACGCGCTCGCCGCGCGCGAGGGTGTTCAGGCGCAGCTCGCGCTCGGCGATGGTGCGCGCGTCGCGCGGCTCGGAGGTCACGGTCGAGTAGACGAACTCCGCGACCAGTGCGACGAGCACGAGCGCGGCGAACCAGGCCGCGTATTTCGCCGCCGGCGGCAGCCGGCGGCGTCGCCTCGCCCGACGGCTCTGCCGCTTCCACGCGGGCGCAGCGGCGCTCCGTGGGCGGTGGGCCGAGAGGGGAGTGCTCATTTCGATGTCCATGTCAGAGATCGGCGCGCGGGCGCGCGACGGCGGCAACGGGCCAACTGGCGAGTCGCACTGCCGTCATGGAAAAAACAATGCCGCGCGATTGAAGGTTCCGTCGCGCCGGAGCGTCCCGGTGCATCCGTGGTTGCTCGACTTCGTGTCATGCACTAAGATGAGGCAGCGGCCAAGGCATTGCCTGTCAATATTATAGCTGAGCTCGCCTGCCGCCTGGAACCTCGAGTCCGCTCGTGCCCTGTCGCGCGAGTGGTGGGCCGCGCACCTCGCCGGCCGTTCCTGGCCGACTCCGTCTCACCACGCCTCCGGAGGAGCTTCCGATCCGCACGCCCCGCCCCGTCCTGCGTCAGCTCGCCCTCGCCTGTGCCGCCGCTGCGGCCATCTTCGCGACGGCGTCGCTCGTCCACCCGGTCTTCCTCGCGCAGAGGACGCCGGTGGCGCAGCGCATTCTCCAGCACCGCTACGTGGATTCCCTGGCGCTCCGTGCGCCGTGGCTGCGCATGCCCGCGGAGCTGGCGATCAGGTCGGAGCAGTTCCTGGCGGATCGCGAGGCGTTCGCCCTCGACCTCATCCGCACCGGCAAGGTGACGCCGGGCCGCGCGCGCTCGCTCGCCGACGTCGCCGTGCGCGAGGCGTACACGCAGAAGATCCCGCCCGCCCTCGTGCTCGGCGTCATGCTGACGGAGAACGACGAGCTCAAGTCGCGCGCACGCTCGAAGGTCGGCGCGGTGGGACTCATGCAGGTGTATGCCCGCCACTGGCGCAACGCGCTCGCGCACAAGTTCGGCACCGACGTGCGGAACGACTCGACGAACCTGCGCTACGGGATCTACATCCTGAAGTGGACGACGACGCAGGTCGACGACTTCAGCACCGACGGCTGGCGCAAGGCGCTGCTCCGCTACAACGGGTGCGTCCACGGCACGAACACCCCCGACTGCCGCGAGTATCCGGAGCTCGTCAAGCGCAACGTGCAGCGCGCGGCGAAGGCGTCGTGCGGCGGCCGCGACTTCCATCTCTGCGTCGTCCAGCCGCTGCTCGTCGCCAAACGAGTCGAGGAGGCGGACCGCGACCAGCAGCAGCAGGTCGCGGGCGACCACTGAGTCCGGTGCCGGCTCGCCGGGCGCCGCCCGCGCTCAGGGCACCAGGGCGATGCTCGTGGTCTGCGTCTGGGTGTTGGTGATCGTGTACTTCTGCGGGCCGACGGTCGCCTTCGACACCAGGTCGTCCCGGTAGTCGGCGCCGAGGTACTGGCCGGCGTGGCTCAGGTAGAGCGTCCCGCTGCCGGTGCCGTTCGTCGCGAAGTCGATCGACTGCCCGAGCGCCCGCCCCGTGCCCGTCACCGTGGCGGTGGCCGTGCGCTGGATGCGCCACGCCGGCGCCCCGTGCACGACCGTGTCGCCGACCACGCGATAGTTCGTGATGATCGAGCGCTCGAGCTTCGTGCCCATCTGGTCGATCGGCGTGGACACGGTGTCGCTCCACGTCACGCCGACACCGAGCGTCGCCGGCACCGCCGGCAGGAAGCGGAACAGCTCGTCGGCGAAGTCGCCGAGCAGCTGCGCGCCGGGCCCGGTCAGGCTGTCCCGCGCGTAGAGCCGGCCAAGCGGGGACACCGTCGCGCTGAGCTTCACGCCGAGCATCGACGACCCGTTGAGGGGCGCCCCGTTCGGCAGCTTGCCCGTGATCGAGTCGAGGCTGATGGTGAGGGCGAGGGTGTCGGCGGCGCGCTGCGACAGCGTCAGCGTCATGCGCTGCTCGGTCTCGTAGTTGACGTCCTGCTTCGCGCCGCCCTGTTCGGCGACGCCATTGCTGTGGAAGGTCAGCCGGTACTGGGAGGTTCCGGGCGCGTAGGCGAAGCGCTGCGCGCTGGCGGGAACGGCCGCGCAGGCGAGCGCGGCCACGGCGAGAAGTGTGGTGCGGTACGGCATCGAGAAGCGTCGAAGGGGCGAAGGACGAAGGGCGAGCGCGGCATCCTCGAATCGCCGCCGGGCGCGGCGCGAATCCGGTGCCACGCTGCCCACTCGGAATACGCGCCTCACGCCCAAAGGTTACGCGCTCCCATCCGCGAAGGCGCGGCGGATGCGCACGGTGCGCTCGAGGTCGTCACGATCCTGCAGGATCTTCTGCCGGAGATCGATCGGGAGCCGCGGATGCTCGCGCAGGAAGCGGTCGATCACCGCCAGCGCCGCCGCGTCGCGCTGCCCCCCGATGAAGGCGCCCAGCCACGAGCCGAGGAAGAAGATGCGGCGGTTGCGCTGGATCCAGGGGAGCGTGTCGAGCGCCGGCACGAGGTAGGGCAGGGTGAGCGCCGACTGCCCGGGCTCGTTGAACGCCCGCAGGCTCGCCGTCACCCAGTCCTCGTTGAGCGTGGAGTCGCGGAAGTAGCGATTGAAGTAGGCGCGCTTCGCCGCCGGCGTGGGCTGCGCCGCGCCCGCCACGAAGGCGCGCCGCTGGCCCCCCGACGTCGTGTCGCGGCGCTGCTCCGCCGCGAGGCGCTCCATGGCGCGCGGTGCGCCACGCGCGACGAGCGTCGTCACGATCGCCCAGCGCGTCGGCTGGCGCACCGGGAGTCCCGCTGCGCTCGTGTCGTCCAGCCACCCCTCGAGTCGCGCGAGCGCCGACGGCGTGGCGGCGAGCACGATGTACGCGTCGAGCTGGTTCTTGCGCACGCCGTACACGCGGCTCGTGTCGCTCGCGCCCGCGAGCAGGAGCGACTCGATCGCCGGGAGCAGCGAGTCGCGCTGCGCCGTCGACAGGTAGCTCTCGACCGCACGGCTCAGCCGCCCGACGATGCCCGCCGAGATCTGCTCGTCGCGCTCGTTCGGCAGCTCGCGCATCGCCGTCGCGAGGAAGCGCGTCGGCGCGAGCCGCGCGTCGCGCACGAGGTCCCAGAGCGAGCCCCAGAGCATCGCGCGCAGGAAGGGATCGCGGACCTCGCCGACGTGATCCTCGAGCCAGGCGGTGCTGCGCGGATCGAGCATGACCAGCCCGTACGCGTAGTCGTCCGCGTTGGCGTAGAAGAAATCGGGAGCGGCCTGGCCGGCGGCCGCCGTGACGACCAGCGACTCGGCCTTCATCTCCACCGGGATCCGCGTGAGCGTGCCGCCGCGCGAGAGCACGACCTCGGTGCGGATCGGCCACACCGCGCGGCCGGAGAGCGCGGCGTGCGCCGGGTGCTGCGTGAGGGCGAGGCGGCGGATGCGGCCCTCCCGGATCTCCAGCCGCTGCTCGATCACGGGCATCCCGGGTCGCAGGATGTACTGCCGCCCCCAGTTTCCGAGGTCGCGGTGGGCGGCGCGCCCGATCGCGCCCAGGAGGTCGCGCCAGGTCGCGTTGCCATACGCGTGCTGGCGAAGGAAGTCGTGCACGCCGGCGCGGAAGGCGGAGTCGCCGACGAGATAGTTGAGCTGCTTGAGCACCCCCGGCGCCTTGTTGTAGACGATCGCGCCGTAGTTGCTCTTCGCCTGGTCGAGGTTGACGAGCTGCTGCCAGATGGGCGTCGTGCCCGTCGTGAGGTCCACGTCGTAGGCCGCGGGCTTGTTGCGGAGGTAGAAGGACATCCACGGATTGCCCTCGCTTGGCTCGGGCTCGGGATGCGCGCGATCGCGCTGCGTGCCGGCTCGCAGCTCGATCGCGCGCATCTTCGCGGCCATGTACGTCGCGAACCCCTCCTTCAGCCAGAGGTCGTCGAACCAGCGCATGGTGACGTCGTCGCCGAACCACTGGTGCGCGACCTCGTGGTAGATCGTCGCGCGGCGGCCGAGCCGCTGGTTGAGCGTCGGCGGCTCGCGGTAGATGAACGACTCCTCGTTGAACATCGTGACGCCGGGATGCTCCATCCCGCCGAAGGGGAACGCCGGCGACAGCATGTACTGGAACTGCTGGAACGGGTACGCGATCCCGAAGTACCGCTCGAGCGACGTCAGCGCCGAGCCCACCTGGTCCTGGAGCGAGTCCACCTCGACCTCGCGCGCGCGCGAGGCGCGCACGAACAGGTTCGTGTGGCGCGGGCCGCCGGTGAAGCGATGCCACGGCCCGGCGGCGAAGGCCATCAGGTACGTCGGCAGCGGATCCGATTCACGGAAGGTGAAGGTGCGGTCGCCGGCGGCCGAGTCGACGCGCTCCGTGATCCCGTTCGCGATCGCCGTCCACGTCGGCGGCACGGTGAGCGTGAGCGAGAGCCGCGCCTTGAGATCCGGCTGGTCGAAGCAGGGGAAGAGGGCGTTCGCGTCGGAGGGGACGAGCAGCGTGTACAGGTAGTTCCTGCCGTCGGTCTCGTCGTGGAAGCGGATGATGCTCGCACCGGCGGGGGCGATCAGCGCCGTGAATCGCATCGCGACGCGGTTCGTGCCTGCGTGGAAGGCGCGCGCGGGGAAGCGCAGGTGTGCGCCGTTGTTCTCCGGCGTCACGGGTGTCCCGTTCACCTGGTAGCCGGCGACGGTCGGGCCGCGGAAGTCGACGATCACGTCGCCCGGCCTGCGCTTCACGAAGGTGATCACGACCTCGCCGGCGGCCGTGTCGCGCCTGGTGAGCGAGAGGTCGAGGCGGTAGCGGACGTCGGAGATCTCGGCGGCGCGCGCGATGGCGAGCTGCCGCGAGATGCCGCGCACCATCAGGGAGTCGGGGCGCGACGTCGGCGACGCCGCCGCGAGGAGCAGGGGGAGGGCGAGAAGGAGCATGCCGGAAGTAGAGCCCGATCGGGAGGGCTCGCAAGGCTACCGGATCGGCACGCGATGCGAGATCATTCGCGCCGGGAACGGCAGTCCGCCGTCCGCGATCCGCAGTCCGCAGTGGGTTTGTACGCCTCCCGCCTCCCGCCTCCCGCCTCCCGCCTCCCGCGATGCCTCCCATCACCATCGAGCTCCTGCACGCCGACGCCCAGCTCCCACGCCGCGCGACGGACGGCTCCGCCGGCTACGACCTGTTTGCGTACCTGCGCGGCCGCGCGGTCCGCTGCTCCGACGGGCAGCGCATGTGGGAGGTGCCGCCTGACGAGGCGGGCGACGGCGTCTTCGAGCTGCCGCCCGCCGCGGCCGCGCTCGTCCCCCTCGGCTTCAAGGCCCGGCTCCCGGATGGCTACGAGGCGCAGGTGCGCCCGCGCAGCGGCACGACCTTCAAGAAGGCGCTGCAGATCCCGAACGCCCCTGGGACGATCGACGCCGATTTTCCCGACGAGTGGATGGTGCTCGTACGCAATCCGACCGCGCATCCCATCCGCCTCGAGCACGGCGAGCGCATCGCCCAGATGGTGCTGCAGCGCTTCGAGGTGCTCCCGTTCGAGGAGGGGCGGGTGGGCAGGACGACGGAGCGGGCGGGCGGGTTCGGGAGTACGGGGCGGTAGCGGGAGGCGGGAGGCCTCGGGACGAGCGACGCGTCCCCAGGAAAGAAAAAGGCCCCCGGCGGAATGTCCGGAGGCCTTCGTCCATCAAGCCGGCTCGTGACGATCGTATGAGCCGGTACCCGGGTTACCGAGTAGCGATCAGGCGACCGCTTGCCCAGGACGAACCGGCTTTGGGACCGTTACTAGACAATGGATCACCTCCTCGTTTGGGGTGGGAGATCGGGCGGAACACGCTGCGATCGATGCAGCGACTTCCGTACCCTAGACACGCGCATGGGGTTCCGCAACTTCCCGCCAGAACTTTGTGGCGGGCTCGGACGTAAGATCGAGCGATGCCCACGTCCGTTCGCGCCCCGCTCGGGCGCAGCTCGTACTTCGGCGCGACGCGCTCGCCGCGCTACAGCCTGCTCTTCGCGCTGCCGCTCCTGATCGCCTACGAGCTCCTGGCCGCGATCTTCCGCCGGCCGGTGGCGGAGCAGCAGGTGCGAAACGGGGCCGACGTCATCCTGCACGAGCTGGCGTTCCTCGTCGCCGGCGCGTACGGGCCGCTCCTCCTCATGGTGGCGATCGTCGGGCTGAGCATCGTCTTCGTCTGGCGCGACCTCCGGCGGAGCGGCGGCGGGCTGCGACCGGCGTTCTTCGCCGGCATGCTCGCCGAGGCGACCGGGCTGGCACTGGTGTTCGGCGTCGTCATCGGCACGATCACGGCGCAACTCCTCGGCGGGCTCCATCTCCTCATGGTTCCCGGCGGCCCGCTCGCCACCATGAGCTGGCCCACCCGCCTGATGCTCTCGCTCGGCGCCGGCTTCTTCGAGGAGCTGCTCTTCCGCGTGCTCCTCGTCTCCGCGCTGGCAACGATCGGCCGCGTGCTCTTCGGCTTCGGCCGCGCGCCGGCCGGCGTCTTCGCGGCGATCATCGGCGCGCTGATCTTCTCCGCGTTCCACTACGTCGGACCCTTCGGCGAGCGGTTCGAGATCCAGTCGTTCGCCTTCCGGGCGGTGAGCGGGCTCGCGTTCAGCGGGCTGTATCTGGTGCGCGGCTTCGGGATCACCGCGTGGACGCACGCGCTGTACGACGCGTTCCTGTTGGTGTAGCGGCGGGAGGCGGGAGGCGGGAGGCGGGAGGCGTGGGGACGAGGGACGAGGGACGAGGGACGCGTTCGGACGGGCCACTTCCGCCGTGCGCCGGACTCGGTCGACGAGCCGGCATCAACGCCGATCGGACACGGATGCCGCGGAGGTCACGGATGCCGCGGATCGGCGCCGGGAGGCGGGCACCGCTTGTCGTCCCGAGCCGCAGGCGAAGGCATGCCCTGAGCGGAGCGAATGGGATCTCGCTCCGGCGCGCCGACGCCAGATGCTGCACCACGCTTCAGTATCACAAGGGTGCTCTCGGCGCACGGCGGCGTCGCGCCACTCCGAGCGATCCGCGTGCATCCGTGCCGTTCATCCGTCCAATCCGCGTTCCAGCGATTCGCGTCATTCGCGTCATTCGCGCCATTCGCCTCTTTAGTCGTGTGATGCCAGGGCCGCCGAGAAGACCGTAGGCCGCGATGAAGAGGGGCATGCCGCGGCGCGCCTGCCGCATCCCTCTACCCTTCCAGCGCCGCCGCGAACGAGCGCATGACCTCCGCTACCGACGCGATCTCGTGGATGGCGGCGACGCTCTGGCCCGCCTGCCAGTAGTCGCGGCTCCCGGCGCCAGTCTCCTGGTTCGCGGACCGCTTCAGCCGGCGCAGTGAGCTCAGGGCGTACCAGGTGCGCATCCAGTGCTTCGTCCGCCGGTTCCGGAGGAGGAAGCGCGCGATCGGCCCGGCGCGGGTGCCGAGGTGGCGAACGTACTCGTTCTCGATCACGGCCACGGGCACTCCCGTGAGCCGCTCGGTCAGGACGATGTCGTCGGCGTCGGCGTCCACGATCGCCTGCTTGTACTCCGCATCGGCGTGGCACTCGACGGTCGCGATGAACCGGGTGCCCATCTGGACGCCGGCATAGCCCATGTCGAGGGCCCGGCGAACGCCGGCCGGGTCACCGATGCCGCCGGCGCAGACCAGCGGGAGCCCGAAGCCTCGGAGCTCCTCGAGCAGCTCTTCCGCGGTCCTGGTGCCGGCGTGCCCGCCCGCTCGGGAGTTCACGGCGATGAGCCCGTGCACGCCCCCGGCGATCGCCTTGGCCGCCCACCGCGCCGTGGTGACGTCATGGTAGACGATCGCGCCCGCGGCGGCGACCCGATCCACCACCCAGCGCGGGTTTCCGAGCGAGGTGATGAAGAAGCGGACGCCCTCCTCGAGGGCGACGTCGATCCAGTGCTCCATCCGGTGGCGGTACATCCGCGACGAGCTCTCGATGAGCGCGTTCATCCCGATCGGGCGGTCGGTGAGGCTGCGGATGTACCGGAGCCCGGCGCGGAACTCGTGTCCGTGGACGTAGGTCAGCGACACCGGCTGGACGATGCCGATCCCCCCCGCAGCCGAGACGGCCGCCACGAGCTCCGGGTTGCTGCACGGGTACATCGCACCGCAGATGAGCGGGAGATCGATGCCGAGCTGGCGGGTGAGGGCGGTAGGGTAGGGAGCTGGCATTGTGGCAGAAGCTACATGCGGGAGGCGGGAGGCGGGAGGCGGGAGGCGTGGGGACGAGGGGCGCGGGACGCGGGCTGCTGCCCATCGGGCCAGGTGCGGAGCATCGGGGTTCACACGAACGCGACGGCGGCGGCCGCTGCCTCCTGGCGCCTAGCCCCCCGTCGAATGGCATCACTTCCGGGTGGACACGGATGCCACAGAGGAAACGGATCGCCCGGAGGGCGAGCGATTGGGGGAGGGCAGGGCGGTAGGCGAGGGTTGGCTCGGCGCTCCGGGCCGTCTGGGGCGCAGTGTGCATCGAGCAGCTCTGTGACATCGGCGGCTCGCGCTCGCTGGTCGTGTCCGCGGTCGGGGCGCCGGCCGGCTGGCGACCGTGGCTGGCGGTCCCCCTCCAACCCCTCCCGCCGTGTGGAAACAGATGTGGTGAAGCACTTGATCATGCCCTGCGCAAGACTTGCGACAACACCGTGTTGAGCAGACATCACAAATCGTCGCATCCGCTGCTCGCTCAGTGGTTAGGCGCCGTCTTCCGCGGCTGAGGCGGCGCGACCGCGAGGGCTGCGATGGGGGCTCCGCGGGCGCATCACGAAGATGACATCGGCGTCGATGTTCAGATGCGATCGCGTCGCGGTCGGCGGAGAGGGTGTTCAGCGCGGCTCGCGCCCGGCGCCATGCGCGACGCGGACCGAGAATCCGCTCCGCGCTCAGGCCTGGGATCGGGCGGCGTGCTGCCGGTGGGTGGCGCTCGGCGCTGTCCAGACGCGCGACACTTCGAGCGACGTGTTATCGGGCGCGGCCGTGCCGGGGACTTCACCGGTCTGGGGGATCTGCATCCGGTGCGGCCACCGGACGGATGGTGGTCCGCGCTCGAGGCGTTCGCTGATCACGCAAAGGTCCCGCTCGGAAGCGTGCCCACTGGAGCGGTCGCCGCGCGCGTCCGCCCCTGCCGATTCAGCAGAGGCGAAAAAAGATCGGGACGGCCTCACGGCCGCCCCGATCACATTCCTGCTCCATTCGCCAGGTGCGTGGAAACTACTGCAGGTCGCGCTGCACCCCCGACCTGAACTTCGTGTTGATCAGGTCGACCAGGTCGTTCGCGATCACCTGGTGCGCCGCGCTCGACGGGTGGACGCCGTCGAGGGAGATGTACTGGCCGAACGGTGCCTTCGCGTTCGAGAAGTCCGGCACCTGCGGGATGGCGCCGCTCTGGATGTATTGCGCGAGCCGGACGTTCGGATCGTAGTACCCGAAGCCGAGGCTGTCCGCCTTCGCCTGGATGTAGGTGTTGTAGCCGGCGATCAGGGCATCGATCTGCTGATGCTCCTGGGGGTCGAGCACGAAGAGGTCGCCGATTCGCGGATCGATGAACCGTCCCTTCACGCAGTAGATGACGGGCGGGTGGCCGGCGGTGCCTCCGGATGCCTTGTACGCCTTCATCTGCGGGATGAGCTGGACCAGGTCGACGAGCGAGGTCGCTCCGGAGCCGGAACAGGTGCTGTCGACGTAGACCGGCGTCCCGACGATCTGGCTGATGGCCGCGTTCACCTGCGGGTTCGCGACGATGATCCCCTTCACCAGCGCGGGCACGTCGGAGACGTAGACGACGCCGATGAGGACCCCCTTCAGGTTCGGCGCGCCGGCCGTGAGCGAGTCCATCATCTTGCCGTAGTTCGCCGTGAAGGCGGCGAGCGGCGTGGCTCCGGGGGAGACCCCGGCCGTCGGGGTGAGCACGCCGGACAGGGCCGCGGCGAGCACGTCGTTGTTCCCGATCCAGACTGTCGCGAAGGTCGGCCGGGCCTGGAGCGCGCGCTGGACCTGCGTCTCGCCGCCCAGGATCAGGGTCGTGAGCGCGTTGGACGCGGCGGTCGAGGCGCTGGTCGGATCGAACGAGGTCGCGCCCGGGACGGCGACGTTGTTCACCCGGTACGAGACGAGAGCGGGGTCGCGCAGGGCGCAGGTCGTCGACGTCGAGCTGGCGCCGCCGACGCGCGCGCCCGTCACGAGGTTCGAGATCGGCGGCGGGCACCCGGGACTCTTGAGCGATGGATAGACGAACGACGACCCCATCGCCTGCGCGAGGAGCACCGGGTACGCGGCGCGTTGGGTGGAGTCGTTGATCCCGCCGGACTGGTAGCCGGCGGTGATGCTGTTCCCGAGCGAGACGTAGCTCCTGAAGAGGGCTCCGCCGGTCGGGACCTTCGGGCCGAAGACCTCGTGGCTCTCGCTGCTCGTGCACGCCGCGACGGCGGCTGCACAGCCGACGAGGACGGCACCGCGAAGAAGAGGCAGATGACGCATGTGGTGTCTCCCGTTCGCGCGTTAGTAGGAAGCCTTCAGGCTGACGGAGATGATGTTCCCCGCGAGCCAGTAGACGCCCGAGTTGAGCTCGTCAGCGGTCTGGCTCCGGTCCAACCGCTCGATGACGCGCCCCCGGCGACCGGAGGTGAAGGTGTGCGAGTAGGCGGCGTCGAGTGTCCACTTGCTCCCGATCGGGAGGGCGAAGCCGACGTTGCCGTACTCGCGGTCCTGCTCGGGGAGGAGCGGGGTGACCGTCTCCGACGGCGCGGCGCTCGCGACACCCTGGAATCCGGCGCGGAGGCGAAGGCTGTTCCGCCAGAGGTACTCCGCCGAGAGCCGGATCGCCGAGGTGTTGTTGTAGTCCTCGTACTGCGTGCGGCTCAGCGCCGTGTCGGCGAAGTTCACCGGGAGCTCCTTGAACGCCGACCAGCCGATCCAGGCGTAGTCGGCCTCGAGGTTCCAGTCCTTGATCCCGCTGTAGTTGAACCCGAGCTGGATCTGCGCCGGGTGGGTGATCTTCGTCTTCACCTTCTGCGCGGTGAGCGGACCGCCCGTGCGGAACTCGGGAGCGAGAAGGGAATCGACGGGCGTGCCGGCTGGGGCACCCAGCGGATTGTTGGCGGCAAGGACGAGCCCCGTCGGGTCCTGCGTGAAGGTCGCGTCGGCGTCGTCGTACTTGAACGTGATCGGGGCGAGGAGGCGGAGCCCCATCGTCCAGTTCGGGTTGAGCTTACCGCTCACCCCGACCTGCGCGCCGTATCCCCAGGCGCTCCCCTTCATGCGCGCCGTCCCGAAGCGGGTGCCGGTGGGGATGCCGAGCATGGCGAAGGTGATGCTGGGGGCCGGGCTCTGACTGGAGAGGTCGAGCGCCTGGACCAGCTCCACGGTCGACCGGCCGACGATCGGGCCGCCGCCGACGGACCACCTGTCGTTGATCTTCCAGGCGATGTTCGGCTGCACGTAGAAGGTCGCGAGCGACGCCTTCTGCGACGCGAAGCCCCCCGGGAACTCGGGCCCCCACTGCGACGTCAGGCCGTAGGGAACGTAGAAGCCCAGGCCGAGGGCGAGCCGGCTCCCCGCGGAGTGGTGATTGATGAAGAAGTGTGGGACGATCGCGTGCGGGATGTTGGTCTTGTAGACGCTGTGCGAGGTGTCCTGCTCGAAGCGGCCGTTGATCGCGATGTCGGCGGCGCCGAGGAGGGCCGACCAGCCGTCGAGCGACGTGGCGGCGGCGGGGTTCCAGAAGATCGTGGAGGCGTCGTGGCAACCACCGGCGGTGACGGCGAAGCCGCGGCCGACGGCGCAGGAGCCGATCTCGCTCAGGCCGAATCCCTGGGCGAGGGTGATGGCCGGGAAGGCCAGTGCGGCAGCGACTGCGACTCCAATCCCTGTCCTGCGGGGGACGTTCATCATCCATCCTCCTGAGTGTTGCCCAGGCGCTGGGAAAGCGCTCGTCTCGGCGAACGCCGGGGCCCCGGCGTTCACGGCACAGCGGGCGAGGGGCGTCGAGGGTCGAACGGAAGGCGCACTGCTGGGCGGCAAATATAAGACGGCCTTGCCCGACTGTCTGTAGGCCTGACGCCGGTGATACGTCCTTTCGGCAGGAGCACGCGACTTCGTCAGGCAAGCTGCTTGCGAAACGCGTCAGGCGTGGTTGCGGGCTGTCTCACTGTCGTGCTCCCCTGGCACATATCTCGCCCCCGTTCGGGCAGATTCCGCCGCAATCTCCCGTCTACGAGAGGACAGATCATGACGGTCAGCGCCCCCGATCGCGTCTCCGTGCTCGGTGAACCCACCTCCACGTCCGATCGAGTGCTGACGCCGGAAGCACTCGCCTTCGTCGCCGGTCTGCAGCGCGAGTTCAACGGTCGACGGCTCGAACTGCTGGAGCGGCGCCGCACGCGTCACGCGGAGATCGAGCGCGGAGCGTCGCTCGACTTCCTTCCCGACACGCGCGCGGTGCGCGAGAGCGAGTGGCGTGTCGCCCCCGCGCCGGCCGATCTGGACGACCGTCGCGTCGAGATCACGGGGCCGGTGGACCGGAAGATGATGATCAACGCGCTCAACTCCGGCGCGAAGGTGTTCATGGCGGACCTGGAGGACGCGCTCTCCCCGACCTGGGAGAACGTCGTCGACGGCCAGGGGAACCTCATGGACGCCGTCCGGCGGACGCTCTCGCTGTCGACGCCGGGCAAGCAGTACACGCTGAACGAGCGCACGGCGACGCTGCTCGTGCGGCCGCGCGGCTGGCATCTCGAGGAGAAGCACGTGCTCGTGGACGGCGAGCCGGTCTCCGGGAGCCTGTTCGACTTCGGGCTCTACTTCTTCCACAACGCGCGCGAGCTGCTGGAGCGCGGCACGGGGCCGTACTTCTACCTCCCGAAGCTGCAGAGCCATCTCGAGGCGCGGCTGTGGAACGACGTGTTCGTGCACGCGCAGGAGGCGCTCGGCATCCCGCGCGGCACCGTCCGCGCGACGGTGCTGATCGAGACGATCCACGCCGCGTTCGAGATGGACGAGATCCTCTACGAGCTGCGAGAGCACGCGGCGGGGCTGAACGCGGGGCGGTGGGACTACCTGTTCAGCATCATCAAGACGTTCCGCGACCGGCCGGCCGTCGTGCTCCCCGATCGCGCGCAGCTCACGATGACGGTGCCCTTCATGCGCGCCTACACGCAGCTCCTGGTGAAGACCTGCCACCGGCGCGGCGCGCACGCGATCGGCGGCATGGCGGCGTTCATCCCCAGCCGGCGCGATCCCGCGGTGAACGAGCGGGCGCTGGCGAAGGTGCGCGAGGACAAGGAGCGCGAGGCGGGAGACGGCTTCGACGGGACGTGGGTGGCGCACCCGGATCTGGTACCGGTGGCGATGGCGGAGTTCGATCGAGTCCTGGAGCGGGAGGCGGGAGGCGGGAGGCGGGAGGCGCGCGTCAATCAGAAGGACGTCATGCGCGAGGACGTGCACGTCACGGCATCCGAGCTCACGGACTTCCACGTGGACGGCGGGCGGGTGACGCGCGAGGGGGTGCGGATCAACGTGGACGTCGCGCTCCAGTACCTCGACGCGTGGCTGCGCGGGCAGGGGGCGGTGGGGATCCACGACCTGATGGAGGACGCCGCGACGGCGGAGATCTCCCGCTCGCAGCTCTGGCAGTGGGTGCACCACGAGGCGCCGCTCGCCGACGGCGACGGGGTGACGGCGGACGCGTATCGGCGGACGCGCGACGCTGTCGTCGCGGCGCTGCGGGAGGCGGGGGGCGGGACGGGCGACGCGCCTGACGACTCGCGCCTCGACGATGCCGCGGCGCTGCTGGACGAGCTGGTGCTGGGCGAGTTCCAGGACTTCCTCACCCTCCGCGGCTATCCGATGCTCGACCGCACGCGGGCGTAGACCTCAGCAGAAGGACGGGACGCATGGACACCCGGAAGGCGGGGGAACTCTCGGCGCTGGAGCGGGCGTGGCGGGGCGACGCGCGCTGGCGCGGCATCCGACGCGACTACACCGCGGCGGATGTGGTGCGGCTGCGCGGGTCGGTGCGCGTCGAGCACACGCTCGCGCGCCTCGGCGCGGCGCGGCTCTGGGAGCTGCTGCACGCGGCCGAGCCGGTGCGCACGTTCGGCGCGATGACGGGGGCGCAGGCGGTGGAGATGGTACGCGCCGGGCTGCAGGCGGTCTACGTGAGCGGCTGGCAGGTGGCGGCGGACGCGAACCTTGCCGGCCAGACGTATCCGGACCAGAGCCTCTACCCGAGCAACTCGGTGCCGCAGCTCGTGCGGCGGCTGAACAACGCGCTCCTGCGCGCCGACCAGGTGGAGTGGAGCGAGGGCGCGGACGGCGGACGGGAGTGGCTGGTGCCGATCGTCGCCGACGCCGAGGCGGGGTTCGGCGGCCCGCTGCACGCGTTCGAGCTGATGAAGGCGATGATCGAGGCCGGAGCGGCGGGGGTGCACTTCGAGGACCAGCTCGCGGCCGAGAAGAAGTGCGGGCACATGGGCGGGAAGGTGCTCGTGCCGACGGGGCAGTTCGTGCGCACGCTGACGGCGGCGCGGCTGGCGGCGGACGTGCTCGACGTGCCGACGATGATCATCGCGCGCACGGACGCGCTGGGCGCGTCGCTGCTGACGAGCGACGTCGACGAGCGGGATCGCGAGTTCGTGCACGGCGACCGCACGGTGGAGGGCTATCACCGGGTGACGCCGGGGATGCGCGCGGCGATCGCGCGCGGGCTGGCCTACGCGCCGTACGCGGACCTCGTCTGGTGCGAGACGGCGAAGCCGGACCTGCAGGAAGCGAAGCAGTTCGCGGAGGGGATCCGGTCGGTGTATCCGGACCGGCTGCTCGCGTACAACTGCTCGCCGTCGTTCAACTGGGAGCGGAACCTGGACGCGCAGACGATCGCGACGTTCCATCGCGAGCTGGCGGCGATGGGCTACCGCTTCCAGTTCATCACGCTCGCCGGCTGGCACCTGGTGAACCTGAACGCGTTCGAGCTGGCGCGGGAATACGCGGCCGAGGGGATGCCGGCGTACGTGCGGGTGCAGCGGCGGGAGTTCGCGCGCGAGGCGGACGGCTACACGGCGACGAAGCACCAGCGCGAGGCGGGGACGGGCTACTTCGACGAGATCCTGACGACGATCGTCGGCGCGGCGGCGGCGACGGCGGCGCTGGCGGGATCGACGGAGGCGGAGCAGTTCGTGACGAGGGGGGTGGGGGAACTGGGATTCGCGGAGGGGGAGCGGCCGTCGGTTTGAGTGGGCGGGGGGGGCCGGGACCGAACTTCACTGCGGACGGAGCTGACTGTGCAGGGAGATCACTGCGTCCTGCGAACTGCGGACCTCCGTGCGAATTGTGTATTGCGTACCAACGACACGGGTCCCGCATTCCGGGACCCGTGTTCGCAGTGCGCAGTACGTAGTGACGTTCGCAGTGCGCAGTACGTAGTGACGTTCGCAGTGCGCAGT
>CAMLIT010000050.1 GCA_946480295.1 uncultured Gemmatimonadota bacterium
TCGGCGTCCCGTCCACCGCGCGCCGCGAAGTCGCTGATCGCTTCGCGGCGCGCTCCTCCACCCCCTCAGAACCACGCGGCCGACCGCTCCGGCTCCTCGACGCGCACGATCTCCGTCTTCTCGTCCACGACGAGCCGGAGATCGCCGTTCGATTTCACGAGCACGTTCAGCAGGTCGTAGGTGCCGGCCTCCGGCACCTCGAGGTTCTCCACGACCACGCTCGCCGGCAGCGGTCCGCCGTCGCCGGCTTCGAGCACCTCGCGCACGCGCATCCGTCCCATGTTGCAGAAGAAGACCTGCGCGCGTTCCGTGCTCCCGCCGCGCGGCCCCCGCACCCACTCGCCGCCCTCCAGGTTCGCCGTCACCCGGACGTGCGGAACGTCCGCGCGGACTTCCTGCCCGTGTCGGATCTCGGCATCGGATGCCTGCTGGTGCAACCGATACGTCTGCGAGCGGGCCGTGACCTGAGCGTCCATACTCCACCTCCAGCTACACGGACGCGGTGCACGCGTGCCCGCCCGCTGCGCCGTGGGCCCGGCGCGCGTGAACTTCGCTCCGGCTGCCACCACCGTAGGTTCGGGACCGTCGGTCGTCAACAGCGAAATGCGCGGTCGCCGTCACCCCCTGCTCCACGGCGGCTTCACGCCGACGGAGCGCGCATATGCGATGAGCTGTCCCAGGTGCTCGTGCAGGTCGCCCGCCATCAGGAACGCCGACGCGTCGAGCGGCATCCCCCACGGCTTGTAGCTGCCGGTGAGCTGCGCGGCGTCGGCGGCGGTGAGCTCGGCGCGACAGTGCGCCCACGCGCGATCGAGCTGCGCGAGCACGTCGCTCTTCCCCGTGATCTTCTCCAGCTTCGGCAGGCTCTCGCGCGGCGGGCCGAAATCGGCGGGCGGCTTGCCGGCCACGGACATCGGCACGAACAGGTACCACTCGGACGCGACGTGCATCAGCACCTCCGACACGGAGCGGACACCCGTCGTCGGGCGCCACGCGTACCGCTCCTCGGGGATCGCGTTGGCGAGCTGCATGATCTTGGCGTGAACGGTGTCGAGATCCGCCATGTACGCGTCGCGCACGTGGGCCGCGGAGGCGGAGTCGAGGGCTGCCTGGGCGCGCGACGTCCGCGGCAGGAGCAACGCCGTGCCGAGGAGGAGCGCGGCGGTCGTGGCGCGCGATGCGAATCGGCGTGGGGTGGTGGACACGGGGACTCCGGGATGGGGTGGCGTCCTGCAAGGGAGCGTACGCTCATACGAACGCGGGTGCGGCCGGTTTCTATCCCCCGTTCAGCCAGGCCGCGCGCCGGCGGCGCTCCGTGGCGCTGACGACGGCCGCGTCGACGAATCGCACGCGCGGCCGGCGGTACGCGGCGAGCGGCACGGCGAGGTCCAGGACGCGGTCGCCGCGGCGCAGCTGCAGGGCGGCGGTATCGCCCACGCTGATCCGGCTCGTCGCGGCGCGCAGGCCGGCGAAGGTGGAGACCGCCGTTCCGTTCACGGACAGGAGCTCGTCGCCGGTGCGCACGCCGGCGCGCGCGAAGGCCGACGTCGAGTCGGTCACCACGAGCCGCAGCACGCCGGGGGGAGCGGTGAAGTCGATGCCCACTCGCGCATCGGGGAGGAGCCGTCCGGCGCTGTCGCTGGCGGGGATGGAGTCGACGACGAGGCGCAGGCCGAGGCGCGCGAGGATCGGCGTCGGATCGATCGGTCCGGCGCCGCGCACCTCGTTCGCGAAGAATCCGTCGAGCCGGCAGTCGCAGACCGCATCCGCGGAGTGGATCACGTCCGCCTCGGTGTAGCCGTGGTACTGCGGCGATTGGCTGGCCGCGTACAGCGCGCGCATGAGATCGTCGAGCCCGCGCCGGTCGTGCGTCGCCACGCGCAGCCGCGCATCGAGGGCGTTGGCGAGGAGCTCGCCCTGGAGGTAGTAGCCGCCGGTCGCGTCGCCGTTGGCGACGGGAGAGTCGTCGAACGCGAGACTCGCCCGTGCCGGTGAGACGCGCCGGAGCGCCGGCGAGGCGTAGTAGTGCTCGAGGAGCGCCGCGAGGTGATCGAGGCGCGAATGAACTGTCGGCGCGAGCCGCGCGCGACGCGGCAGGATGTCCGCGTAGTGGAGCGTCACGCCCTCGCCCAGCCAGAGGAGGGAACTGCGCGCCGGCGGGCCGAAGCCGAGGTCGTTGTACCCTGCCGGGTGGATCGCGACGAGGTTCCACGCGTGAAAGAACTCGTGCGCGATCTCTTCCACGAACGCATGCGGATCGCGCGCCAGCCGCGCGCTCGGCACGCCGATGGTGACCGACGATCGGTGCTCGAGGGCATCGGACGCTCCGTCCTGGAGCAGGAACCAGTACGCGTGCGACGGTGCCTGACCGAAGATGTCCAGCGCGGCCGCCGCGAGGCGGCGCAGCTCGTCCACGAGCGCCACGGTATCGAATGGCGCGGCATCCGCCAGCGGCCAGTAGACCGCGTGGTACGTCGTACCGCGTTGGGCGAAGCGCCAGTGGCGGAACGTGCCGAGCAGGATCGGCGCATCGAGCAGGGCGACGGCATCGGCGGCCTGGTACGTCGCCGGCGCGCGCGTCCGGTCCAGCGCCGTCGCCACACGCCATGCGCGCGGAACATCCAGCGTGACGGTCGCCGGCACGTCCGCATGCGTCGGCAGGTAGAGGAAGACGTCCGGCGGATTGAGCAGCGCTCCGTCGGCGCGCGCGAACGTCTGCCACGCGCGGCGGAGTCCCGGCGCCGTGGGCTGAACGTGCACGCGATAGCGAATGAAGCCCGCGCCGCCGGGCATCGTCACACGCCAGAGCGTGTTCCCCTCACGGCTGACGTTCCCCGGCCTCCCGTCGGCCCCGTCGGCGCTGACGCCGTCGAAGAAGCGCCAGTAGCGTGCGTCGTACTCGGCGTGAACCTTCATCGCGAGGGGCAGTGACGCTTCCACGCCGCGCACGGCGATCGCGACATCGATGACGTCCACACGGTCCGGATCGATGCGGACGGTGTACGCGATCGTCGGCCGCAGCGGCGGGATCGCGGCGATCGGCAGCAGGGCCGTCACGAAGCCGAGCAGCGCGGCCGCGAGGCGCGCGACCCGCCGCCGACGCGCGGGGACCGCGCCCGCTGTCGACGCAGCGGTACGTCGAACGACGCCGAAGTACATCATCATCGCTCCCTCCGCTGGACCAATCGATATACTCCCCCGCGGACCGGAACGCTCCCCGCCGCTTGCCCGGCGAGAGCCGCGCGGCGAGCTTTGCCGCGAGTCCGCTGCCTTCCTCCAACCCGCGCCATGACCCATCGCCTCTTCGGCCGCGCCGCCGCGGCCGCCCTGCTCGTCGCGACGCTCGCTCCCGCGGTACCGGCGCAGTCCCAGCGCGCACTCCCCGCCTGGACGCGCGGCGCCACCTGCTACGAGATCTTCGTCCGCTCGTTCAAGGACAGCGACGGCGATGGCGTCGGCGACCTGAAGGGGCTCATCGCGAAGCTCGACTACATCAACGACGGCAACCCGCGGAGCACCCGCTCGCTCGGCGCGCGCTGCATCTGGCTGATGCCGGTGAACCAGGCGGCGAGCTACCACGGCTACGACGCGACCGACTACTTCCATGTCGACAGCGCGTATGGCACGAACGACGACTTCCGGCGGCTCGTGGCCGCGGCGCACCGGCGCGGCATCCGCGTCCTCGTGGACATGGTGCTCAACCACGTCTCCGACAAGCACCCGTGGTTCCAGTCGGCGCTGCGCGACACGACCTCGCCCTACCGCGACTGGTTCCGCTGGTCGAAGACGGACCCGGGGCAGCGCGACGCGAACGGCAACAGCTGGTGGCACAAGTCGCCGGTGCGCGACGAGTACTACTACGGGTTCTTCTGGGGCGGCATGCCGGACCTGAACTACGACAACCCGCGCGTCGTCGCCGAGGCCGAGAAGATCGCGCGCCTCTGGCTGGTGGACATGGGCGCGGACGGCTTCCGGATGGACGCGGTGCCGTACCTGATCGAGCGGGCCGACCAGGTGGCGAACACGCCGGCCACCCACCACCTCCTGCACGTCTACGGCAATTACGTCCACCGCGTCAAGCGCGACGCGTACACCGTCGGCGAGGTATGGCCGCGCGGCGATACGCTGCTCAGCTACTATCCCGACCAGCTCGACTCCTACTTCGCGTTCGAGCTCGCGGACAGCATCATCGCCGGCGTGCGGCGCGGCTCGGCCGGCGGGCTGCTCGCGCCGGTGCTGAGCCTGCAGCAACGCGTGCCGGGGCAGCGGTGGTCGCCCTTCCTGCGCAACCACGACCAGCCGCGCACGCGCACGGAGCTCGGCGGCGACATGCGCAAGGCGCGGCTCGCGTCGTTCGTCCTGTTGACGATGCCCGGGATGCCCTTCGTCTACTACGGCGAGGAGATCGGGATGACGGGCGCGAAGCCCGACGAGCGGATCCGCACGCCGATGCAGTGGGACGCCGCCCTGCCGCACGACGGCTTCACCACCGGCACGCCGTGGGAGCCGCTGCAGGGCGACTCGGCGACGGTGACGGTCGCGGCGGAGGCGCACGACCCCGGCTCGATCCTCGCGCTCGAGCGCCGGCTCATCCACCTGCGCGCGTCGACCGACGCGTTAGGCAGCGGCGACCTCGTGCCGCTCACGGCGAGCGATCCGCACGTCCTCGCCTACCTGCGGCGTGCGGGCTCGCACGTCGCGCTGGTCGTGGCGAACCTCGGCGACGCCGCCCTCACCGGCGTCTCCGTCGCCTCCACGGCGAGGGCGCTGCCGGCGGGACGGTACGTGGTGCGCGACCTTCTCGGCGGCGCGACGCCGGTGGCGCTGCGGGTGGGCGCGAGTGGGGCGATCCGGGGGTACGTGCCCGTGCGCGAGCTGGCGGCGAAGGAGGGGTACGTGTTCGAGGTGCGGTAGGGGAGGGGCGAGGGACGCGTCGGGCTCCTCGGCGGGGCCGGGCTCCTCGCGCTGGCGCTGGCCACTCTACTCCGCCGGCTGCAAACGAGCCGACACGGATTCCACGGGAACTGCGGATCGGCACGGATGGGTGGAGGCGGGTGGGACCGGGGCCCGGGCCGACCGGGGCGCGAGGGGCTTTCCTGGTCGCGGAGCGATTCGCACGATTCGGCGGTTCATTCGTGGTCATTCGCGTTTCCCACCGTGTGATGCTCCTCGAGCGAGGATCGCTACGCACGGCGCGACCAGTCCCCCGTCGCCGCCGCTGGCCCCTCTACCCTGCCGGCTTCAAAGAGCAGACGCGAATCTGATCGGAGGTCGTGCGAATCGGCGCGAATGGGGGCGGGGTCCGGAGGGGGGATCCGGACCGGCCGCTGGGTGCGAGGGCCCTTCGCGCCACACGGAGCGACCCGTGCCATCCGTGATCTCCGTCGAATCCGTGTCCCCCACCGTGTGATGCCCGCCCGACCACGGAGCCCGACGCGCAGCGCGACGAAGCCAGGGATGCACGCGCCCCTCGGGCCTCGCGCCGCGTCCCGCGTCCCTCCGTTGCCCCGATCACCTGTTCATCGCATGTTGTGCCCCCGCTCGGGCGTTCCGACCACCACCGTGGAGGGCACCATGCGCCGCACGACGCTCCTTCTCCGCGCCTCCTGCATCGCCGTCCTGCCGTTCCTCGCCTCGGCGCCCCTCAGTGGCCAGGCCCAGCAGGGTCGAGCGCAGGCCGAGCTGCGGGCCCTGTGGGAGCAGCACAAGGGCGACTTCGACTACCTGCTCGGCGACTGGGAGTTCACGGCGAAGAGCCGGGAGTATCCCAGCTTCCACGGCGTGTGGAGCGCGACGAAGCTCACCGAGGGCGGCCAGATCCTCGACGAGTACCGGGTCACCGGCGACAGCGGCGAGACGTACTACGTCTCGTCGACGATCCGCTCCTACGACGCGAACCTCGATCGCTGGGAGCTGGTGTCGACGGAGATGGGGCGCGGCCTGCGCGACTTCGGCACCGGCCGCCGCGCGGGCGGCGAGATGCACATCGAGCAGCGGTTCGGCGTCGGGACGCCTAACGAGTCACTCTGGCGCATCCGCTACTTCGACATCGGTCCCGATCACTTCTCCTGGTCGGCGGATCGCTCGACCGACGGCGGCCGCACGTGGGTCTCGCCGTATCAGACGATCGAGGCGAAGCGCATCGGGCCGCCCCGCGCGCAGGCGCCGCTGACGAGGGCGAGGAAGTAGGGGAGGGACGAGGGACGAGGGACGCGGGACGAGTCCGGGCTGGCGTCGTCGCGCCGTGCGTCGGGCTCCGTGGTCGGGCGGGCATCACGCGAGGGAAACACGGATTCGACGGAGCTCACGGATGGCACGGGTCGCTCCGTGTGGCGCGAAGGCGCCTCTCGCCCGGCGCCGCCTCGCATCCCGGCCGCCACCGATCACTGCCCCCATTCGCACGATGTCCGATCAATTCGCGTCTTTTTCTTGAAGCCGGTTCGTTAGAGGCGCCAGTGGCGGGGCGCGGAGGCTAGTCGCGCCGTGCGTCGAGCTCCTCCGCCGGGCCGGCATCGCACGGTGGGAAACGCGAATGACCACGAATGAACCGCCGAATCGTGCGAATCGCTCCGCGACCAGGAAAGCCCCTCGCGCCCTGGTCGGCCCGGGACCCGGTCCCCACCCGCCTCCACCCATCCGTGCCGATCCGCGGTTCCCGTGGCATCCGTGTCAGCTCGTTGAAAGCTGGCTTAGTAGAGTGGCCAGCCGCCGCGCGAGAAGCCCGGCTCGTCCCTCGCCCCTCGCCCCTCGCCCCTACTCCCGCCCGAACCCCTTCGGCCGTTGCGCCTCGAGGAGCTTCGTGGCGTGTCCGCGCTGGTCCTCCGAGAGCAGCGCGAGCGCCTGCTGCTCGGCGTCCCGGTAGTTGCTCCGCACCTGGCGCAGCACCTCGAACAGCGCCGCCCGCGCGTCCGTGTCCTGCGCGCCCGTCGCGCCGCCGCCGTCGCCCGCATCGGCGCCGGCGCTCGGCACCAGCGCGAGCAGGGAATCGTACCGGGCGAGCAGCGGGCGGTTGCGCTCCATCACGGTCGCGTCCAGCCCTTCGAGCCGATTCATCTCGCTGTCGGTGAGCGCGAGCGCCGAGCGATTCGACACGAGCCCGAGGATCGGATCCTGACGCTCCACGTCCGACCGCGACGGCGGTGCGGGGCGCGCGCCACCCGGGCCGCGTCCGCCCTCGTGATCGCCCCCCCGGCCGCGCCCCATGCCGCCCATCCCCCGTCCACCCGGGAACTGTGCCTGCGCCGTGGCCGCGGCCACCAGCAGCGCGACCATGATGATCGTCGCCAGACTCGCTCGCTTCATCGACCGCTCCTCATTGGCTGACCGTCGCCCGTGCGTGGCCGATCGCGGCCACCGTGCGGAATACTCTGCCCGCGACCGGAACGTTGGCATCGTGGGGATAACGTGACAGAGTACCCCGAACGCATGGCTGAGAGCCGTCCTGGCACGGCGGCGGTTGTTGGCCAGGCCGGAACGTGTGTAGCTTGCCCGCCTCCCGCCTCCCGCCTCCCGCCTCCCGCCTCCCGCCGTTGCCCCACCTCGCCCTCGCCACCTGCGCCGAGTATCCGGCACTCTCCCCCGACGACCAGCTCCTGCTCGGCGCCCTCGCCGGCGCCGGTGCCGACGCCGCGCCGGCCGTGTGGACCGACCCGCGCGTGGACTGGTCGACGTTCGATGCGGTGCTGATCCGCTCCTGCTGGGACTATCACCTGCATCTCGCCGCCTTCGAGCGCTGGCTCGACCGCCTCGAGGCGGCGGGCACCCCCGTCTGGAATCCGCCGTCCCTCCTGCGCTGGAACAGCGCGAAGACGTACCTGCGCGACCTGGCCGGCTGTGGCGTGCCGACGATCCCGACGCGGTGGGTCGCGCGCGGCGACGACGCCTCGCTGCAGTCCATCCTCGACGACGAGGGGTGGGAGCGCGCGGTGGTGAAGCCGACGGTGTCGGCATCGGCGCACGGGACGTGGCTCGCCGCGGGCGGGCGGGCGCACGACGACGAGTCGCGCTTCCGTGCGGCCGTCGCGGAGAGTGCGCTGCTCGTGCAGCGCTTCGAGGAGACGGTGACGCGCGATGGCGAATGGTCGCTCGTCTTCCTCGACGGGACGTACAGCCACGCGGTACGCAAGCGGCCACGCGCCGGCGACTTCCGCGTGCAGACGGAGCACGGCGGCACCTTCGCCGTCGAGGAGCCGCCGCCGGCCGCGCGGCACGGTGCATCCGCGGCGCTCGAGGCGGCGGGTGCGCGAGGCCGGCCGCTCTACGCGCGTGTCGACGGCTGCATCATCGACGGCACGTTCGTGCTCATGGAGCTGGAGCTGATCGAGCCGCTGCTCTTCCTCGGCGACCGCGACGGGGCGGCCGAGGCGCTCGCCCACGCGTTGCTGCGACGCCTGCGCGGCTAGCCGCCTAACGCCTCCCGCCTCCCGCTCCTAGCCCCCCGCGATCGCGCCGATGACGAGGAAGGGCTCCTTGCCCGCGGCCACCTCGGACGGGAGCTCCGCGTCCGGCGGCTCGTTGGAGAGGTCCTCCTCGCAGGCGAAGAAGCGGATGAACGGCCGCCGCTTCCGCGTGACCTGGTCGCGCAGGGTGCCGCGCAGCATCGGATAGCGCGCCTCCACCGCGTCGAGCACCGCGCCCTGGGTCACGCGGCCGTCCACGTCGAGCCGCACCTCGCCGTCGATGCGCGCGAGCTCCCGCAGCGGCGGGGGGAGCACGACGCGGATCATTGCAGCGTCTGGACCTCGATCGACAGCACGCCCGGCAGGTCGCGCACGATCGGCGTCCAGCTGTCGCCGGCGTCGTTCGACCCGTACACCTGCCCGCCGCTCGTGCCGAAGTACACGCCGCACGGGTCGAGCGAGTCCACCGCCATCGCGTCGCGCAGCACGTTCACGTAGCAGTTCTCCTGCGGCAGCCCCTTCGTCAGCGCCTCCCACTCGTTCCCGCCGGTGCGGCTGCGGTAGACGCGCAGCTTCCCCTCGTGCACGTAGTGCTCGGAGTCGCTCTTGATCGGCACGACGTAGATGGTGTCCGGCTCGTGCGCGTGCACGTCGATGACGAAGCCGAAGTCCGTCGGCAGGTTGCCGCTCACCTCGTGCCACGACTCGCCGCAGTCGTCGCTGCGCATCACGTCCCAGTGCTTCTGCATGAACAGCACGTCGGGACGCGACGGGTGCATCGCGACGTGATGCACGCAGTGCCCCACCTCGGCGTCCGGATCGGGCATGAACTGCGAGTGCAGCCCCTTGTTGATCGGCTTCCACGTCGCGCCCCCGTCGTCGGTGCGGAACGCGCCCGCCGCCGAGATGGCGATGTACATCCGCTTCGGGTTCGTGGCGTCCTGGATGATCGTGTGCAGGCACATCCCGCCCGCGCCGGGCTGCCACTTCGAGCCCGTGTCGTGGCCGCGCAGCCCCGAGAGCTCGCCCCACGTCTGCCCGCCGTCCGTGGTCTTGAAGATCGCCGCGTCCTCGACGCCGGCGTAGACCGTGTCGGGGTCGTCGAGCGACGGCTCGAGGTGCCACACGCGCTTGAACTCCCACGGGTGCGGCGTGCCGTCGTACCACAGGTGCGTCCCGGGCACGCCGTCGTAGACGAAGGCGTTGCCGACGGGATTCCAGCTCCTGCCGCCGTCGTCCGAGCGCTGGACGAGCTGCCCGAACCAGCCGCTGCTCTGGGACGCGTAGATGCGGTTCGGGTCGGCCCTCGACCCCTTCATGTGGTAGATCTCCCAGCCGGCGAAGTGCGGGCCGGAGACCTCCCAGTTGCGACGGGTGCCGTCGGCGGTGAGGACGAAGGCCCCTTTCTTGGTGCCGACGAGGACGCGGACTCCGGACATCATTGCCTCCGGGCGAGAGCGGGGGCCCAGAAGATAGGCTGGCCGGCGAGGGCTGTCCACGGTCAATGCTTGCGCCGTCGGCCGCGCCGGCACCATTATCGGCGCGCGCACCCCCAACCCCCACCCGCGCGCAATGGAAATCACCAACCGTCGCCAGCTCCGCACGCGGACACGAGCCTGGCCCCCCGTCCTGGCCCGCGCGCTCGCGGCCGCCGGCGCGACGCCCAACCAGGTCTCGGTGGCCAGCGTCGCCTTCGCCGCCGTCGCGGGCTCCGCGCTCGCCATCGCCGGCACGCGCGCGGCGGCCGCCGTCGGCTCCGGCGTCGGGGCGGGTGTTGCCGCGCTGTCGCTCGTCGTCGCCGCCGCCGGCATCCAGCTCCGGCTGCTCTGCAACATGCTCGACGGCCTCCTCGCCATCGAGGGCGGCCTGCGCTCGCCGACGGGAGACCTCTACAACGAGATCCCCGACCGCGTGGGCGACATCCTGATCCTCCTCGGCGCGGGCTGCGCGCTGCGCGCCCTGCCGTGGGGGCTCGCGCTTGGCTGGAGCGCGGCGCTGCTCGCCGTGCTCACCGCCTACGTGCGCCTCCTCGGCGGATCGCTCGGCCTCGTGCAGGACTTCACCGGCCCGATGGCGAAGCAGCACCGCATGTTCGCGCTCACCCTCGGCGCGCTCGTCGCCGCGGTGGAGGTGTCCATGCACGGCACGCTGTGGAGCCTGTGGGCGGCGCTCGCCGTCATCTGCCTCGGCGCGGCCGTCACCCTCGTCAGGCGGACCCGCCGCATCGCGCGCGCGCTCGCCGCGCGATGATCGCCGCCGTCCTCGCCGCGACGGCACGGATCGTCTCCGGCGCCAGCGTGCACTGGACGCAGGCGCTCGAACCGGGCCGGCAGCGGATCTTCTTCGGCAACCACACGAGTCACCTCGACTTCGTGGTGATCTGGTCGTCGCTCCCGCCGGCGCTGCGCGCGCGCACGCGGCCCGTCGCCGGCGCGGACTACTGGGAGCGCGGGCGCGTGCGACACTACCTGGCGACGCGCGTGTTCAACGCCGTTCTCATCGCCCGCCCGTCCGGCGGACACTCGCCGAGCGAGGCCGGGAAGTCGATCGCGCGCCTCGCGGCGGCGATGGACGGCGGATGCGACATGATCGTCTTCCCCGAGGGCACCCGCAGCCTCGACGGCGAGGTGCACCCCTTCAAGAGCGGCATCTATCACCTGTGCCGGCTCAAGCCCGACGTGGAGCTCGTTCCCGTGTACCTGGCCAACATGAATCGCATCCTGCCGAAGGGCGAGATCGTCCCCGTGCCGCTCCTCGGTCGCGTGGTCTTCGGCGCGCCGCTCCACCTCGAGCCCGGGGAGGAGAAGGCCGCCTTCCTCGGGCGCGCGCGCGACGCCCTCCTCGCCCTGCGCGACCAGTGACCGCCTTCCTCGCGTCGACCCTCGGTCGGCTCGTCGTCGGCGTCGTCGGCCTGCTCGTCGTCGCGACCATCGTCGGCCTGGTGCTGAAGGCGCGCGTGCGCAGCGAGGCCGGGCGCGCCACGGTGGCCAACCTCAACGCGCGCATCCGCGCCTGGTGGATCATGGTGGCCGTGTTCGGCGTCGCCGTGGCCACCGGCGGCATCGGCTCGGTCGTGCTGTTCGCGCTGATGTCGTTCCTCGCCATGCGCGAGTTCATGACGCTCACGCCGACCGGGCGCACCGATCACGCGGCGCTCTTCTGGGCGTTCTTCGTCTTCGCGCCGATCCAGTACGTGCTCGTCGGCATCAAGTGGTACGGCCTGTTCGCGATCATGATCCCCGTCTACGCCTTCATCGCCATCCCGACGCGGATGGCGATCACCGGCGACACCACGCGCTACCTCGAGCGCACGGCGACGGTGCAGTGGGGGCTCATGGCGTGCGTGTACTGCATCAGCTACGCGCCGGCGCTCCTCATGCTCGACGTGCCGAACTACGCCGGGCGCGGGGCGACGCTGCTCTTCTTCCTCGTCCTCGTCGTGCAGCTCAACGACGTGATGCAGTACGTGTGGGGCAAGCTGCTCGGCCGCCACCGCATCGCTCCCGTGGTGAGCCCGAACAAGACGTGGGAGGGCTTCATCGGCGGCACGCTCACCGCGACCGTGGTCGGGGCGGCGCTCTGGTGGGCGACCCCCTTCACCCCGCTCGCGGCGGGGCTGCTCTCGCTGCTCATCACGCTCGCCGGATTCGCCGGCGGCCTCGTGATGTCCGCCGTCAAGCGCGACCGCGGCGTGAAGGACTACGGGACGCTCATCCAGGGGCACGGCGGCGTGCTCGATCGCGTGGACTCCCTCCTCTTCGCCGCGCCCCTCTTCTTCCATCTCACGCGCTACTTCTACGTCCCCTGATGCGACGACGCATGCGACGACTCGCCGGGCTGGCGACGCTCCTCCTCCTCGCCGCCTTCGCGCCGGCCGCGCTGCACGCGCAGGCCGCCGACAGCACCACGCGTGGCGCGCTACGCGTCTTCCTCGACTGTCCGATCTTCGTCTGCGACTTCGACTTCTTCCGCGCCGAGCTGTCGACGGTGGACTGGGTGCGTGACCGGCAGGTCGCCGACGTGCAGATCCTCGTGACGACGCAGACGACGGGGAGCGGCGGCACCGAGTACACGCTGACCTTCCTCGGCCGCGGCCGCGTCGACGGACTCGCCGACACCCTGCGCTATGCCGCGATCCCGAGCGAGGCACCGGACGCGACGCGGCGCGCCCTCCTCCAGCGCATGCGCGTCGCGCTCGTGCGGTTCGTCGCGCACGTGGCGGGACCCGGCGCGGTGACCGTCTCGTTCGGCGGCGAGGGGAAGAAGGCGGCGCCGCAGATGACGGCCGGGCGCGACCCGTGGCACTACTGGGTCTTCCAGACCTCGGTCAACGGCTACATGAACGGCGAGTCGTCCCAGGGGTTCCGCAACTTCTACGGGTCCGTCACCGCCAACCGGGTGACCGAGCGCTGGAAGACGAACCTCGGCTACAACGAGAGCTACAACGACAGTCACTTCGACCTGCCCGATTCCACCGTGCCGTCCGGCGTCACGACGGTCACCAACGTCCAGCGGAGCTACGGGATCAACGCCCTCCAGGTGAAGAGCCTCTCCACCCACTGGTCCGTCGGCGCGACGGCGAGCGTGAACTCGTCGATGTACCTCAACCAGCATCGCGCCTGGTCCGTGTCGCCGGCGATCGAGTACGACATCTTCCCGTACTCCGAGTCCACCCGACGCCAGGTGCGGATCATGTACGCGATCGGCACGGCGGGCTACCAGTACAACGACACGACGATCTACCTGAAGACGCGCGAGACGATCCCCTTCCAGCGCCTGACGACGGCGGTCGGCATCACGCAGCCGTGGGGCTCGATCAACCTCACCGGGAACGCCAACTGGTTCCTGCGCGATCCGTCGAAGCGGAGCTCGGGGATCTTCGGCAGCGTGAACCTGCGGCTGGTGAAGGGGCTCGCCCTCAACGTCGGCGGCAGCGTCAACTCGCTGCGCGACCAGGTGTACCTGCCAAAGGAGCCGGGCACCGACGAGCAGATCCTGCTCCAGGAGCGGCAGCGCGCGACGTCGTATCAGTACTTCGTCAGCTTCGGGCTGAGCTACACCTTCGGCTCGATCTACAACAACGTGGTCAATCCGCGCTTCGGGAACGGCGGCACGTTCTTCATCTTCTGAGATGCCCCTCACGCGCGTCGTCGCCGCCGTGATCGAGCACGAGGGGCGCTATCTCGTCTGTCAGCGCCCGGCGCACAAGCGCCACGGCGGGCTGTGGGAGTTCCCGGGCGGGAAGCTGGAGCGCGGCGAGTCGATCCTCGACGCCGCGCGGCGCGAGCTGGCTGAGGAGCTCGGCGTGCGGCTCCGCTCGGTCGGCGAGCTGCTCCACGCGATCCACGACCCGGGCTCCGAATTCGTGATCGAGTTCCATCCCGTCGAGATCGAGGGTGTCCCCGCGCCCCTGGAGCACACCGCCCTCGCCTGGCTCACTCCCGCCGAGCTGGCGAGCTATCCGCTGGCGCCGAGCGACCGGGAATTCGTTGGGCGGATGGCTGGGTAGGGTCGAGGGTCGAGGGTCGAGGGTCGAGGGTCGAGGGTCGAGGGTCGAGGGGCGAGGGGCGAGGGGCGAGGGGCGAGTGACGAGAGAAAAGCGTGCATCTCGACCCTCGCCCCTCGACCCTCCCCCCTGCTCTTCAGTACCCCGGATTCTGCGTCAGCTTCGGATCGAGATCGATCTGCGGCTGCGGGATCGGCCAGAGCATGCGGGTCTGCTGGATCGGCTGCAGCACGGTCGGGTCACGCGACAGCGCGGCCTGGAAGTACGGCCAGCCGCGGCGAACCATGTCGAACCAGCGCTTCCCCTCGAACGAGAGCTCCCACATCCGCTCCTGGAAGATCGAGTCGCGCGCCTGCGCGGCGGTCAGCCCGGTCGGGACGTCCGGCGGCGAGGTGCGGTTCTCGCTCCCCGTGCCGTTGCGCGCGCGGGCGCGGATCTGGTTGACGTACGAGATCGCCTCGTCCGTCTGCCCCGACTCGTTCAGCGCCTCCGCGTACATCAGCAGCACGTCGGCGTAGCGGTAGATCGGCCAGTTCTCGTCCTCGCGGCCGGGGCGCGCCGTCGGGCGGAACTTGTGGACGTGCGGCGCGAAGGTCACCGTGCTCCCGTCCGGCGCGGGACCGCTCGTGAAGAACGTCACCTCCTTGCGGTAGTCGCCCGGGATGTAGCTGTCGATGAACCACTGGAGCGGCTGGTACGTCCCCCACCCGCCGTTGGAGTTCGGGTTCATCGCGCGCGGGTACGTCCAGTACACGATGTTGATCGACGGCGCGCCCGTCGCGCTCGACGACTGCGCGGCGAAGATCTCCTCGCTCCGGTTTTGCGAGCCGGGCAGGAACGCCTGGAGGTAGTCCGGGACGAGCGCGTAGACCTTGGAGTCGATGATCTTCTTCGCGTTCGCCGCGGCATCCGCCCAGTCCTGCTTCCACAGGTAGTGCTCGGCGAGGAGCGCCTCCGCGGCGCCCTTCGTCGCCCGGCCCTTGTCGGGGCCGGACCAGCTCAGGGGGAGCGCCGCTTCCGCCTCGGACGCGTCCTTCTCGATCTGCGTGTAGACCTGCTCCTTCGGCGCGCGCGGCGCGTCCGCCGACGCGAGCTGGTCCTTCGTGTTGGTCACGAGCGGGACGTCGCCGTACAGCCGCACGAGGAAGTGATAGCCGAGCGCGCGCAGGAACTTCGCCTCGCCGAGGATCTGCGCCTTCTGCGTCTCGTCCATCTTGATGCCCGGCACCTTCTCGAGGACGAGGTTGGCGCGCGTGATCATCTGGTACAGCCCCGCCCACGTGCCGCCGGAGGCGCTGGAGCCCGCGACGTACGGGTTCGTCGGCGTCCACGCGAGCTGCGTGAGCGCGACGATGTTCACGTTCTCCTCCTCGGGACCGACGCGCGACTCGTCCGACGCGGCGTTGAGCCCCCACTGCAGGTCGGTGCTGAACAGGTTGCCGCTCGACAGCGGCTGGTACGCCGCGGCGATCGCCGCCTTCGCGTCCGCCGCCGACTGGAAGTAGTTGTCCGAGACGATCGTCGACTTCGGGCGCTCGGTGAGCATGTCGCTGCACGCCGCGGTGCTCGCGAGGAGCAGCGCGACGAGCACCGTGTGCGCCCGGGCCGCCAGGAATGTGGCTCTCATGGTGTGTTCCTCCGGGCCGTCAGTAGGACAGGTTCGCGCCGATGCTCCAGATCCTGGCGCGCGGATACGCGCCGAGGTCGATCCCGCGCGCGCTCGCGTCGCCGCCGAAGCTGTTCACCTCGGCATCGTAGCCCTTGTACTTCGTCCACACGTGCAGGTTCTGGCCGGTGACGAACACGCGCGCGGCGCTCACCCCGCGCAGCAGGTGCGCGGGCACCTGGTACGCGAGCGTCAGGTTCTGCAGCCGCACGTACGAGCCGTCCTCCACCATCACGTCGTACAGCTCGCGCGGCCGGTTGGCGTTGGCGCGCGGCACGCCGGTGTTCGTGTGCGTCGGCGTCCACCGGTTCAGCGCGTCCGTGGTCTGGTTCGAGAAGGTGTTGACGTTGCGGATGTTGATCGCCGCCCCGTTCAGCACCCGGTTGCCGAACGAGCCCTGGAAGAGCAGGTTCGCGCTGAGCGGCCCGAAGGTGAAGTCGTTCGTCAGGCCGCCGTACCACTTCGGCTGCGCCGTCCCGAGGATCACGCGGTCGCTGGAGTTGATCACGCTGTCGCCGTTCGTGTCGACGTACCGGTACTCGCCCGGCACGCAGTCGAGCGTCGGGCGCTTCTTCACGAGCGGGCACGCGTCGCCCTCCTGGTACAACCCGTTCGTGCGCAGGCCGTAGAAGCTGCCGAGCGGCTGCCCCACCTGGACGACCATCACCGCGCCGCCCGTCTGGCCGCTGATCCCCTTGTCGTTCGTGTACGGGATCATGTTCGCGCCGCCCAGGTTCAGCACCTTGTTCCGGTTCGCCGCCGCCGTGAACGTCGTCCGCCAGCTGAAGCTCGTGCGCGACACGTTGAACGTCGTCAGCGCCAGCTCGAGGCCGTTGTTGCTCACCGAGCCGATGTTCCGGAGCTGCGAGGAGTACCCGGTGCTCGCCGGCAGGGGGACGCTGAGCAGCAGGTCCGACGTCACCGAATGGTAGGCGTCGATCGAGCCCGTCACCCGGTTGCGCAGGAAGCCGAGGTCGAGGCCGACGTTCGACTGCTTCGTCGTCTCCCACTTGAGGTCCGGGTTCGGTGCCGCGCTCGACGTCGCGTAGCCGATCACCGTCGTCCCGCCCCACGAGTAGTTGCTCCCGGTGAGCCGGGCGAGCGAGTTGTACAACCCGATCTCCTGGTTCCCCGTGATCCCGTAGCTCAGGCGGAGCTTGAGGTCACTGAGCAGCGTCTGGTGCCGCATGAACGGCTCGTCGATCATGCGCCAGGCGAACGCCGCCGAGGGGAAGGTCCCCCACTTGTTGTTCCGGCCGAAGCGGCTCGACCCGTCGCGGCGGGCGGTGAGGGTGAAGAGATACCGGTCGGCGACGTTGTAGTTCGCGCGGCCGAGCCACGACAGGAGCGCCCAGTCGCTGTACCCGGTGGACGCCGACGGCAGCGTCCCCGAGCCGAGCCCATAGACGCCGAGGATGTCGTTCGAGAACTGCGAGTTGCTCGCCGATACGCTCTCGTTCGCGGACTTCTGCGCGGTGAAGCCGCCCAGCAGGTCGAGCGGGTTGCCGAAGAGCTGGTGCGTGTAGTTGACCGTGTTCTCGTTGATGATGTCGTAGTTCTGTCCCGCGTAGTCCGTCGCCGAGCCGTTGCTCGTCACGCCGGCCGGGATCGTCCGCGGTGCGTAGTAGCGGTAGCGCTCGAAGCCGGTCGTCACGCCGAGCGAGCTCCGGAGGCGCAGCCCGTCGAGGACCGTGTACTCGGCGAAGAGGTTGCCGATGGTGTTGAACAGCGACCGCTCCTGGTACAGCCCGACCGCGTTCGCCACCGGGTTGGCGATCGGCCAGGTGACGGGGGAGTTCATGACGAAGCTCCCGTCGGGGTTCCGGATCGGCGACACGGGGTTGAACCAGAGCGCGCCCATGACCGTCGAGCTGCCGAGGGTGTTGTCGCTCGGCTGGATCTGGTTGTTGGTCTGGGTGACGCTGAGGTTCGTGCCCGCGCGCAGCCGCGAGGTCACGTTGCGGTCGAGGTTCACGCGCCCGGCGTAGCGGTCGAACGCCGAGCCGATGACGATGCCGCCCTGGTCGAAGTAGCTGCCGGAGATGAGGTACCGCGTGCGGTCGTCGCCGCCGGTGACGCCGAGGTTGTAGCTCTGCTGCGGCGCGTCGTGCAGCACGGCGCGCTGCCAGTCGGTGCCGGC
Source organism: uncultured Gemmatimonadota bacterium (assembly GCA_946480295.1). The sequence goes on from CAMLIT010000050.1 coordinate 17,712, forward strand.
GCCCATCGCCGCGATCTGCGCCTGGGTGTACGGCAGCGACAGCCCGGCGTTCGCGCGCGCCTCGTCCACCATCGTCGCGAACTGCGTCGCGTCGAGCATCGGGATGATCCGGCTCGGCGCCTGGGTGCCGTAGGCGACGTCCATCGTCACGTGGTTCTCGCCGCGGATGCCGCGCTTGGTCGTGATGAGCACGACGCCGGCCGCGCCGCGGGCGCCGTAGATCGCCGTCGACGACGCGTCCTTGAGGATCTCGATGCTCTGGATGTCGTTGGGGTCGAGCGCGCCGAGCGGATTCTGGTACGGGTCCTGGGAGCTCGTGCCGGTGATCGCCGGGACGCCGTCGATCACGTACAGCGGCTCGCTGTTCGCCGCGATGGAGTTGGTGCCGCGGACGCGGATGGAGAGGCCGCCGCCGGGGGCGCCGTTGTCCTGGGTGACCTGCGCGCCGGCGACGTGCCCCTCGAGCATCTGGCCGACGTTGGCGGTGACGGGCACGGGGACGTCGGCGACGTTCACGGAGGCGACGGCGCCGGTGAGCTCCTCGCGCCGCGCCGTGCCGTAGCCGATGCTGACGACGGCGCTGAGCTGCGTGGCGCCGGGCACCATGCGGAAGTCGAGGGTCGCCGGCTCGCCGGCGGCCACGGTGACGTCGCGCTGCTGCGGCACGAAGCCGAGGGCGGTGACGCGCACGACATGGGCGCCGGGGGTCACGCCGGCGATGGTGTAGCTGCCGGTCGCGTTGGCGATCGCGGTGAGGGAGGTGCCGATGACGCTCACGCGGGCGTTGGCGATCGGCTGGGCGGAGGTCGAGTCGGTGATCTGGCCGCGAATGGTCTCGCGCTGCTGGGCGGCCGCGGAGGACGCCGCGAGCGCGCCGAGGAGCAGCGCCGTGCTCCACGTTCCGAGTTTTCTCATGTGGACCGTACCTGGTGGGGGCGCCACGTGGCGGGCGAGCGTGGCCGGAATCGGGGCGCGCATCGTCGCGCGCGGGTCCGTGTCCGAGGCGCGCGGCCGGCGTCGGTCGCGCGTCGAGCGGGGCGCGGGCGGTCAGGAGCTGTCGAAGAGGGTCACGTGATGCGGGGTGCGGGTCCGGGACACCACGGCGGCCGCGCCGCCCGGGCGGGCGCGCGGCGTTGCATCGTTTAACCTCGGCCGGCGTGCGCCGCGTCACGTCCGGGTCGAGGGCCGGGGCGCCGCACGCGCCGGCCGTCGCGGACGGGGTTACACGTTACAGATGCGGCGGCGGCGAGCCGCCCTCTCGACGCCGGGCGCGCCGACGCGCATCATATCGAGCCCCCGTTCCGGGCCCTCGTCGGCCCTCGCTCCCCAACCGGAAGGCGCCTGATGGACGACACGCGTTCCACCATCGACCGACGCGAGGCCCTGCGCCGCGCGGCCCTCCTGCTCGGCGGCGTGCTCTCCGCGCCCACCATCGCCGGCATCCTCGCCGGCGACCAGCGCGCGTGGGCGGCGACGCCCGACGCGCAGTGGACGCCGCGCACCCTCGGACCCGCGCGGAGCGAGCTCGTCGCCACCGTCGCGGAGCACATCATCCCGACCACCGACACGCCCGGCGCACGCGCCGTCGGCGTGCACCGGTTCATCGACGTGCTCCTCACGGACTTCTATCCGGACACGGAGCGCCATCGCTTCCTCGCGGGGCTCGAGGGACTCGAGGCTCGCGCGCGCCAGCGTCACGGGCGGGCGTTCGTGCGCTGCCGCGCGAGCGAGCAGCACGCGATCCTCGCCGAGCTGGACGCCGCCGCATATCCCGCGCCCGGGCAGGCCCTCGCCCAGCAGAGCGCCCCCGAGCTGCCGGGCGTCCCGGCGGCCGTCGCCGCCGAGATCCGCTCTCCCTGGTTCTGGCGTCGCATGAAGGAGCTGACCCTCACCGGCTACTACACCTCGCAGGTCGGCGCCACGCGCGAGCTCCGCGTCAACCCGTGGGGCTCGTACCGCGACATCCCCTACCAGTCGGTCGGCCGCTCGTGGGCCTGAGCCACGCATCCGCTTCGAGGAGCCATCGTCATGTCCGGAAGACCTAACGAGTTCGACGCCATCGTCATCGGCTCCGGGATCTCCGGCGGCTGGGCGGCGAAGGAGCTCACCGAGAAGGGGCTGCGCACGCTCGTCCTCGAGCGCGGCCGCGACGTCCGCTTCCACACCGATTACGTCACGGAGCACAAGCAGAGCTGGGAGTTCCCGCTCCGCGACCGGCGGATCACGCCCGCCGACAAGGGCGCCGAGGACTACCAGGTCCAGGCCCGCACCGGCCAGTTCCGCGAGGACGACAAGCACTTCTTCGTCAAGGACACCAAGCACCCGTACATCGAGGAGAAGCCCTTCACCTGGATCCAGGGCGACCAGGTCGGCGGCCGCTCCCTCATCTGGGGGCGCCAGGTGTACCGCTGGAGCGACCTCGATTTCGAGGCCAACGGCAAGCAGGGCATCGGCACCGACTGGCCGATCCGCTACGCCGACATCGCCCCCTGGTACAGCTACGTCGAGCGCTTCGTCGGCGTCAGTGGCGAGCGACTCGGCCTGCCGCAGCTCCCCGACGGCGAGTTCCAGCCGCCGATGGAGATGAACGCCGCCGAGCAGCACGTGAAGCGCGGCATCGAGAGCGCCTTCCCCGGAAGGCACATGACCATCGGCCGCGTCGCCATCCTCACGCGCAACCTCGGCACGCGCGCCGCCTGCCACTACTGCGGCCCCTGCGAGCGCGGCTGCTCGACCGGCTCCTACTTCTCGACCCAGGCGTCGACGCTCCCGGCGGCGCGCGCCACCGGCCGCCTCACCCTCGTCCCGAACGCCGTCGTCCACTCGCTCGTGTACGACGAGAAGCGGAACCGCGTGACGGGCGTGCGCGTCATCGACGCCGTGACGAAGGAGGAGCGCGTCTACCACGCGACGCTCGTCTTCCTCAACGCCTCGACGATCAACAGCACGCGCATCCTCCTCAACTCGAAGTCGCCGAGCTTCCCGAATGGGCTCGCGAACTCCAGCGGCGTGCTCGGAAAGTTCCTGATGGACCACCACTTCGTCGTCGGCGCGCACGGCGAGGTCGAGGGGCTGCGCGACCGCTACTACCAGGGGAACCGCCCGAACGGCGTCTACATCCCGCGCTTCCGCAACCTCGGCGACGAGGCGACGCGGCGGAGCGACTACCTGCGCGGCTTCGGCTACCAGGGGGGCGCGAGCCGCGACGGCTGGTCGCGCGGCGCGGGGCAGGCGGGCTTCGGCGTCGCGCTCAAGCGCGAGCTGCGCGACCCGGGCACCTGGCGCATGAACCTCGGCGCCTTCGGCGAGTGCCTGCCGCGGGAGGACAACCACGTCACCCTCGACGAGAGCCGCACCGACCAGTTCGGGATGCCCCTCGTGCGCATCCACTGCTCGTGGGGGCCTAACGAGCTGGCGATGCGCCGGGACATGGCCGGGTCGGCCGCCGAGATGCTCGAGGCGGCGGGATGCCGCAACGTCCAGACGTACGACAACTACCACGAGGGGGGCTACGGCGCCGAGCCGGGCTTCGGGATCCACGAGATGGGGACGGCGCGCATGGGGCGCGACCCGAAGACCTCGGTGCTCAACGCCCACAACCAGGCGCACGACGTCCCCAACCTGTTCGTCACCGACGGGGCGTGCATGGCCAGCTCGTCGTGCGTGAATCCGTCGATCACCTACATGGCGCTCACCGCCCGCGCGGTGGATCACGCCGTGCGAGAACTGAAGCGGAGGAACATCTGAGATGCTGAACCGCCGGAACTTCCTGCGACTCTCGGGCGCGGCCGCGGCGACGCTGGCCGCCGGCGACCTGCTCGGCTGCGTGCATCGCGCCGCGGCGACGGCCACGGGCGCGGCCGCGCTCGACGAGAGCGCCGGCACGCTGCGCTTTCCCATCGGCGACGTCGGGCTCCAGCTCTACACCGTGCGCGGCGCCATGGCGAAGGACCTCGAGCGCACGCTCCAGCAGGTCGCCGACGCCGGCTACAAGCTCGTCGAGACGGCGGGGCTGGCGAACCGCAAGCCGGCGGAGTTCCGCGCGCTCCTCGACCGCTACGGGCTGAAGTCGATCTCGGGGCACTGGTCGCTCCAGGACGCCGAGGACACCGACGACATGATCGCGACGGCGAAGGCGCTCGGCCAGCAGTACGTCGTGATCCCGTCGCTGCCGCGGAACCTGGAGAGCTCCATGGACGGCTGGCGCGAGGCCGCCGAGCGCTTCAACAAGCTCGGCGAGAAGCTGCAGGCCGCGGGGCTGCAGCTCGGCTATCACAATCACACGCCCGAGTTCCAGACCTTCGGCGGGAGCACCCCCGCGTACGACACGCTCATCTCGCGCACGGACCCGAAGCTCGTGACGTTCGAGATGGACATCTTCTGGATCCACGAGGCGGGCTACGATCCGCTCGTCTACTTCAATCGGTACCCCGGCCGCTTCCAGCTCGCGCACCTGAAGGACGCGAAGGCGAGCGGCGCCAACCCCGGCGCGCGGATGACGTCCGTGGGGTCCGGCGTCATCGATTGGCGGCGGATCCTCGCCGAGGCGGATCGCGCCGGCCTGCGCTACGCCTTCGTCGAGCAGGACGTGGCGGAGGATCCCATCGCCGCGATCCGCGCGAGTCACGCGTACCTGGAGCACCTCCTGCCCGCGGCGTGACGACCGCGCACCAGCGCTTCCGGCGTCGCGACGTCGAAGGCCGCCGTTCGCGACGCCGGCGCTGGCGCGGCGCTTCCGCCGGGCGTCAGCGTGACAGGCGCTGGTTCACCTGCCGCCACGCGGCGAGGGAGACCTCGCGCGTGCGGTCGATGAAGCGAGCGAGGATGCGCAGCGCGTCGATGATGTCCTCCCGGCCGGCGGGAATCCGGGCACGCACCGCGCGGTCCACCTCCTCGCGCAGGATCTCGTAGTCCCGACGCACCGCCTCCTCGGACCACCCCTGCGCATGGCGGCGGCTGCCGTGATGCTCGGCCACGACGCGCTGGATGGCGCTCCCGTCCCGCATCACATCCGCCGCCTCCGGCCCCGCGCCGGCGATGATGAGGAGCGACTGCGAGAGGTCGGTCACGAGGCTCACCTGGTGATCCTCCAGCTCCGCCGGCCGCAGCTCGGTGGCGCGTATCGTGACCGGGTCGGTGCGCAGCCGCGCCGCGTACGAGGCGAGGATGTGCTCCAGCTCCTCGCGGAGCAGCTCGCCGAGCTCCTTGAGGCCGCGCACCTGGTAGTCCGGCGCCGCATGGGCGTTCGCGGCGTCGGGCGCCGCGGCGCTGCCGCTGCCCTCCCCGCTCGGCAGCCAGAGGGTGAACGCGGAGCCCAGCCCCGGGGCGCTCTCCACGGTGATGTCGCCGTCCATGAGGCGCGCATAACGACGGCTGATCGCCAGCCCGAGCCCCGTGCCGCCGCGCGTGCGCGTGTGGCCGCGCTCCACCTGGTGGAAGGGCTCGAAGATCCGCGCCTGCTCCTCCGGCGGGATGCCGACGCCGGTGTCCTCGACGCGCACGTACGTCCACGGCCCCGTGCCGCGCAGCGCCGAACCGGTGGGCGCGGCGCTCGTCTGTCCGCACGTCACCGACACGCGTCCGCCCGCCGGCGTGAACTTCACGGCGTTGCCGAGGAGGTTCACGAGGATCTGCCGCACGCGGTCGGTGTCGGCGAAGTACGGCTCGCCGGCCTCGCCCTGCCGCGCGTCGACGAGGGCGATGCCTCGCTCGTCGGCCAGCGGCTGGGCGAGGGCGAGCGCGCCCGCCACCGCCGCGCCGGTCATGCCGTGTTCGTGCGCGACCGACGCCCGCCCCGCGTCCGTTCGCGCGACGTCGAGGACGTCGTTCACCAGCCCGAGGAGGTGGCGCCCGCTGGCGTGCAGGCGCTCGATGTAGCCGCGCTGCTGGTCGTTGAGCGGGCCGGCGATCCCGGCCTCCAGCAGGTCGGCGTAGCCGATGAGCGCATTCAACGGCGTGCGCAGCTCGTGGGACATCGTCGCGAGGAACTCGCTCTTCACCCGGTTCGCCGCGTCGGCCTCCGCCCGCGCCGTCCGCTCGGCCGCGAGCAGGCGCTCGCGCTCCTCCTCGGCGCGCTTGCGGGCTCCCACGTCGCGGAAGTAGCAGGAGAGCCCCCCGGCCGCCTCGGGATACAGGCTCACCTCGATCCAGGCGCCGACGATCGGGGAGACGGTCTCGTAGTGCAGCGGCTCGCGCTCCTGCATCGCGCGCAGGTGCATCCGATACGTCTCGCTGTCCACGGCCTGCGGGAACTCCGCCCACACCTGCTTCCCCAGCAGCTCGGCGCGCGGGCGCCCCCACCATTCCTCGGCGCGCCGGTTCAGGTACGTGAACCGGAACTCCGCGTCCACCGCGTAGAACGCATCGGTGATGCTCTCGAGGATCCCCGCCGCGCGCGCGGCGGCCTCCTGCTCGGCCATCTCGGCGTAGCGGCGCCGCTCGCGCGACGACTCCCGCTCGCGCTCGCGATAGAGCCGCACGAACGCCTGCACCTTGCCGCGCAGCACGTCGGGATCCACGGGTTTGAACAGGTAGTCCACCGCGCCCGATTCGTAGCCCGCGTTCACGTGCTGCCGGTTCTCGTCGACCGCGGTGACGAAGATGATCGGCGTGAGCCGCGGCGCCTCGAGCGCCTTGATCCGCCGCGCGAGCTCGTAGCCGTCCATGCCGGGCAGCTGCACGTCGAGCAGGATGACGGCGAACCGGCGGGACTGGACGGCGCGGAGCGCCTCCTCCGGCGTGCTCGCGCGCACGATGCCGACGTCGAGCGGCTCGAGCACCGCTTCCGTCGCGACGAGATTGGCGGGGCGGTCGTCGACGAGGAGGACGCTCGCCTCCTCGCTGGAGCGCGTCGTGCGGACGGGCTCGGAGGCCGTGCTCACCGGTGGTCCGATCGCTGCGCGGGGCGCCCGCCAACCGATCGTCGATCCCGTTGGGCCATGTCGCTGCTCGGTGGTGGAGGTGGCAGGCGGGACCGGCGAACTGCCGGGGCCGCAGGGCCGACCCCGGCAACGGCCGTGCCTCGCCCCCGTGCGGCGGGCCCGTGGCTGCGTTACACTCCCGAATCGCCCACCCCGGACCGCTTCCGCCATGCCTTCCGACCCCGTCACGCTACGCCAGACCACCACGCCCCTCGGGATCGAGTCCGCCGCGCCGGGCGGCCTCGGGGGCTCCGAGCTCGCGGCGCCGGGTCCCGTCGCGCCCAGCCGCGTCCGCATCGAGTCGGTCGACGTCCTCCGCGGCGTGATCATGATCCTCATGGCGCTGGACCACGTGCGCGACTACTTCGGCGACGCGGCGGCCAGCCCGACCAACCTCGCCACGACGACGGTCCCGCTGTTCTTCACGCGCTGGATCACGCACTTCTGCGCCCCGGTGTTCTTCCTCCTGACCGGCACGGGCGCGTACCTCGCGCTGCGCCGCCGTTCGCGGACCGGGTTGTCGCGCTTCCTGCTGACGCGCGGGCTCTGGCTCATCCTGCTCGAGCTGACCGTCATGCGCTTCCTCTGGCAGTTCAACGTCGACTACCGGCTCACGGTGCTGACGGTGCTCTGGGCGCTCGGCTGGGCGATGATCGTCCTCTCCGGCCTCGTGTACCTGCCGACGTGGGCGGTGACGACGGTCGGGCTGGTGATCGTCGCGGGGCACAACCTGCTCGACGGCATCTCCGCCAAGTCGTTAGGCGCGCTCGCGCCGCTCTGGTCGATCCTCCACGCGCCGAACGTGATCGTCCCGGGTCCGCGCCACGTCGTCTTCGCCGCGTACCCGCTGATCCCGTGGGTCGGCGTGACCGCGGTCGGCTACGGCCTCGGCGCGCTCTACTCCCTGAGCGCCGAGCGGCGGCGCGCGCTCCTCCTCCGGCTCGGCGCTGGCCTGTCGGCCGGGTTCGTCCTCCTGCGACTGCTGAACGTCTACGGCGACCCGCAGCGCTGGAGCGCGCAGCGGACGCCCGTGTTCACGCTGCTGTCGTTCATCAACGCGACGAAGTATCCGCCGTCGCTGCTCTTCCTGCTGATGACCCTCGGCCCGGCGATGCTGCTCCTGTGGGCGGTGGACCGCCGCACGCCGGGCTGGCTCCGCCCCGCGCTCATCATCGGGAAGGTGCCGCTCTTCTACTACCTGGGCCACGTGCTGCTGATGCACGCCGCCGCCGTCGTGTCCAGCTACGTGCGCTTCGGCGCCGTGCACTGGATGTTCGAGTCGCCGACCCTCGACCGCTTCCCGGTGACCCAGCCTCCCGGCTGGCCCTTCCCGCTGCCGGGTGTCTATCTCGTGTGGGCGGGGCTCGTCGTGGCGCTGTACCCGATCTGCCGCTGGTACGCCGGGCTCAAGGCGCGGCGGACGGATGCGTGGTTGTCGTATCTGTAGGGACGAGGGACGAGGGACGCGCGCGCCGTGCGCTGGGGCCTTCGCGCACGGCGGGCATCAACGCCAGTTGGACGCGGATGCCACGGAGGGCACGGATACGACCGATGGGGGCCGGGGTGCGGCCCCTGGTGTCATCCTCAGGGCAGCGAACGGGATCTGGCGTTGGCTCGGCGAGGCGGATGCGTCGCGCCGGTTTGCATCACGACGCCGCTTCCGGCGCGATGCGCCGTCGCGCCAAACGGCGCGATCCGCGTTCATCCGTGACCTCCGTCCAATCCGTGTTCCCCTCGTGTGATGCGTCCCGGCGCCGGAGCGCGACGCAAACGGCAGGGGGCCCAACTCAACCAGCACCTCCCGCACCGCCCGCCCGACCCCTCCGACCTCGCCAAACCCCTCCCCGCGCCCCATATTCGCGCAGCCGACAACACCGGAGGCAGCGATGGGCACGACGGAGTACGACGCGATCGTCGTCGGATCGGGCATCTCGGGCGGCTGGGCTGCCAAGGAGCTGACCGAACGCGGCCTGCGAGTCCTGCTGCTCGAGCGCGGGAAGAACATCGAGCACATCAAGGACTACCTGAACGCGACCAAGGGCCCCTGGCAGTACCCGCACCGCGGCGGCCGCACGCAGGACATGATCCGCCGCTACCCCGTGCTCTCGCGCGACTACCCGCTCAACGAGAAGAACCTCGACTGGTGGGCCTCCGACCAGGACTCGCCGTACACCGAGGTGAAGCGCTTCGACTGGTTCCGCGGCTACCACGTCGGCGGCCGGTCGCTCATGTGGGGGCGCTGCTCGTTCCGCTGGAGCGACTTCGACTTCGAGGCCAACGCGCGCGAGGGGATCGCCGTCGACTGGCCGATTCGTTATGCGGAGATCGCGCCCTGGTACAGCCACGTCGAGCGCCACGCCGGGATCGCCGGCTCGCTGGAGAACATGCCGCAGCTCCCCGACGGCGAGTTCCAGCCGGCGATGCCGCTCAACTGCGGCGAGCAGCTCGTCGCCGACCGGCTCACGAAGCTCTTCGACGGCAAGCGCCGGCTCATCTCCAGCCGCACCGCCAACCTCACCCAGCCGCTCCCCGGGCGCGCGCAGTGCCAGTACCGCGACGCCTGCTGGCTCGGCTGCCCGTACGGCGGCTACTTCAGCACGCAGTCCTCGACGCTCCCCGCGGCGATGCGCACCGGGCGCCTGACGCTGAAGGTCTGGGCGCTCGCCAACGAGGTCCTCTACGACAAGGAGCGCAAGCGCGCGACCGGCGTGCGGGTGCTCGACGCCGTCACCGGCGAGACCACCGACTACACGGCGAAGGTCGTCTTCCTCTGCGCTTCCGCGCTCAACTCCACCTGGCTCCTGCTGCGCTCCGCGACCGACGTCTGGCCGGGCGGCCTGGGGAGCAGCTCCGGGGAGCTCGGCCACAACCTGATGGACCACCACTTCCGCGCCGGCGCCGAGGGGCGGCTCGAGGGGCTCGACGACAAGTACTACTACGGCGCGCGCCCGAATCCGTCGTACATCCCGCGCTACCGGAACCTCTTCGGCGACAAGCGGCCGTACATCAGGGGCTTCGGCTACGAGGGCGGGGCGGGGCGGCAGGGGTGGCAGCGCGCCGTCGCCGAGCTGGGCGTCGGCGGCGACTTCAAGGACGCGATGGCGGAGCCGGGCGACTGGACGATCGGCGGCAGCGCGTTCGGCGAGATGCTGCCCAACCACGCCAACACCGTCACCATCGACGAGACGCGGAAGGACAAGTGGGGGCTGCCCGTGCTGAAGATCGACTGCGGCCACGGCGAGAACGAGCGGCTCATGCGCAAGGACATGGCGAACGACATGGCCGAGATGCTGACGGCGTGCGGCGTGAAGGACGTGAAGACCTTCGACGACCCCTGCTTCCCCGGCGCGGGGATCCACGAGATGGGGACCGCGCGCATGGGCCGCGACCCGCGCACGTCGGTGCTCAACAAGTGGAACCAGGTCTGGGACGCGCCGAACGTGTTCGTCACCGACGGCGCGTGCATGGTGTCCTCGGCCTGCCAGAATCCCTCGCTGACGTACATGGCGCTCACCGCGCGGGCCGCGGACCACGCCGTGAGCGAGCTCAATCGCCGCAACCTGTGAGGTGACCATGTCGGAATCGGAGCGGGACGACCTGATCCATCGTCGCGAGGCGATCCGCCGGGTGAGCCTCATGCTCGGCGGCCTGACCCTCGTCGGCGGGAGCACGCTCATCGCCGCGTGCGAGCGCGAGCGGCGGCCGGTGGCGTCGGCCACCCCCGTGGGCGACTTCACGCCGGACGACGTGGGCTTCCTCGACGAGGTGGCCGAGACGATCCTCCCGGAGACGAAGACGCCTGGGGCCAAGGCGGCACAGACGGGCGCGTTCATGGCGCGCATGGTGACCGACTGCTACGACACGCGCGACCAGAAGGTCTTCCGGGACGGCATGAAGCAGCTCGACGACGCGTGCCGGAAGGCGACCGGCGCGTCGTTCCTGTCGGCCACGCCGAAGCAGCGCCTGACGCTGCTCGAGCAGCTCGACCGCGAGCAGAAGCGCTACATGGACGCGCGCGACGCGGCGCAGAAGCGCAAGCAGCAGGGCGGGGTCACCCTCGCCGGGGACACCCTGCCGCGGGTGAGCGCCGACGCGCCGGCGCACTACTTCCGGATGATGAAGGAGCTGACGCTGCTCGGCTACTTCACCTCGGAGATCGGCTGCACGAAGGCGCAGCGGTACGCGGAGACGCCGGGGCGGTACGACCCGTGTGTGCCGTACCACAAGGGGGAGAAGAGCTGGGCGCCGCACGCGTGATGCGGCGGCGGGCCGCGGCGGCTCGCGCCGCGGCCC